>DDTL01000179.1 GCA_002344345.1 Saprospiraceae bacterium UBA2365
CTGGGGACAGGTTAAATATGGTTACGCCTCGACCATTGATCAAATGCTCCAAAGATTGAAATTTGATATTTTATATATAGAAAATATGTCTCTTGGTCTTGATATCAAAATCATTTTCTTTACATTACTCGTGTTGTTCAAAGGTAAAGGAAAGTAGATATTTTTTAGGAGGAATAGTTTGTTATATTTAGGTTCGAATGAATTGAATTTCAGTTTCAAAAGTATGATATTTCATGTTTATATGTATTCTTATTTGAAAAAATACATGATATTTCATGAAAAACTAAGTTTTTCAGCTTTTTTTAGTTAAATATTACGTTTTTTTTATATATTTCTATTCAATAAGTGAATATGTTCATATATTTGTAGTGCATATTGTTTTTTTAATCAAAATTCTTTAAAAATGAGAAAACTAAGTGTAATACTTATATTTGTTGCGCTTAACATTTTCACTTCCTTTCAACAGGCAGTTCTGGCGCAGGAAAAATCATCCGGAGACACCCAATTTGAGTTGGGAGCTTACCGTCTTGCCATAGATTCCTACCTTCAGGAACTAAAACAGTATCCTGATAATGCCGCAATCCTTGAAAAACTGGCAACATCTTATGCATTGACCAATCAGTCAGTCCGTGCAGCAAGAATGTATGATCAAATGATGCAATCGGGTAAACCTGTCAAACCTGAGCATTTAATCGCTTACGGGCATATCTTAAGATCAATGGGCTTATTCGATCAGGCTAAATCAATCTATGAAAAATGTGAGGATCCCGCTTATCTGGCAAAAGCTCAGCATTTTGCAAAAATGTCTGGAACTGCCTCTCAAATGATGGGACAAAGGGATGCGTTTGAAGTATCTCTGGTCAGACCAAGCAGTAAAAGTGATGATTTCGGCCCCACTTTCTGGAAAGATGATTTAGTATTCTCCAGTTTTACAAATGATCAGGCAGAAACCAATCCACTGAATTTTAAACGAAATAAACTGAACCTGATCCAGTCAAGAAATGTTAAAAATGCAATGGTCAGTGCCGAAATGAAATCAGGCAATATAGACTGGCAAGGAGTCCATTCACTGCACTTTTCATCAGATCTGTCAAAAGTTGTTTTTACTAGAAATAATTTCAGGAACGGAAACAAACAGATCATTGGCAATGAAAAAAATCTGAGTATATATATTGCAGATGTCGACAAAAACGGAGTTTTTTCCAATGAAACAGCCTTGCCTGTAAATCATACAAATCATTCTGTTGCCTTTGCCTGTTTTGGTGAAGATGTAAATACAGTTTATTTCTCATCCAACATGCATGGGGACCAGACCGATTTTGATCTGTATGTAATCCATTTTGAACAAAATGCATGGTCAACCCCACAATCTTTGGGATCTAATATCAATACTCCGGGAAACGAAATTTCTCCTTATTACGTGAATGGTGTGCTATATTTTTCTTCTGATTTTCATCCGGGATTAGGCGGTTTTGATGTCTTTACGTCTACAAAAATGAACGACGTATGGGCGTTGCCTGAAAACCTGGGAAAAGGGATCAATTCTTTAGGTGATGATATCACTCTTGTCTTTGATCCTGAGAGATCTGAATATTTTTATGCCTCCAACCGTATAGGTGGCAAGGGTGGTTACGACTTATATTATTCTGTACCATCACAACGGAATTCTGAAGATGAAATGCTGGCACAAAGTTTACCAAAATCCGTTTCTCTTGAGTCACTCATCGATCCAAATTCAGTAAATATGAAAACAAGTCCGTCTGAACAGGTAGGATTCAGGGATAATGTATTGGCTCCGGATGATCTTTCACTGGAAGGTGCCGTTAGAGTTGCATACGGAGAGATCATCAATACGACCATGCGTGTTTATTTTGTTCAGCTAGCCTCAATCACTCAGGATAAAGGAAATTATGACAGATACAATGGTTTGATTGAACTTGGAAATGTGTACAGGATCAAAAAGGATAACGCATTCAAGATCAGATTAGGCTACTTTTATGGAGAAGCAGAAGCAAAAGAAGTTTTGTCAACAGTCAGGAGCAAAGGTTTTAAAGACGCCTTTCTGGTAGAGGAAATGCTCAATGTAAAAGAATTGGAACTATTGGTATCCAGGTATTCTTTCCAGAAAAATGCAAAATATGAAAAACCTGCGGTAGAAAGCAGTTATAAAGTTCGACTTGCAGCATATTCCAATCCGCTCTATTTCGATGTGGAAAAAGTAAAAGACCTTGGCATGATTGAACAATGGTCGAAAGATAAATGGACTATTTTTATCTTGAGCGGTTTTGAAACCATTGAACAAGCTAAAAATTCACAGATCAAAGCTATAAACAGAGGATTTACTGGTGCTGAATTAGTCCTCGATTCCGATGGGGTTTTGACCCGGGTGAATGAAAATTAAGGATTTTGATTACAAACTTTGGGGGTTCAAATTTTGAACCCTCTTTTTTTATCTTTAGTTTGAGGCAGACCTCAAAATATATACTGAAATCAGGCATTTTTCGTTTAGAAAATGTATCGTGTTGAGTATTATACATCCTGAGCCGGACGAGCCGGAATCAAAGAGTAAATTGATTTATGAAGCTCTACGGAGTAAATATTCTTTGTGGCATTATTTCTTAGATCAAAATTCTTCAAAGTTCTGCCAAATAATACATGAATTCAACTTTTTATATACTAAAGTCCAAACTACAGAAAACCACATTAAAATAAAAGATAATTCATGTTCCTCTTCTAGTAAAGCACAATATTTTTATATTTGATTTATATTTTAGAAGCTAATTCATTTCATATGCGTGCCATACCACTTATTTTCAGTTTTTTTCTTTTCACTGCAGTATTGATTCAAGCCCAAAATAACTATGAGCTGGTAAAATACCCTGACTTGCCTGAATCTATTACTGTCTTCGATATTTTCATGCGCAAGGATGGTTCGGTATACCTTGGTACTGATAAAGGAATGTATTACATCAATTCCTTTGAAGATGAAGCTAAAAGAGTTTTTGCCGGCAATGCTGTTGTTTCTCTGACATCCGGTCCAGGCCAAAATGTGATATATTACGGTGGAGGTGCTCATTTTGGCAGTACAGAAGACTTTCTTAACCACCAATTGGATGATCCCACGGCTTCAATCAGTGATATGTTGGTTTCTGGTAATTTTCTCTGGATTGCCACAGACAAAGGATTGTACAAGTTTAATCTGAAAAATCCGGAAAATTTCAGAAAATATACAAGTAAAAATTCCAAACTATTTACTGACCAGATCAACTTCCTTTATGAAGATGCTTATGGAATTCTTTGGGTTGGTACTAAAAGGGGAGTCGTTCGTATTGAAAACGATCACTGGAAGTCATGGGAAAGGCAATCTATGGAAAGCGTGTATGAGAATCAGGAAGGATTATGGCTTTTAGCTGAGAATAGTTTGTGGAATATTGAAAATTTTAATAAACGGAACAGATGGAATGACGCAGCATTGCAGGATGGCTTGAAAAAAGGAAAAGTCAATGCGATCGCCCTGGACTCAGAAGGAAGGCTCCTGATCGCATCTGAATTATTAACCAGGTTTAATCCCTATACTGGTAAAATTGAACGCTATGGCCAGGATCTTGGCCTGATCAGCGAAAAATGCCTGTCCTTAGCTGTAGATGATAATGATAAAATCTGGATAGGTACTGAAGGCAATGGGTTGTATACAGTGGGTTTCAAAGCAAGACCCCCAAAGGAAAAATCGACTTTGCCATTGGAAATCGTATTGACCGGGAGAGCTCCTTCCTGTCATGAATCTACTGATGGCAGCGCCAAACTGAGTATCAAAAACGGTCATCCGCCTTACAGGATCAGTTGGTCTAACGGCGCTCAGGATGTTCAGCAAATTTTCGGATTAAAGAGTGGGCAATACAGGGTAACCGTTACCGATAGCGACAATCAATTGATCGATTCAAGGGTACAATTAACTGATCCTCCAAAACTTGAATTGGTTTTGGATGAATTGATTGAAGACGGTACAGGTGGAAGAATGGCTGCAAAATTCACCTATTCCGGAGGTTCTCCTGGTTATATTTTAGAAGTCGACGGGCAACAATCAAAAAATCCTGCTACCGGTTTGGGAAAAGGACGGCATAATGCAGTACTGACCGACATGATGGGATGTATAAGCAGCCTGACATTTGAAGTAGAATCTGAAACGGAACAAATGGCACTGGAAATCGATAAAATTGAGGTTGGACAGATAGTCAGGATCAATCAATTGTTTTTCCAGCCTGACTCAACTACCATTACACAGGCATCCATCCCTGTTTTGAATGAGGTATTTGACTTTCTGAATGCGAATCCCAAGATCATCATTGAAATCGGAGGACATACAAATAGCCTTCCTCCCGATGATTACTGTGACCGTTTGTCGCTCGAACGTGCAAAAAGCGTGTCAGAATATCTGATCTCAAAAGGTATTGATGCTAACAGAATCACGTATAAAGGCTATGGTAAAAGAAATCCGATCGCTTCAAATGCAACTGTTGACGGGCGGCGGCGCAACCAAAGGGTTGAATTGAAAATTCTCAGTCTGGGCGAGTAATTCAATGGAATAGGACATGATTAAATATCTTTATCATATCATTAATTCTGGTGACTGGATCTTCAAACAAATCTGGATGCTGTTGTAACGAAAGACTAAATATCTGAATCTTAATATAAATCCGGCATTTTAAACATATTTAAAGCGCTATTTATGCTTAATTTGCTGGGATAGTATTGAAAACACTATAATATATGCTATTTTTGCATGGCATAGCATTGAATTTTTATAATTGTACCATGATGAATAAAGTTTTTTACGTAGTTATAATTTGGTTTTGCCTGTTTCAAACTGCAAACTCACAACAAGATATCTATCAGCATGAGATCGGTTTGAAAACCATTTTCCTGGATTACCAAACGATGAATGGAGGTCAATTCGCTACCTTCAAGGATTATAGTCAGGGACTGGAATTGATATATCTTCATCGCTTTGACGGTAAGATCAAAGTTGGAATTCCCCTTAGGGTAGGGGTGATTAAAGATTCATTGTTTCAAAAAAGAACCACCATACTTGGAGGAGATGTGATTGCTCAATATCATTTTCTGAATAATAAAATGAAACTTGTACCTTATATTTTGGCTGGAACCGGACTTACAAAAGAACTGGGTGGAAGCAGTAATGTGCAGTTTCCTGTCGGAGTGGGACTCAATTTCAGGGTAAATGAAAGGGCTTATATCAACTGGCAGTCGGAATTCAGGTTAAGTCTGGGAGAAAGCAGAAATAATTTTCATCATGGTATAGGGATCAAATTTATGTTCGGTAAAGCTAAAGATACATCAAAAAGCAAAACCAAGACGAAAACAGATCCTGTTGTGATCGACTCCGATATGGATGGTATACCTGATTATCTGGATTTATGTCCAAAAGTGGCAGGATTGACCGAATTCCATGGTTGCCCGGATGCAGACAAAGACGGTGTGCCTGATTATATGGATGCTTGTCCTGATGTACCAGGATTACCAAAACATAATGGTTGTCCGGATGCAGATGGTGACGGTACCCCTGATCATTTGGATGATTGTCCGAAAGTTGCCGGACCATCCTCAAGTAAAGGATGTCCTGAAACCAAAGTATTGGATGGTGATGGTGATGGGGTTGCTGATGTCATGGATAAATGTCCGGGTACTCCAAAAGGTGTTGCCATCGATAAAGATGGTTGTCCGATAGATGAAGATGCTGATGGTGTTCCGGATCACCAGGATAAATGTGCCAATACTCCGCGTGGCGCAACAGTCAATAAAGATGGGTGCCCTTCTGATACGGATGGTGATGGCGTGCCTGATTATATGGACAGATGCAACAATACGCCAAAAGGTTCAATTGTTGACGAAAGTGGTTGCATTTTGGTAGATGTGGATGATAAAGATTACGACGGAGTACCGGATCATCTTGATAAATGTGCAGATACACCGAGAGGCAGCAAAGTTAACCGGGATGGTTGCCCTGACAGGGATGGAGACGGTGTTTTGGACCATCTCGACAAATGTCCTGAAAAGCCAGGATTGCAGGTTTATGAGGGCTGTCCTGACAGTGACGGAGACGGTGTGCCGGATCATTTGGACAAGTGTCCCAATACAGCAGGTCCGGTTTGGAATAACGGCTGTCCTGAGATTAAAAAAGAAGATCAGGAAACTCTGAATGTTGCGATGCGTTCTGTCCAATTTGAAACAGGCATGGCGGTTCTTAAGCCCGAATCCTATAAAACTCTTGGGCAAATCGTCCAGATCATGAATAAATATCCGGATTACAACCTTTCCATCAGCGGACATACGGACAATACCGGATCCCCATTCAAAAATCAGATATTATCAGAAGACCGGGCTGAAGCATGTTTTGATTTCCTTACGGGAAGCGGAGTGAATTCACAAAGAATGACACATACAGGTTACGGGGATACGAGACCGATCGCCTCCAATGGTTCTGTCGAAGGCAGAGCCCTGAACAGAAGAGTGGAATTTAAGTTGGTGCCGGGGAAATAATTCAAAATCGCCTTTAACAGGCTTAAAAATAAGAAAAGACTCTTATGTTATGCATAAGGGTCTTTTGATATAAATAATGTTCTAATAAAATTCCTGACCTACATTTTTTGAAAATTACTGAAAGACTATCCTGGCCAGGATATTTTTTTATAACCGAATCTTTTCTGAACCGAAATAGATCACATAAAACATTATCACCGGATTATCCTGTTCAACTACCAAATTCCCTGATACTGATTGTCCTTTATCGTTACACTCAAAATATTTAAGCGTCTGTTTTTAATGCACATTAAGCAATGGATTTATTATTTCAGTCTATCCATTTTCTCTCAAAAGGTTTATTATAAATAGTTGCTGCATATAAAGGAAAATGGGATGGATACATTTCTTTTGTGCCCAGGATGTAAACCTTTTCAGCATGTGCAATCATAAAAAAGTCAACAAATGATTTTAAATAAACCTCGCGCTTTTCTCCGAAAGTACAATCCATATGAACCACTCTTCCAGGTATGGTATATACTTGGTCAATTCCATTAATTTCCGTTAAAAAACGGGTACTGTCAGATGTAACTAAAACCGGACAATTATTTTTTTCAATTAATTCCCTCAAAGACTGCACACAAAGTTCTATCAATTTCTTTTGTTTTCTCTTTGGAGCAGACCTGAAATGGTATTCTTTAAAGTCCCCTAAAAGAGATTGAAACCGAAATGTACACGAGATATATTTCTTCCCTATTTTTTCAAGGTGGTGGTCTATCTAGTCTTGAGGAAGCTTTGTCGGCACGAATAATTCGTGAAATAAGCTGGCAAAATCGAATTGTTCCCCAAATTTTTTATTTATTTTTTCAAGATAATTATAATTTTGCATATACACGATATTGCTTATTTAAGGGAATTCCTTAAACATTCTTTTTACACCCGGATATTTTTTGAGGACTCTATACCTGACATCCCATACAGAATTGCTCAATTCCGTTACATCTGGAATCCAATCGTACTGATTAGGTATCAAATAATCAGTCAGATTAAATGGGTGAGTAAATAATATTTTAAAATTTGAATGAGTTGCTTTTGAAAGTGCATATAATGAAACCATTCCCTTAAAACGATCTGTCAAGCCTTTGGAACTCCTCGTCCCATCAGCCACTGAAATGATCATGGGCGCCATTTTTGAGTAATGAAAAGAATGGTATTTAATTAGCAAAATCCATTCTTTAATCCCATAAGCATAAATTAAGCGTAAAAAGTTTTTGACTATAAAATCAAAATGGATCATTCATTTGTATTTTGAAGAAAATATGATTATCGTATACAAGATTGAGTCTGCTCCGAAAAGTCTTTGCCCTCTAAAATTCCACTTAAAGGGGACTTTTAATTTGTTGGATATCAATCGTTTACCTTTAATCTTGTGCTGACCTTCAGCGTCAGTAGGTTGGGGCAAAAAACGAATGGAAATCATCAAACTGGACTTTTCGGAGCAGACCCAGGATGCTATAATTCAATAAGATTCGTTAAAATGATGATGTTGAATTCATCACAAATCCTTCTCCACAATAACTTCCAATGCATTTTTTATCATCCGGTCGATGGTTTCCTGAGGTTTTTGACTGTAGGTTTTTTGAACACGATTGGCTACTATGGCATTGATAGACATGGCACGATGACCGAGTAATTTTGCCAAACCATAAATTGCTGAGGTTTCCATTTCAAAATTGCAAAAACGATGACCTCTGAAATTAAACAAAGTCAACTGATCAATAACAGGTCTCATAAACTGTTTTAACCTCAATTCACGGCCCTGTGGCCCGTAAAATCCACCGGCTGTTATCGTCATGCCCCGGTGCCAACCAACAGGAAAACTTTCCAACAGATGATTGTCAGCTTCAAAAATTGTTGGAATACACATGTTAACCAATTGAGGAAATTTGTTGGAAATTTCATGGAGAAATGCCTTTTGAAAGGCAGATTTCGGATAATCATAGAAATTCATCAACCCGTCAATGCCAAAGCCATGTGAGGAGATCAGGATGTCATCCACATCGATATCTGCCTGTAATGAACCTGAAGTACCCATTCTGATTATGGTCAAAGGCTTTAGTTTATCGCAAATCCGACGTGTTTCAAAATCTATATTTTTCAGTGCATCCGCCTCATTGATCATGATGTCAATATTGTCCGGACCTATTCCTGTACCGATCACTGAAATCCGCTTACTACCAATCCGTCCCGTATGAGTGATGAACTCCCTGTTCTGAACGATCGTATCCACCTGATCAAAATGCATGGTTACCCTCATAACACGTTGTGGATCACCCACTGTGATAATGGTATCGGCCAACTCATCTTTTGACAATCCCAGGTGATAAACTCTGCCTTCCTTCAATATCAATTCACTCTCCTTTATCATGCTGATAACAGATTTTACATTCAATGAAACAATAAAATATTCAAAAATCGTTCCGTAAATTCACGATTTGTTGATTTGATAATTCGATAACCTGAACATTTGAACATCGCACCAACGGAACATCTCAATCAATCCACTCCGACATTGAAAAATTTGGGTGAAAAGGATTTCAATTATTCTATCAATAAAGTCTACCTTTGCAAACTGTTGACTTCGATAAGCAACTGTTTATTAAAAAGCTAACTATATGTCTGAACATTTTTCCTCCGTTGAAAAAGCAATGTGCTGCGAATTTGAAAAAAGATTTCCGGTCAATATTTCATATGTTACAGTTAAAAATTTTCCACAACTTGGGCTACTTACCGCTTTGCGATTTCTGGAATGGGTAGCAGAAAATCCGGACGGAGTCATCAGTTTACCAACAGGAAAAACACCTGAGTACTTTATTTCATGGACTAAATTTATACTTGACAACTGGGACAAACCTGACGGACAGACATTCAGGAAGGACCATGGTCTTCTGATAGACCAAAAACCCAGTTTGAAAAATTTACATTTTGTCCAGATCGATGAATTCTATCCGATCAGTTTAAAACAGCACAATAGCTTTTATCATTACGTACAAAAGTATTATGTAGAAGATTTTGGCCTGGATAAAAACAAGGGCCTTTTTATCAATTGTGATGAAATCAACCTGGCTGAGGACAAACATTTTGACGAGATCTTCCCGGAAGGGATTGTGGATCTGGGCTTAAGATATCGGGAACCAAAAACAGTTTTGGAAAAACTACAGCAACGCTCTATTTTTATGATAGACGCCTGGTGCACCGCTTATGAAGACAAAATCAGGGAAAAGGGTGGTATCGGTTTTTTCCTGGGCGGGATTGGACCTGACGGTCACATCGCTTTTAATACCAGGGGCTCTGATCACAATTCAGTTTCCAGATTGACTCAGACTAACTATGAGACACAGGCAGTCGCAGCAGGAGATTTGGGTGGAATTGAGGTTTCCAGAGGGAAACTGGTGATCACCATCGGATTACAAACGATCACCTATAATCCTGAGTGTGTCGCGATCATTTTCGCAGCAGGAGAAGCTAAAGCACCGATGGTGAAAGATGCACTCGAAAAACAGCCTTCCAATATGTACCCTGCATCAGTTTTAACCAGGTTGAAAAACGCTCGTTTTTATCTGACCACGGGGGCAGCAGCCTTCCTGCAAGATGCTGTTTACCACTATTATACTTCAACACCCTGGAACCAGGAAAAAACTGACCGCGCTGTCATTGATCTTTGTGTTCGCCTGGATAAATTTGCCGATCACCTGGATATGGACGATCTTCAGAATGATCCTTATTGCAGTTTGATCCCGGGTTTGAGCCTGGACATTATTCAGTCAGTCAAGGATTCAATATTGAAGAAAATCAACCGTGGAACTGAATCACTAAGTCATCAGATGTTTTACCATACGGGTCCGCACCATGACGATATCATGTTGGGTCTATTGCCTCATATACATCGTTTATCCAGAAATGAGACCAACAGATCTCATTTTGCGGTGATGACCTCCGGTTTTACTGCAGTCACCAATGATTTTCTGTACCATTTGCTGGTACACACTCGTGAACTTCTGGTAAAAGGACTCATCCAGATGGTCAATTACGAGGATTTTTTCACCGTAGGCTACAATTTCAAACGGGACAAGGATGTATACCACTATCTGATCAGAGTTGCAACAGGCAATGCTGACGAGCGTAAAAGAGCTTTTGCACACAGAATGGTTCGCAATATTACCGAAATCTGGAAGGTAAAGGATGTCGAAGAACTGGAGAACAAGATGGTGGACGTGATCTCGACATTGCGCAACAGTTACGATGGCGAAAAACTTCCACCACCCATCCAGCGGCTTAAAGGAATGATCCGCGAATTTGAGGAAGAGCTCGTTTGGGCATACTTCGGTATGACCCATAAGGAGGTACATCATTTAAGGCTCGGGTTTTATACCGGAGATATTTTTACGGAAAAACCGGACAGAAAGCGGGATGTGGAACCCATCTTGGATCAGTTGCGCCGGATAAAACCGGGCATCATCAGCCTGGCATTTGACCCGGAAGGCAGCGGTCCTGATACCCATTATAAAGTATTGCAGGCCATTGCAGAGGCTGTCCGGGTATGGAGCAGGGAGACTGATCTTGAACACCTCAGGATTTGGGGATACCGGAATGTCTGGTATAAATTCCACCCGGCTGAGGTGTCCCATATCGTTCCTGTCTCGCTCAATGCTATGGGTGTGATGGATAATGCCTTTACCAACAGTTATCTGAGCCAGGTGGATGCCTCTTTCCCCAGCTACCAGCACGATGGCAAATTTTCTGATCTTTCCAACAGGATCTGGGGAGAACAGCTTTATCCGATCCAGTTGCTTCTTGGGAAAAGATTTTTCTACCAGAATGAGAGTCCCAGACTGAGAACAACCCATGGATTACTCTTTTTTCATGAGATGAATGTCGAAGAATTCCTCGCTTCAGCCAGGGAACTGGAGAAAAGTATGGAAGGATGAGTTAATGTTCAAATGTTCAAATGTTGAAAATCCTGACATTCATCGTCAGGAATCTGAAGTTCAAATGTTCGAATGTTCAAATTTTCGAATCTTCGAATTTTCGAATCTTCAAATGATCTGTTTTTTTGTAATCAGCATGATTTATGGCTGAAATTGAAGAAAAGCTTTTGGTTGCGGATACAAATTCTGGCCGAATGACGTTATCCTATTTTGCTGTAGAATATTGAGATTAATGAACCGGAGTATACTTTTTGGATTATTTGTTGTAAAGCTTAGTGTGGTCATGTTGATGGCCTTTTTGTTTTTGATGGGAAAACCTGTTTTTGCTCAGGTAAAGTGGCAAACATTTGATAGCAAGGAACCATCATTTTCCGTTTCAATGCCCGGAACAGTCAGGCTGATGGAAAAAGGAGTTTCGACGCCGACAGGAGAATTTTTAGTACATACCGTTTATGCTGAATCCTCTGTTGATTCAACAGGTAATTTTTTATATCTGGTCAATTATTTTGAAGCGGATGACATTGATTTTACACCGGACAGCAGTTTCAATGCCTATATATTTCTGGAAGATTTTCTTGAAAACATAAAAGCGCAGGTTGACGGTACTATTCTTTACAGTCACCGGGACCAATTTGATCAAAATCCTGTATTGGAATACAGGTTAAATTACCGGGATGACTTACTGGCGATGAAAGGCCGGATCATCCAGGTAGGGCAGACGATCTACTCGCTCCAGGTTTTCTCAGATAAGAAAAATTCACTCAACAGGAATATGGACTCTTTTTTACATTCCTTCAGGCTCATCAATGGGGAATAAAACTCTATAATTCTTCATCGCAATTACCAATATCTGGATTGGGCTTTATTTTTACATGATTTACGTCCGCAGAATCATCAGGTAAATATTTTTGTTGTTATTCAGGAGCTTAGCTAATTAGTCTGTTTGCCTGTTAGTCTCTTGGTATTGAGCAAGTATATTGAGAAAAAGACAGCTGATTTGTTCTGGAATCGGAGGTTTTAAGCTATTGTGTAAATCATTTGCTATTAGACTAAAGACTAAAAGATTATTGAGCTAAACAATTACATTTTTTTGCTACATTTGACATAAATCTGTAGTCCTCTATGGGAAACATCGAATTGATCGGCTCGGTTGCGTTGATACACCTGGTGGCAGTGATCAGTCCGGGACCTGATTTCCTGGTGATGGTCAGGAATTCGCTGAGTTTTGGCAGAAGGGTAGGGTTTTGGACAGCCATAGGCATCGGATGTGGTATAATGATCCATATATTTTACTCTTTCATAGGCCTGGGATTGCTGATCAGTCAATCTGAAATATTATACAACATTGTCAAATATTTAGGCACTGCCTACCTTATTTATCTTGGATATGGAGCTTTCTTTTCAGTTTCAAAACCCCTGGAATTAGAGCAGCAACCAATTTCGGAAAATTCAAACCTCAGTTCTGCGAAGGCATTTCAAATTGGGTTCCTTACCAATGTGCTCAACCCGAAAGCAACCTTGTTTTTTCTGAGCTTATTTACGATGGTGATCAAGCCCGATGTAGACCGATTTATTTTTGGTATCATCAGCGTCATTTTAGTTGTCGACACCATGCTGTGGTTCATTTTGCTCAGCTATCTGATCACCTACAAAAATATCAGAATAATATTTGTAAAAAGGCAAAACGCTTTTAATAAAATATTTGGTGTACTATTATTGCTTATGGCAATAAAAATTATATTTGGTTAAAATCTTGGACAAAACAGTGCCTCATTTTCGTTTTCTCCCAGATAGGAAACAGAAAACTCAAATGTTGAAAAGTTCCTTGTATGATGATAGATCTGATTGATACCGATATCGTAACTCATGCCAAGTAACAGGTTTTTCACCTGAACACCCACGAATGGAACCAGGCTGGCAATTGCAACCGTTTCCAGATCTCTTACAATATGTACTCCAAGACCCCCGTGAAATACGTAATCTTCAGTTGAAAAAGTGGACATCTTCATATTCACGCCCATTTCTACATCCACAAAAGGATTTTGGGCAGTTACGATCAATCTTGGAATGACATGAGTATATGCACCGGTTTTAATACTGGCCGCGGTATGAAAAGTGAATTTCGGAATCAGGGAATTTCTGTCGTACACTTCTGAAAACCTGAAGAATGAAACGTTGGGAACTGTCAGATGGTGAAAGGCAATTCCGGTTTGCAATTCTACATTTCTTACAGGGTTGATCAGGTGCAGCAATCCGATGCTCAGATCTTCAACAGCAAAATTATTAGCCGGAACGGGTTCATTTGTTGGAAATGAATAGGCATCTACATGGTTAAACTGATCTCCAAAATTGGTTTGCTCGTAATTGATATTTTTCTGGAGCACACCAAACTGAAATCCAAAACCAAGATAATGAGAGTTTTTCGGATTCAAGGATTTGTGGAAAGCGCCGCTCAATGCAATGAAATTGGTATTAAAATCAATGCCTTCAATCCTGTCATTGACAAAATAAATACCTAAGCCTAAGAGATCCCTGCTGGTGCTTTTAAACAGGTTTAAATCATAATTAATATCCCCGGAAGCTGCAAAAGACTGAAATCCAAAATCCAGTTGATTTGCCCATTGGTTGCGATATTGTGCATTGACACGGACTGAACCGTTGAAAATACCGGTCAATGCCGGATTTAAATAAGGTGAAGTGACATACCGTTGACTAAAAGCCACATCCTGACCAAAACTATATTGGAAAAATACCCATGTCAAAGCGAAAAGTATGTATCTGGATCGCATGTTCAATAAATTTGCGCAAAAATAGTAAAATAATAATATGTTCCGTCCACTCCACCAAAATTTAAAAGCAACAGACAGCGCTTTCATCGGTAATAAGACTTTAATGGCACTAAAGAATAAGGAATGTACCGAATGCATTAAGCTATAACTTAATACCGTTCATATTAGTATCTTTTTACGGTGTTTTTTAGCTTTCAATACAAGCCCTTCAATGTATTTTCAATTCATTTATATAATTATTTTCTATATTTGCGGTCAATGCAACTGAAATCTATATATATCAAAGGGTTCAAAAGCTTTCCTGTTGAGACTGTTATTCATTTCAACGAACGGGTGACTGGTGTTGTTGGACCTAATGGCTCCGGCAAATCCAATATTGTCGATGCCATCAGATGGGTGTTGGGTGAACAAAAGACTTCTGAACTGAGGCTAAGTGAAATGACTGATGTTTTATTTAATGGCACAAAGAAAAGAAATAAAAGCGGTCTCGCTCAGGTAACCCTTCATTTCGACAATACAAAAAACCTGATCCCCACAGAATACAACCAGGTTTCAATTTCCAGGCTGCTTTTCCGGAATGGTGAAAGTGAATATAAGATCAACGATGTGCCTTGCCGTTTAAAAGACATCAAATCCTTGTTTACTGACACCGGCGTCAGTTCTGATTCTTATGCCATCATAGCGCTCAATATGGTGGACGAACTATTGACCAATTCGAACGGTTCCAGGGTCAGAATGATGGAGCAAGCCTCTGGAATCAGCAGATACAAACAAAGGAAAAAAGAAACCATCAACAAACTGCAGTCAACTGAAATTGACCTCAGCAGGGTAGAGGATCTGTTGTTCGAAATTTCAAACAATCTGGAAAGCCTTGAAAAACAAGCAAAAAGAGTTGAAAGATATAATAAGATCCGGGAAGATTACAAAAGCGTCAGCCTCCAGCTCTACCTTAAAAAATATGACGACCTGCATGATTCAACTCAACAAATAAATTCAAGAATACTGGAAGAAACAACCGTTTTAAAAGAATTTGAAGCCAAAATGACAATTCTTGAGGCTGAACTCATGCGAGAGAAAAAGGAAATTGTGGATAATGAATCCAGCCTGAGCGCATTTCAGAAAGAGATCAATGAGCTTCTGGACAGCGTAAGGAAACAGGAAAACCAAAAACAACTTTTACTTCAGCAATTACAACACAATCAACAAAAACTGATACTTACAGAAGAAGAACAGACAAGGCTTGAAAAACAGATCAGCGAAAATGAGGTTATCATCGGGTCACTAAATGAACGTGTTCATGCTGAACAGGCTCTGCACAAAAACATTGAAGATAAGGACCTTCAGCTGAACAATGAATATGAAGCGATTAAAAAATCATATTATGAAGCGAAAGCGGATCATGACTCGCTGACAAATAAAAGAAAAAATCTGGGTGAATCTAAACACCAGTTTGAAAAATCTCTTGCTGTACTCGAAAACCAGATAGAAAACCTTGAAATCAGCATTCACAGAAAAAGGCAGATGATGGAGCAATTGCTTCAGGATTCTGATAATGTAAAAGAGGAACAAAAGCAGGCACAAATAAAACTCGATCAGCAGGAATTGCTATTGAAATCACAGATGGAGGATCATGCAAGTAAAAATGATAAGATCTTGATGCTCAATAAGCAACGGAATGATTTGCGTAATGAAAAAGATAAGATTACGAGAAGACTGGATGCCCGTATCAATGAATATGACCTGATCAAAAGTATGGTGGATTCACTTGAAGGTTATCCCGAATCGATTAAATTCCTCAACAAGCATTTGGACACCAAGCCTGTTATTTTGTCTGATCTGTTGTATGCACCGGATAAATATAAAATTGCAATAGAGAATTTTTTGGAACCCTACCTCAACTATTTTGTTGTGGATAGCTTTTCTGAAGCAGTGGAGGCTCTCTTATTGCTCAAGAAAGCACAGAAAGGGAAAGCCAATTTTTTTATTCTGGATCAAATCCCTGAACAGATTCCTGTGACAGATGAACTGGATGGATTGCAACCTGCATTGAATTTTCTTGAATATGACGAAAAGTACCACCGCCTTATTTCCAGATTGTTGGAAAATGTTTTCATCACCGATCTCGGTTTAGACGACATAGATCTGCTGAGTTCGGGTTTAAAAGAGGAACCATTCATCATTCTTGATAAAAACGGCACCTTTACCACTACCAATTTCACCGTATCCGGAGGGTCTGTTGGCTTATTCGAAGGAAAGAAGATCGGGAGAAGGAAGAATCTGGAAAAACTGGAGGAAGAGATCCGACGTTTAAAACAGGAGAATACCTTGATGGATGGTAAAATCATTGTGGTCTCCAATGAGATCGGCCACCTCGAAGCTGATTTGAAGGGACATTCCCTGGACGATTTAAAAAATAAGATCCAGCAAAGCAGGATCCGACTTGCTCAGTTCTCAACTACATTGAACGGTAAAGTTCAGCGTCTGGACGCTTTAAAGGCAGAAGTCCATTCGGAAATAGAAGACATTGAACAAATGAAGTCCCTTATCCTTAAAAACAGGCAATCGATCCAGCAACTAGAAGTTGAACTTGCCTCAATTTTGTCCGGAAATAACATGAATGATTCAAATTTACAGTCCATTTCCGACAGACTCGCTGATATCACAGAAGCAAAAAACCAACAGCATATCGAACTGATCAAACACCAGAACCTGATCAATACTCTGGAAAACGAACTGGGCTATAAAATGACAGATTTAAACAAGATGTCAGAGAAATATGGTCTTAATAAGACAGTTTTGACTGACATCACTGAAATGTTGCTGGTGCTGGACAAGGATCTTGCTATATTGGAACAGTCATTGGTCGCAGATTATAACAGGAAAAAGGAGAAAGAGCTACATCTCGGTGATGTGGAAAAAGATTTCTATGCAAAAAGAGGAAAAGTCCACGAAATGGAAGAGCAGGTAACCGTGGAACGAAGGAATATTTCACAATCAAATTTCCTCGTGAATGAACTTAAAGAAAAACTGCAGGATATCCGGTTTAAAGTCATCAGTATCAAGGAAAGATTACAGATTGAATTCAACACTTCTCTCGATTCCGTGATACAGATTGAAAGATCTTTAGTACCACTTGATGAGTTGGAAGAAGAACAGGAAAAGCTAAAGCGAAAAATCGATCATTTCGGAGAAGTGAACACCCTCGCTATTGAGGCATATCAAGAAATGAAAGAAAGATTTGACACGATTTCACAACAGAAAAATGATATTCTGAATGCCAAAAAATCGTTGATCAAGACCATTGATGAAATTGAAAAGGTTGCTACACAGAAATATCTTGAAACGTTTGAAGTTGTGAACATGCATTTTAAACGTGTTTTTACCAGGTTGTTCAGTGAAGATGATACCTGTGAGATCGTCATGGAAGATCCTGAAAATCCTTTGGAATCAGGCATTGAGATTATAGCCAGACCAAAAGGTAAAAGACCAAAAACCCTAAGCCAGTTGTCCGGAGGAGAGAAAACCCTGACAGCCATTGCTTTGCTGTTTTCTTTATACCTTTATAAACCAGCTCCATTCTGCATTTTTGATGAGGTTGATGCACCTTTGGATGACTCCAATATAGAAAAATTCAACAGGATTGTCAAAGAGTTTTCCAGGGAAAGCCAGTTTATTATCATCACACATAATAAAGCCACTATGGCTTCAGTGGATGTATTATATGGTGTTTTCATGCAGGAAATGGGTGTTTCAGAAGTAGCAGCTGTTGATTTCAGGGATTATGAACATTTGGATACAGTAGCTGAAGGACAGTTTTTAAACTGATAATCATTTATTAAGGATTAAAAATGGATGCAGAAAAGTACAGCAAAAGAGGTGTTTCCGCTTCAAAATCTGAGATACACGAAGCGATCGAAAAAATGGATAAAGGATTGTTTCCCAAAGCCTTTTGCAAAATATTGCCTGATATTACCGGCGGTGATGATGCGTTTGTGAACATTATGCATGCCGATACTGCAGGCACCAAAACAAGTCTTGCTTATATCTATTGGAAAGAGACCGGTGACCTGAGTGTCTGGGAAGGGATCGTACAGGATGCATTGGTGATGAATCTGGATGATATGGCATGTGTTGGGTGCACAGATCAGATCATCATCTCTTCAACGATCGGAAGGAATAAACACCTCATACCTAAAGAAGTACTTGAAGTCATTTTAAATGCTTCCGCCAGTTTCATTCAAAAAATGAAAGCTCTCGGAATCAATATATACCATTCGGGAGGTGAAACTGCAGATGTGGGAGATATCGTCAGAACCATTGACGTTGGTTTCACAGCTTTTGCCAGAATGCGAAGGGAAGATCTTGTCGTCAATAACATCAAACCAGGGGATGCAATCATTGGATTTGCCTCATTTGGCCAGGCTGGTTATGAAGATCAATACAATGGAGGAATGGGCAGTAATGGTTTGACATCAGCCCGTCATGATGTCTTTTCAAAAATTTATCAGAATAAGTATCCTGAAAGTTTTGATCCGAAAACAGATAAAACTTTTATCTATTCAGGCACCAAAAAACTGACCGACAAAATAGACACTGGTTCAGTTGAAATAGAAGCAGGGAAGTTAGTTTTATCTCCCACACGTACATATTTACCGCTTTTGAATAAGATACTCCGATTTCATAGGAAAAATATACATGGCATCATACATAATACTGGTGGAGCGCAAACCAAGGTCCTTAAGTTTGTGGAAAATTGTACCATTATAAAGGATAATCTTTTTCCTGTTCCCCCTTTATTCCGATTGATCCAAAACGAGTCTGGCACCGATTGGAATGAAATGTATAAGGTCTTCAATATGGGACACAGACTGGAAATTTATATAGAACCACAATTCGGGAAAGAATTATTACAGATAGCCTCAGAAATGAATATTGAAAGCAGGATCATTGGCAGGGTAGAGAAGGGCGTCGGCAATCGTCTGATCATTGATTCAGAGTTTGGCAAATTTGAATATTGATTGAAGAAACAGATAAAACGTGCATTGATAGCAGCAGAATAAAATATTTTTTGATCCAAAAAATAAATTTAACGATCAAATTTCATTTATTCATTCAATTCTTACCAAACGGATGCCATTCGAGTTTAATAAATTCTTTTGTGTTTTCACTAACCTTGAATTCATCACTTAACCGGTAACCTAATACCCAAACGATCGTTTGCTTGTGTACCAAAACGACCACTTTCTCTTTTTCAAATCTGTTTATCTTGGAATCGATCAGATAATCACTCAGTTTTTTCGTTTTTCCACCCATTCCAAACGGACGAAAACGGTCACCATCCTGTTTGGTTCTGATGATCAACGTTTCTGTAATGTTTTGCCCGTCGATATATTCTATATTAGGATTTGTTTCATCCCCAGCTTTAATTCCTTTCACGCTGGTCAGGATCAGTTTCCCCATAGGGGTTTGGGTGATACCGGAAGCAATACAATAGCTAAAATGTAGCACCGGATCAATACTTTTGAGCACCAATTGCTGCTGATCAACCAACAAAACATAATTTTCTGAAATAAAATGCTTCCCCTTTATTTCCAATGAATTAATGATCTGAGAACACTGATCAAAATTAAAACCATATGGCTTGAAGAGTTCAAAACACAACTGTTCATTCAGGTTTTTATTGGATGAAAAAATCCCTGTTTTATAATAAATATAGCCTGTTTGATCATTTTTGCAAATAAAGGGTTCTGCATATTTTTTAAGAATGTAATGATAGAGCAATCTCGAATCCCTAAGGTTTTCAATCGTATTGTTTGCATTTTGTTCAAAATTTTCATTCAGCAGCTTAAATGACGGAATGATAGCATGTCTGATATAATTTCTGGCATACTTTGAATCATTGTTGGAAACATCCACCTGATACGGAATATTATTTGTCATGGCAAAACGTTCCAGTTCATTCCTGTTAAAACACAGCAAAGGCCGGATGACACACTTTTCTTTATTCGCAATCCCAGTGAGTCCATCCAATCCTGTCCCTCTGCTGAAATGGAACAGGAATGTCTCTATCTGATCATTGTGATGATGAGCAGTCAATATAAAGTCATAGGCATGCTGTTCTTTGATGGAGATAAAAAACCTGTACCTGTTCTCCCTGGCAATGCTTTGAAAATTTCCAGCCTTGTTTTTATTAATAACAGATTGAATATCTACTCTTTCTGAATAAAAAGGTATCCCGTATTTTTCAGCGTATTTACTGACAAATGATTCATCCAGATCTGATGCTCCATTTCTTGTAACGTGGTTAAAATGAGCGACGGCAAAATTGAATCTGTTGATCCTGAGCATTTCACACAAACACATTGAGTCCAAACCACCACTGGCTGCAACCAATAACTTATTTTTTCTTGTAAAAAGTTTTTCAGATTTAATATATGATAAAAACTTTTTATGCATAATGAAAATTAATACTTTTGCCCTGCTAAACGCAGTAAATTTAAAAAAATAATACAAATGAACCGAATTATTCTTCTATTAATTGCAGGATTGCTGACATGGGGACAAGCATGCAAAAACAATACCAGTTCAAGTGACCAACCCGAAATAGAAACAGGAAGTGACTTAGACACTTCGGGATTTGCGAAAGTCGAGGATCAACGATCTGTGAGCGCTGAAAGAACACAGGCTACCACTATGTTGAATGATCTGTATAAGGAAAATGTACCACCTCTGGAATACTTTGTCACGCATTATTTTGTAGTAGATGCTGCTCATCAGGTAAAAGATACCAGTTCTACATTCATGGCAGGAGAGTGGTTTGTACTCAGTGAGGACTGGACCTACAGGTGGTATAAAAAAAATATGCTGATCCATCAGGGTAAGTACCACGTTTCCACTGAAAAAAGCTTATTGATTTTTCTGAGCGATAAGGAAGATGATTTTCCTTCTGAATGGACTTTGGCGGGTCATGACGATGTAATTATCCTGATCGGTACATCTACCTTCAGAAATAATGATACCCAGATCAAGCTGGAAGCAAAAACCACGCCTCCGTACAAGCTATAATCAATTGGTTGGTCAAGGAATCATTTCTTTTTTACCGGAGCCCGGAATTTTTTTTCTCCCGCTTCAATTTTTACAGGAAGATCATTTGAATTGGGTGGAATAGGGCAGTTATAACCATAGCTAAAAGCACACCAGGGATTATAAGCCTTGTTAAAATCGACCAGGATGTGATTTTTGGATATTTCGTTCTTGTTCAAGTCCAAATATCGTCCACCGCCATAGGTTTCATCGTCATTTGTTTCATCAGAAAACGGAACAAACAGATAATCAGCATATTGCTCATTGTTCATTAGGTCAGGACTCGTATAAGCCACCAATTGAAATCGTGTAGTATCAATGTAAAATGTGAGTAAAGCAAATGGCAAATATTTTTTAAACTTTCCTGACGATGTTTTAAAAAGCAAGGTGTCCCGCTGTTCAATCATTGTGACACCGGCTTTAACACAAAATTTTCTGTCAGGTGGGTAGAAATCCAGAAACTGCAGATCTTCTTTTTCAAGCGGGCTTCTGTCAGTATGCAAAAACTCATTTTGATAGGATGTTCTATGAAGCAAAATCTCTTCACTGTACCTTTTATAGCTGATGGACTGACAGCCTACCAAGGTGATCAACAACAAAGCAGGTAAGTAGTATTTCATATGTAAGTCAATGGTTGTTTTTCAATTGAATCTACTAAAATAATAATTCATGTGAGGATTGTTAAAAACCCATAATTATTTCAAAACACGCTTTCAGATTTCAAATTTGCATTTTCTAACAGTTTGCTTCAATATTTTGCCAAAACGTTTAATCATTGGAAAATGACTCGATAGTTATTCCTTAACCTGGACAAGCCAGAATCAATGAGGAAATTGATTGAAGAACCCCCTTACTTGCAGGCTCATACGGCCAGGCTCCGATCAACGATTTTTGATTTAAGAAGTCCAATACATTTATGATCATAAATCATTGATCCCTAGCTTGCCCGTATGGGATGGTTATTCAGTACGGATATTATCCTATATCAAATTTCCTTAAAGTTCTGCCTAAAATTATACGAATTCAATTTTTAAGCGCCTGATTTCTTGCCCCGAAAATAAGGCTTCCAATCCTAACCATCGTGGCGCCGTGCTGAATAGCAATTTGATAGTCAGACGACATACCCATCGATATTTCATTGAAATAATATGCAAAAGGAAAATAAGCAGACTTAATATCTATAAAAAATTCACTTAATAATCCGAATTCCTGATGAATGATCGTTTCATCTGCGGTAAAACTAGCCATTCCCATCAATCCACAAATACGTACATGATTAAAGTCGCCTTTAGTATATTTATCCAGAAGGAGGTACAAACCGGTTTTATCAAGTCCGTATTTTGTCATTTCTCTGGCGATCCTGACCTCCAGTAAAATATCAATGATCCTGCCATATTTTTGCGCCTCTTTCTGAATGACTTCCAACAATTCAAAGCTGTCAACAGAATGAATCATTTGCACAAAAGCTGCAATATACTTCACCTTGTTTTTTTGAAGATGACCGATCATATGCCATTTGATATCCTTAGGAAGATTTTCATATTTTCTTACCAACTCCTGAACTTTGTTTTCCCCAAAATCCAGATGACCCAAATGGTATAAATCGAGAATGATTTCTTCAGGGATCGTTTTTGAAACTGCCACCAATTTTACACCGGCCTCTTTCAGTTCATTTAAAAGATCAGAATTCATAGATATATTATTGTTGAGTCTACTCCGAAAAGTCTTTGCCCCCTAAATCTTCTAAGATGTAACTTTTAATTTGTTGAATTTCAATCGTTTATATTTAGCATTCTGCTGATCTTTGACGTCAGTAGGTTGGTACAAAAAACGATTGAAAATCAACATATTTGACTTTTCGGAGCAGACTCATTGTTTAAAATTACCTTTCAAATACTTAATCAAAATTGACTTTATGCCCAATTCGCACTGTAAAAAGAACATCTGATAGCAGCAAATCTTCATAAAGTCGTAAACAAATGTATTGGAATTTTAAACTATGTGGTCATTTTGGCTAAAGCATTGGTAAAATTTAGAACGGTTATATTTTTTAATTTATTTTATGTATAAATAAATAGCCAATCAATTACAACGATAAAAATTAAATGAAAAAAAAACTTCTCTTTATTGCTGTATCTGAGTCAGTTTTATAAGCTTTTCGATAAATTTGAAAAAAAAGTTATATTTTTGCGCTCCAAATGGAAAAATACATACTGAACGATCCGAAATATTTACATACAAAGTCCAAAATGAACTATGGAGTATCAGTGGACTGTGTTGTTTTTGGGTTTGATGAAAACGAATTGAAAGTATTGTTGATCCGTTGCGATTTAACACCATACCAACATTTATTTTCGCTTGTAGGTGAACTTGTAGAAGCAGGAGAAAATCTTGATGAAGCAGCCAACAGGATATTATTGAAGCAAACCAGTCTGAACAATATCTACCTCAAGCAGGTTAAAACATTCGGTTCAGTTAACAGGCATCCATTTGGGAGAGTATTTTCAGTTGCTTATTTTTCACTTGTTAAGGTATCTGATTATAAACTTACCAACGGATCAAAAGCAAATGAAGCGCACTGGCACGAAATTTCTAAAATAGGCACATTAGCTTTTGATCATAACACCATTTTGCAGACTTGTCTTGAAGCATTACGTAAAAAAGTTAGGGAAGAACCCGTTGGTTTTGAGTTACTTCCAGAGGTTTTCACCATTTCCCAACTTCAAAATCTCTATGAGAGGATTCTGGGAATTGAGCTTGATAAACGAAATTTCCGAAAGAAAATAATGAAAATGAAAATTCTCATCGACCATGATGAGATTCAAAGCAATGTATCACACAGACCTGCCAAATATTATTCCTTTGATAAAGTCAGGTATGAAAAACTAAAAAAGGAAGGATTGATTTTTGAATTGTAATACAGTTATAATTCAATACTTTAAAATTTTTCACTTAAAGTATTGCTTCAACTGCTAAATTGAATGTTTTGAACAAATTTTCCGATTACCAATTATCTGATGCCCTCAGAAAAGCCATTGCAGAACTCGGTTTTGAAACTCCGACACCGGTACAGGATGCAGCCATCCCGACGCTGACAGGACAATCTTGCGATTTTATAGGTTTAGCTCAAACAGGAACTGGCAAAACTGCAGCATTTGGTATTCCATTATTGGAAAACATTGATGTGGATCAAAAAATCACCCAGGGTTTGATCCTGGCGCCCACAAGGGAACTGATTCAACAAACAGAGAATAACCTGATCCAGTTGGGCAAATATATGAAAGGGCTCAAAGTTTTTGCTGTTTATGGAGGGACTAGCATAAGTAATCAGATAAAGTATTTCAGAGAAAATAATCCACACATCCTGTTGGCTACGCCGGGCAGGTTACTGGACCTGCTGAACCGGCATGTTGTAAACATTTCTACCATTCGTTGTCTGGTGCTGGATGAAGCGGATGAAATGCTTAATATGGGCTTTAAGGAAGACCTGGACATTATTTTCAAGACACTGACTGTTCCTCATGCTACCTGGTTGTTTTCAGCAACATTTCCTGATGAAATCCGCAGAATAACCAAAGAATTCATGCACCAACCGGTAGAATTCAAGGTTGCAGAAGAAGATAAAGTCAACGTTGATATAGAACATCAGTTTCTGATCGTCAAAAGAGACAATAAAAAAGAATTGCTAAGGAAGATCCTGGATAATAACGACGACAAAAGAGGCATTGTTTTTTGCAGGACAAAAATTGCTACCCAGGAATTGGCTGATGAATTGTCCGAAAAACTTTATCCGGTTGCTCCCATTCATGGAGACATGTCGCAGTCTCAAAGAGATGCTGTGATGAAAAAATTCAAAAACTATCAGGTCAATTTTCTGATCGCAACAGATGTTGCAGCCCGGGGAATTGACGTGAAGGAGCTCAATCTGATCATTCATTTTGATATGCCGGATGACATTTCATACTATACACACCGAAGTGGAAGAACAGGACGGGCAGGACATAAAGGTTTGTCGTTGATGTTTGTTGCCCAATCGAGGAAGAATATGATCCGGATACTCGAGAAAAAATTGAATATCAGGATCACAATGGCATCCATCCCAAGCGATCTTGAAATTGCAAAAATGAGACTATCCAGGTGGGCCATGAACCTTGCACAAACAAAGGAAATGGACAATTTGCATGAAGATCTGTTCAGTTCAGTCTATTTTCATTTTAAAAACCTCAATAAGGAGGAACTGATTGAAAAACTGGTGACGGATAAAATCAGGACTTTCAATATGCATGAGGCAGCTCTGAGAAAGTCCTTCAGGGAAGAGATTGTTTCTAATCCTGTTCCTTCTTTTAAAGAATCCAAAAAGCTTGGAAAATCTGAAAAGAAATTCAATAAGAACGAATGGATGAGCTATTTTATCAATGTGGGTGTGATGGATGGAGTAGGGAAGAGGGATCTACTCACTTTTATTGCTGAACAAGGTGGTATTGACCCCAAATTGGTTCAGAATGTGTCTATCTCGAGAACTAACAGTACTTTTGATGTACATGTTTCGTGTTTAAAAAACATGACCAATAGATTTAAGGGATTGAAAATGGGCAGCAGGAAACTCAGGGTGAACAGGAATCAGAACTGACCTCAAATCATGTTCATATTTTCGGGTTCTATTTAACATAATGTTTTTGCATCTTTTTTTTTATAAAAAAAGTATACAGCCGAATTAAGAGAGGATTACTTAGTTTTTAGACTTTAGATCAAATAATATAGGCAGATCTGGGGAAGGATTAAGATAAATACATTTGTGTGGTGGATTACAAGAATGAACAGCTTTTCAGGATATTCATATTTTCGAAATATTTTGAAAGTTGTTTTAAAAAATAAATAAAACTTGTTTGTTAAAATGTCTTGGTATAATTATTTAAAAAGCATTGAATACTTTATGATTGTATCAGATAACCCGGCCATCATGATGGGTGGCGGAGGTTTTGATCATGCCAGATGCAAGTTTATTTCTATTTAACATAATATATATTATGGGCTGAAAAATCTACTTAAAGCTCTGATATAAAACAAAAGAACAAATGGATACAGTAGCAATAGTTGGAAGACCGAATGTGGGTAAATCTACACTTTTCAATCGTTTGGCCGGACAAAGAATAGCCATTACAGACGATGAGAGCGGAGTCACACGTGACCGGATTTACAGTACTTCGGACTGGAATGGGAAAAAATTCAATATCATTGATACTGGTGGATTTGTCAGGGATTCGGATGAAATTTTTGAAACTGCCATCAGAAAACAGGTTCAGATAGCCATAGAGGAATCTCAAATCATCATTTTTTTGGTGGACGTTCTGACAGGCATCACAGACTATGATGAGAATATTGCCAATATGCTTCGTAAATCAACCAAACCCGTGATCCTGGTAGTAAATAAAGTAGATAATTTTCAAAGAATGCTGGCGGCCAATGAATTCTGGTCAATGGGATTTGATGAAACCATCTTTATTTCTTCCATCAATGGCAGTGGCACAGGTGAATTACTGGATGCCATCACTTCAAAGTTAAACGATCATCCGGAAGATGACAAGTATCAATCTATACCAAAACTGGCTATCGTCGGACAACCAAATGTCGGAAAATCCTCTCTTGTAAATGTTTTGCTGGGTGATGAAAGAAATATTGTCACTGACATAGCAGGCACCACAAGAGACACTATCCATTCTTACTATAATAAATTCGGGATAGAGTTTTTATTGGTTGATACAGCAGGAATTCGCAAAAAAAATAAAGTTCATGAAGACCTGGAATTCTACTCAGTCATGCGTGCAGTTAAAGCAATAGATGAAGCGGATGTGTGTATGTTAATGATTGATGCCACATTAGGATTGGAATCTCAGGATATGAGTATACTGGATCTGATCGTAGCTCGCAGAAAAGGTATATTGATTCTGGTCAATAAATGGGATCTTGTGGATAAAGAAACGAATACAGCGAAGGAGTATGAAGCAAGGATCAAATCAAAATTGGCACCATTCGATGACATTCCGATAATTTTCATTTCAGCCCTGGAAAAACAAAGGATCTTCAAGGTTGTGGAAGAAGCAAAAGCTGTGTATGAAAGACGGAGCCAGAAAATTAAAACATCACGTTTGAATGAAGTGATGCTTGAAGCTATTGAAAGAGTATCTCCTCCGGCTTACAGGGGAAATTTTATCAAAATCAAATATGTAACTCAAATTGAAAAAGCCTATCCCGTAATTGCGTTTTTTTGCAACTATCCGGAAGAGATCAAACCGAGTTATAAAAATTATCTTATGAACCAGATCCGTAAGAATTTCGATTTCAGAGGAGTTCCCATTTCGCTTGTATTTAAAAAGAAATAGTCTGTGGTAAATGAAAGTTGAAAAAACAGCATTTGAAGGTTTGTTTGTATTCAAACCAAATGTTTTCGGAGATTCAAGAGGATATTTTTTTGAAAGTTTTAACCATCGGTTATTCAATGAATTGACAGGCAATAGCATCGATTTTATCCAGGATAATGAATCGATGTCCGGCTATGGTGTCATCCGAGGTTTACATTATCAGTTGCCTCCATTTGGACAATCAAAACTGGTTCGGGTGATCTCAGGTGTTGTTCTGGATATAGCGCTGGATCTAAGACCTGGTTCTGAAACATTCGGGCAGCACTTTTCGATTTTGCTGGATGCAGAAAATAAAGTTCAGGTTTTAATTCCCAAAGGGTTTGCTCATGGGTATTCCGTTTTAAGTGAAACAGCCGTTTTTGCATATAAATGTGATGCTTATTACAATAAATCATCAGAAACAGGCATTTTATTCAATGACAGTGACTTGAACATCGACTGGAAAATACCTGAGGATAAGCGGATCATTTCAGAAAAAGACCTTCATCAAAGGTCCTTTAAGGATCACTTTCCATACATTTAGGTTATAAATTCTGTATGTGAAAATGAAAAATGTGAGAATTCTGTTAACCGGAGCAAAAGGACAATTGGGTCAAAGCATTACTAATCGATGGAAAAACAATCTTCAGATTGAATTATTAGCCACGGATATAGAAGAATTGGATATATGTGATCCGATTGCTTTACAACAAGAATTTTCAAAGTTCAAACCCGACTTTTGCTTGAATGGAGCTGCTTATACAGCAGTGGATAAAGCTGAAATTGAACAGGAAAAAGCTATGGCCATCAACGCACAGGCGGTTAAGAATCTTTGTATTGCCTGTAAGGAACACAATACTACCCTACTCCATATCTCTTCGGATTATGTATATGATAGTTGGCCTGTAAAATTGTTGACCGAATCGGCTCCTACCCGGCCGAAAAGCATTTATGGCCAATCAAAACTCTTAGGTGATCAATTGATAATCAATCAATTGGTTAAGTATTATATATTCAGAACCAGTTGGCTATACTCTGAATATGGCAATAATTTTGTCAAAACCATACTCCGGCTTTCTCAGTCACGACCTGAAATTCAGGTTGTGGATGATCAATTCGGGAGTCCTACTTATGCCGGAGACCTGGCTGAAGCGCTCAAATATCTGGTTTTAGCCCAAAAAGCCCATCACGTTCCGCCATTTGGCGTATATAACTTCAGCAATGATGGTTTTACCAATTGGTTTGATTTTGCATGTAACATTCTTGAATTTGCTGGAAAATCAGGATTCCCTTTAAAAAGGATCAGCACGAAGTCATTCGGATCACCTGCTCCGCGACCTTATAACAGTAAAATGAGTAAGAAAAAATTCCTTCAACATTTCAATTTTCCTTTAAAAGATTGGAAAGTAAGTCTACGGGAATGCATTGATTCACTGACTTAAAAACATTCCCACCTTAAGTGCTGTTTTAATATAATTAGGCATACATTTGTAAGAAAAAGAATATGTCAATAACTTTATGAATTGATAACAGCTTTTATCAATTTTTTTTAAGTAGCTTCTTGATAATTCAGGAAGAAAACAGGGAGAAAAATGGCTTAATTCTTGAGAAAATACAGCGGATTCAGATGAGATTCATCAACTTCATAATCAAACTATTATTCGGATTTTTGCTATTGATCATGCAGTTTACCCCGATTTTTGCTACCCACAATCGCGCAGGCGAGGTTACATTTGAACAACTTGGACCTTTGACCATCAGGGCAACAGTTACCACTTATACAATGACGAGTTCAGTCGCTGCAGACCGGGACAGTATTGAGATTTTTTGGGGTGATGGTTCAAGTACGATGGCCACGAGGGCAAATGGTTGGGGCGATCCGCAACCCAACGACGTGAAAATCAATTATTATATAGCTACCCATACCTATTCGGGACGAGCTACCTATACCATATCCATGTATGATCCCAACCGGATTGCCGGTATACTCAATGTAAACTATCCTGACAGTGCCAATGTTCCATTTTACCTTGAAACGACTTTCAGTTTTTTAAATACACAGTTTTTAGGTGACAATAACTCCGTAAGATTGCTTGCTCCCCCGATTGATTTTGGTTGCGTCGGGCAGGTTTTCAGGCACAATCCAAATGCATTCGATATAGATGGCGACAGTCTGAGTTATGCATTGATCATACCGCTGCAACAAATGAATACCATCGTGCCTGACTACAGATATCCGGATCAGATCGGTGCAGGGCCGCACAATCTTTTCACCCTGGATCGCAAAAATGGTGACATCATTTGGAATGCCCCCATGGTTGCAGGTGATTACAATATCGCTTTCCGGGTCAATGAATACCGTCAGGGTATACTTATTTCCAGCACGATCCGGGATATGCAGATACTCATCAGAGATCAATGTCAGAATCAAAATCCAGACATTGAAGTCATTGAGGAGATTTGCGTTTTTGCCGGCGAAATCGTGGAGACAAAAGTGAATATTTCAGACGCTGACCCGGATCAGATGCTTCAACTTAGCGCGTCAGGTGCCCCATTCATTTCAGCTAAAAACAAAGCTACACTAACCAATAAAGATGTATTTCTTTTCCCTCCCTATTCCGCAATTTTTTCCTGGGAAACCAGTTGTGAAGATGTATCCGAGCAGTATTATCAGATTATTTTCAAAGTAACTGACAACGGATTCAGCGATACCACAGGATTGACCAATTTAAAGGCACTCAGGATCAAAGTCGTGGCTCCCCCACCCCAAAACACAGCTGCTGATCCGGTGGATGATCACATGATAATAAATTGGGATTATCCTTATTTGTGCTCCTTTACAGACAATGAATATTTTCGCGGGTTTTCAGTTTGGAGGCGGACAGGCTCTGCAAGTATGTATCAGGACAGTTGTTCAACCGGTATTGACCCGAATCTCTATCAAAAAATTGTTTTTCTGACAAATGAAAACGATGCAATTCATTATTTTTATGAAGATTTTGAGGTTGAAAAGGAATTAAACTATTGCTACCGGATCCTTCCCGAATTTGCACGAAAGACCATGGATGGCTTTCCATACAATCCTGTGTCAGGTCAGGCAAGCAATGAAACATGCAATTTCATACCATCCAAAGCACCTCTGATCACCAAGGTAAGTGTATTAGAGACATCGGACGTTGAGGGCAGGATTGCAATCAACTGGCAAATGGTTGATCCTGAATTATTTGATACCATTAAATTCCCGGGTCCATACACCATGCGCCTTAAAACTTCAGGAAATGGAACAGATTTTTTCCAGGTTGACCAGGCCGTATATTCCGGTGAAACATATAAAGATATAATAGCAGATACAAGCTTCATCCATGAAAAATTGAATACGATAGCCAGTCCTCAGCATTATACGATCAGCATGTATTTTTCCGAACAGGAAATGCCTCTGGGTTCAGCTCCCAAAGCATCAACTGTTTTTATCACTCCCGAAGCGATCCAGGGAAAAAATCGAATCAAATTCAATTCAGAGGTTCCATGGCACAATTCATCCTATATGATTTATCGGAAGACAGAAGATGAGGATCAATTTTCACTGATCGGGACTTCCACAACCAACTCATTTGATGATTTTGATATTGAAAATGAAAAACTGTATTGTTACTATGTCATTTCTAAAGGCAATTACAGCTTTTTGGAAGAAAAAATTATTTCAAATCAATCCCAAATCGCTTGCATAGAGGCTATTGATTTCATTCCAATTTGTGCACCACTATTAACAGTCACCAACGATTGCGAGAATGCACCGGACTGGATCCCCGGTGACGAATTGTTTAACAATTTATCCTGGGATTTTCCTGATTGCCCGGAAAGAATATCTGAGGTCAGCGGATACCAGATTTATTTTGGGGCAGACGCCGATCATTTGGGGTTGACACAGACGGTGGAGGGATCCGACATAAGGGAATATAAGCATCAGGGAAACAATGGATTACAAGGTTGTTATGCCGTGTTCGGATTAGACCAATATGGTAATCCCGGTATGCAGTCGAATGTGATATGTATGCAAAATTGTCCGGTATATGAATTGCCAAATGTATTCACTCCCAATGGCGACCATGTGCATGACATTTTTGTTCCAAGGTTTTTCAGGCATATTCAATCTTTCAATATCCAGATTTTCAACCAATGGGGCCAACTGGTATTTGAAACGGACGATCCACAGATCAACTGGGATGGTTCAAACAAGAGAGGAAAATCTCTCGCTTCCGGAGTTTACTTTTATGTCTGTTCGTTAAGTGCCGGTCCTCCCCTTAATGACATAAAGCTTTCAGGAAATATCCATCTTTTCCGGTAAAAAACCAGGATCTAATGCTTTTAAATAATTCAAACGTTCAATACTAACAGTCACGGTCATATCCATTTACAAAGGTATGGAGATTGTTAACGGTGCTGATCGAATAAAATCTGATTCCCATCCGGATCAGTAACGGTAAAATATGCAGGTCCCTGATTGTTCTCGTCCATTAATGGAGTGATTTCCATTTCATTCGATTTCAGATGTTGGTAAATTTTTCTGATATCATCGAATTCATCCATTTCACTTGCATTTTGATCCCAGCCGGGGTTAAATGTCATCATATTATTGTCGAACATACCCTGAAACAGCCCGATCAAAGTTGATCCATTTTTTAAGATCAGCCAGTTTTGTTCAATATTCCCGCCAAAAACAATAAATCCCAAAGTCTCATAAAATGCTTTGGAGGCATGGATATCTTTTACATTCAGGCTTAAGGAAAACGCACCAAGTTTTAAATTATCAGACATACACTTTGTTTAAAAATTATAAATTAATAAAACAGGAATTCCTTTGCATGGTTTTCAAGCAGTGATATAGTTTTTGGATCGGTCAATTCTGAATTTTCATCCAACAGATTGCCTATTTGTCTTAGCGCTGGTTTGGAATAGAAAACATGCATATTGAGGTATTGTAAAACAGTGGTTAACTGATCCATACCCAGCCAATTACCAGCCCTACCTGAACTTATTCCGATCAATGTCACTTTTTTGTTTCTAAAAGTAAGATCAGGCTCATTCACGGAAAGGGCATCCAATAAGACTTTAAGAGCTCCGGGATAACTGCCATTATATTCGGGTGAAATCACAACCCATTTTTTTGCTGGAATAAATAATTTTTTTTGGGCATCATTTAGCAACTGACTTTGCCCTGATGTTTCATACATTTCAGTATGGAGCAAACCTTCCTGGAAATCCTCCAGCAAAAACAACTCTATTGTTTCTGTTGTCTGTTTCTGCAGCAATTTCTGGTAATGTCGAGCTATTTTAGAAGTGAGACTACCCGGTCTGTTTGTTCCTGAAATTATCAATATCATAACTATAAAACCAACTTTTTTGCAAAGTTAAAAATAAAAGAATGCCTGTATGTTAAAATGGGTTTGTCAATAAAAATTTATCAGCTAATCTTGAATATTGAGTCTGCTCCGAAAAGTCCGATTTGTTGATTTTCAATCGTTTTTTGCCCACCAACTGACGTCTAAAATTAGCACAAGACTAAAGAGAAACGATTGAATTTCAATAAATTAAAAGTTTTCTTTTAGGCTTACACTGACTGAAAACGTCAGTGTACGTACTGACTAAAAACGTCAGTAGGGATTTAGGGGGCAAAGACTTTTCGTAACAGTCTCAAAATTTTATTTTTTTCCATTTACTCTCATCCGGCTGATGGCTTAGACCATTCAACGATAACAATTAAAGCTACACCCGAAAAATAAAATCGCTTGGCAAAGTTGAATGCGAACTTGATACAATCTGTTAAATTCCTGACTCAATTACCTGAATAAATCTTCTACTCAATAAAACCAAAAAGACATTATATTTGTTAAAGTTGCGTTCCAAAAAAATTGAAAAATGAGTAAAAATGTTTTTGGCGATGAATTGATCAGTTGCTGCTTATCCCCGCTGACAGGGTTTTACCGTAATGGAAGTTGCGACTCAGAGCCTGACGATATCGGTGTACACTCTGTTTGTGTGGTCGTGACTGAAGAATTTCTGGAATTTTCCAAAGCAGTAGGAAATGATCTGAGCACGCCCCGACCCCAATACCAATTCGCCGGGTTAAAAGCAGGTGACAAATGGTGTTTATGTGCTTCTCGCTGGGTAGAAGCATGGAGGGCCGGAAAAGCACCTAAAGTAATACTTGAAGCTACTAATGAGAAAACATTGGAATACATCGATTTGCACGAATTAGTCAAATTTGGCTGGAAAGGAAAGTGAAAGTTTAAATGATCATTTGAATGGATCGGAAAAAAGCGCTTATCATCGGTTCAGGAGTTGCTGGAATGGCATGCGCCATTCGATTGGCCAATAAAGGCTACCAGGTTGATGTTTTTGAAAAAAATGAATATCCGGGAGGCAAGCTAACCAATTTCAGAATGAACGGATATCGTTTTGATGCCGGGCCGTCTCTGTTTACACTACCCCATCTTGTAGATGAATTGTTCATCATCAGCGGGAAAGATCCGAGGGATTACTTTAAATATTTTGAAAAGGAAGAATCCTGTAGATATTTTTGGGATGATGGAACTTCTGTAATCTCCTGGACTGATTTGGATGCTTTTGAGAATGAGATTTCAGAAAAATTCAGTACTGCTCCAGGCACCATAAAGGAATATTTGGTTAAAAGCAGTCAAATGTATCACCTGGCTGGCAAAATTTTTATGGAAAAACCACTTCATAAATTATTAACATGGTGGTCCAGGGATGTTGCAAAAGCAGTATCAAACCTGTACAAACTGGATTTGTTTCACACAATGCACCAGGCTAATAAAAAACTCCTTAGGCATGAAAAACTCATTCAATTATTTGACAGATATGCTACCTACAACGGAAGCAATCCGTATCAGGCACCAGCCATGCTCAATATGATCCCTTACCTCGAACATGGAATTGGCACTTATCTCCCGGAGAAAGGAATTTACCAAATCACAGAGGTATTGTTTTCATTAGCTAAGGAATTAGGAATCCGTTTTCATTTTAATGAAAAAGCTGAGGAAATCCTGATCAAATCAGGAAAGTCCTACGGCATCAGAACTCATTTGGGTGAATATTCTTCTGATTTGGTAGTATCTACGATGGATATCATGTTGACCTATCGCAAACTACTTCAAAACCAGGAAGCCCCGGAAAAAATCCTACGACAGGAACGTTCCACCTCTGCTTTGATTTTTTATTGGGGTATTAAAAAACAATTTGGTCAGTTGGGTTTGCACAATATTCTGTTTAGCAATGATTATCCTGGCGAATTCAAAGCTCTCAGCGAAGGAAATGAAGCATTTACAGATCCGACTGTTTACATTTCCATTACCTCAAAAGATGTTCCTGATGATGCTCCTGAGGGTTGTGAGAATTGGTATGTCATGGTGAATGCGCCTTTTGACAGAGGGCAGGATTGGAATAAAATGATCAATGACTACAGGTCTGCCATCATCAAAAAAATAAACTTTCAGTTCCATGTTAAAATAGAGGATCTGATCGAAGTTGAGGACTTTTTGTCACCTCCTGAAATTGAATCGCGCACTTCTTCATTCGGTGGATCTCTGTATGGTAACAGTTCCAATAACCGATTCTCCGCTTTTTTCAGACATGCCAATGAAAGTAAAAAAATAAAAGGTTTATATTTTTGCGGTGGAAGTGTGCATCCGGGTGGCGGAATTCCATTATGTTTGTTGTCTGCTAAAATATTATCTGACTTATGTCCAAATCCTTAAATCAATTGAAAAATAGCAAATACAGGCTGAGCTTGTTTTTGCTGCTCGTTATTTACCTGGTAGGTATTGTTACTGCTTTGCTTGGACATACGGATAGTTTAATGAGATTAACGCCTTTTAATCTGGTATTTGCAGCGGCTTTGATCGTGTATAACTCCGAATCCCTGAATGTAAAGTATATTTTATGGTTCACTTTGATTGCTGTTTCCGGCTTCCTGATCGAATATGCAGGCATTACAACCGGGGCTATTTTTGGCTTATACCATTATGGCAACACACTAGGTTTGAAAGTACTGGAGGTTCCGCTAATCATTGGGATCAACTGGTCTGTCCTGGTTTTTAGCACCGCTGCAATACTTGCCAATATAAAAATATCTTTATGGTTTAAATCGATGATCGCTGCCACGCTCATGTTGATCTATGACTTTTTTCTCGAACCTGTTGCAGTCAGATTTGATTTTTGGACATGGGAAGGCGGTAATATTCCGATCCAAAACTATCTGGCATGGTGGATGATTTCATTTATTTTTCTAGTTCCAACACATATGATAGTCAAACGTTTAAACAATCGTATGGCGCTACCGGTCATACTGATTCAGGCATTGTTTTTTATCGTATTAATACTCAAAGAAGGACTGCTGCCCATTAAATAGACATTTATGCAGAATTTTTTGATTTTTTAAGACCAGGTCTTTGTAAACCAACAGGCTTTTAATAACTTTCGGTCAAAATGAATTTACAATAATTTGGTAGTCCAATATATGATAAACACAGACGATTCTCCTCATAAGGTACCGTCAGAATATTCCATTTAGCCAAATAGAAACCAAATATAACAAACATATGAAAATTCAATACCTCGGACATGCATGCGTTCTGATTGAATTCGGAAGTCACAAATTATTATTTGACCCGTTCATATCGGTCAATGAACTTGCCAAGCACATCGAAATTGATAAAATCGAGACTGATTTCATATTGCTGTCCCACGGACATCAGGATCATATACTGGATGTGGAGCGCATTGCCGGAAATACAGGAGCCGCTATCATTTCAAATTTTGAGATTGTGAGCTATTTTCAGAAAAAAGGCCTCAATGGTCATCCGATGAATCATGGAGGTGTATGGGAGTTTGAGTTTGGTAAAGTAAAAATGGTAAATGCTATTCACTCCAGTTCATTCCCTGATGGATCCTATGCCGGAAACCCTTCCGGATTCGTGATCTGGAATGATGAGCAGTGTTTTTATTTTGCGGGTGATACTGCATTAACATGGGATATGAAACTTATACCCTTGCTATGTCCGAAACTCGATTGCTGTATCCTTCCAATGGGTGACAATTTTACCATGGGCATCGAAGAAGCTTCTATTGCAAGCGATTTTGTCGAATGCTCTACGGTGATTGCTTGTCATTTTGACACTTTTGGTTATATCATTTTGGATAAAGAAGAAGCACAAAAGGTATTTGAACAAAAGAATATAACGTTGTTGATCCCTTCGATTGGCGAAACGTTGATTGTCTGAAACCAAAAGTAAAAAATTTGGCAGAAAGTCGACACCATTACCAGAATCTGGAGGTGATGTTAATATCCTTCCGTGAATGCATACCAGATAAAATTATAAAAATAATTGAAGTTTAACGGATAGGACTGCCTCCAAACAGAATTGTTTTGATATTTTTGCCGCCTGAAAAAAAAATGTGACATAAACCGAGGTTAAAGATGGGAAAAGTTATTGCGATTGCAAATCAAAAAGGTGGAGTTGGCAAGACAACTACCGCAATAAATCTGGCAGCAGCTGTAGCTCTGCTGGAAAAAAAGGTATTGCTTATTGATGCTGATCCGCAAGGTAATGCTACATCAGGTCTTGGATTGAAAGCTGACGATTTTGAGTATACGTTATATGATTGTATTTCCAACGGGGTTGAGCCCTCAGAAAGCATAAAAGATACTGAAGTACCCAATCTATCCATTATACCGTCAGATATTCAACTGGTAGGGGCAGAAATCGAACTGGTAAATGTACCAAAAAGGGAATTTATACTCCAATCAATAGTAGAGAAAGTAAAAGGTCGATACGATTATATTTTTATTGACTGTTTGCCTTCACTGGGGCTGATCACGGTAAATGCCCTTGTAGCGGCAGATACTGTTCTGATCCCTGTACAGAGTGAGTTTTTCTCACTTGAAGGCCTGAGTAAGCTAAAAGATACGATCAACATCATACAGTCAGGCATGAATCCAAGACTGGAAGTTGAGGGCATTCTGATAACCATGTATGATAAACGTCTGAGAATGGCCAGTTTATTGAGTGGCAATATCAAGGAAATTGTAACTGATTATATTTTTGAAACAGTGATCAACAGAAATGCAAAGATCAATGAAGCACCTATGATGGGCAAACCCGTTTTGCTGTATGATGCAGCATCAACAGGGTCAAGGAACTTCCTGAACCTGGCATATGAATTGTTAACCAAAAACGGAGATACTATTGCAGTAGGTTGATTGAGCAACCAAAAGCTGATAAAATAAAGGAAAATGGCAAAAAAAACTGATCTGGATAAAGGATTGAAAGCTCTTCTTGGAAATATCGAAAGTAAAAATGTTCAGGAAAGGCAGGAAGTGATACGGGAACTGAGTCATAGTACGGCGATGATCCCGATAGATGATATAGAATTCAATCCATTTCAACCCCGGAAATACTTTTCAGATTCAGAACTGGAAGAACTTGCCTCTTCCATCAAGGCATTGGGACTGATCCAACCAGTCACAGTCCGTAGCCTTGGTGGCCAGAAATATCAGATCATTTCGGGTGAACGTCGATGGAGAGCCAGTAAACTGGCAGGTCTGACCGAAATTCCGGCTTACGTCAGGTTGGCAGATGATCAGGCGATGATGGAAATGGCTCTGGTGGAAAATATACAACGCAGTGACCTCAATTCACTTGAAATTGCAGTGGCTTACAACAGATTGCTGGAGGAATTCAGCCTTACACATGAGTCAGTGGCTGAAAGAGTAGGTAAAAACCGAAGCACCATTACCAATTACCTGAGACTGCTAAAATTACCTCCGACCATACAACAAGGGATCAAAGAAGACCTGATCAGTATGGGACACGCAAAAGTTTTGGCTGGTATAGATAATCTGCCCCTTCAGCTTTCACTTTACCATGAAACTGTAAAAAATAACCTTTCAGTCAGGGCTTTGGAGAAAAAAGTGCTCGACCATCTGAGTGCTTCAACCAGATCAAAATCTGACAAAACAGAAGGATCACAGGATCCAGCCGTTTCCAGTCTCCAGAACAAACTCGTTGATCATTTTGAAACCAGGGTAGCAATTAAAAGAAATGATAAAGGCGCTGGTTTTATCCAGATTTTTTTTGATACAGATGATGATTTTAATGAGATTTTGGACAAAATGGACATATAAAATCCAAATTTTATCGTTATAACGGTATGAGTCTGAAATTTTTGATATTCATCTTTCCCATTTTCATTTTTCCTGTTATCTGCTTTACACAGGAAAATATTGGTGTTGATGAAAGGGGTGCAGGTTTACCGGATACCAGCATTACCGATACAGAAGGCTTGGATATGAAAAACAAAAACACCCTCAGGGTATTGTTCAGTGGCAATCCTGGCCGGGCAGCCTTGTATTCACTGATATTTCCCGGCGCGGGCCAGGCATACAACAAAAAATACTGGAAGATTCCACTTATCTACGGAGCTTTGGCGGGGGCAGGCTATTATTATTATGATATTAACAAAAAGTACAAAGAGTTAAAATCCCTCTATCAAAATGATGTCCTGACACATCCAAATCAATCCAGTAATTACTTCCCATACTACCTTACCCAAAAAAAAGCCAGGGAACAGGCGATTTTCATCATTGTTGGTGTGCATTTATTCAATTCATTGGAAGCTTACATTGACAGACATCTGATCGATTTCGATACTGATGAAAATCTGAGCATGGAATTCAAAATCACGCCTGATCCCTTTTCCGGTGCCGGGATCAGTTTTTATTATACTTTGAAATAAACCTGTCACTCTGTACCATAAGCCAATGGCAACACCCTGATTTTTCCGGGATTTTGTAAAAATCTTTTTACGATCGAGTTATGATCAGGATAAAAGCTTGATTTCCGTACATTTTCTGCCAATTCCTCCGCATTCAGATAACCTACGTCCAAACCGACAAAACCATATCCAAAGTAATTACCATTGCGCACCACAACAACAGCCATTTCATCTGAATTTCTTCCCTCATCGATCAGCACCATATTGGCTGGAGAAATTCTGTCTTGATTTTTTGAAGCCTCCATCACCCTGTCATTGTATGATTCGGGTGCTTCTATCCCCTGACAGGCGCCCAGGCATTTACCGATTCTGAATTCAAAGCAAGCGTGTTCGCTTTTGTCAAGGCCCATGAGTTTACTGCACAACCGGAATTCTTCACGCAACCAGGACAGCTGGCTTTTGGCAGCCAGATAAGATGCATGCTCGGATAGGATTCGGCGATTTTTCCTGTTAGCTATAGTGTTGGATGCGATGTCGAATACAAGGTATCCGTTTGAGTTTTCGGTGAGGTAAGTAAAATAGGGAAAGGAATTATGCCTGGCAGAACGGTTAATTTCCGGTTGTAGTCTTTTAATTTCCTCATTTTCAAGCAAAAATGCCACCAGGTCGCTTCCTGTGATTTCGAATCGGATAGAATTAACCCTTTGATACAATTTGTTGGATTTGGGGTTAATGTTGTGGAAATGTTGTTTGATCCTTTTCCTGATATTCACGCTTTTACCCACATAGACCACTTCATCATCTTTGTCGGTCATGTAATAAACTCCGGTTTTTTCAGGCAGATCCTCAAGCTGTTCGTAAGATATCGCTGGTGGTAAAGAAACGTTTTTTTGAGCAACTTGCAATAGTTTTTTTGAATTTTCATGTCCGTTTTGCTTTTGAAGGATCATGCTGAAAATAATAGAAGTGGCATGTACATCCGCCATAGCACGATGTCTGGCTTCTACTTCAATATTGAAATGTCGGATCAGGTTACCAAGGCTATAGGAACGGAGTCCGGGGAAAGCCTTTTTGGACAGATAAACCGTGCACAATTGTTTGCGTGAATAATTGAATCCAAGCCTTTTGAACTCCTCCTGAATGAATCCAAAGTCAAACCGCACATTGTGCGCAACAAAGACTGCATCCTCTGTCAATTCGATGATCTCCCTGGCTACCTCATAGAATTTAGGCGCCTCCTGCACCATTTCATTGGTAATACCTGTAAGTCGCGTGATAAATGGAGGAATGGACCGCTCCGGATTGATGAGACTCTGGAATTCATTGACAGTTTGCCCATCCTCTATAACCTGCATGGCGATTTCTATGATCTTCTCATGGTGAGCCGATCCTCCGGTCGTTTCAATGTCAATTATTGCATATCGATTCACTTTCAAGGCTGATTCCAAAACCTTTAAAAAAACACCAATATTACAATTTTTTGTTCAGGTAAAGGTAGTTCCAACGCAATAATTTAGGTGGAAACCAGATTGATCAGTTTCATGCAACTGATCAATCATCGGAACAACAAATAAATTATATTCCCATTCCAATTTTTTGGGTGATCTTCATATAATTCTTTAGGATCTCAAATACGGAATTTTGAGATTTGAAAAAAAACAATAGAAAATCAACAGATTGGATTTAAGAGTAGCAGACTCATTTTTTTAATCCTAACCTGGAAGGGCAAGAACCAAATAGGAAATTGATTTAAGAACCCCGTTGGATTTACATCCTACGGGGTAAATATTCTTTGTGGGATTATTTCCAAGATCAAAATTCTTCAAAGTTCTGCCAAAAACTACTCGAATTCAATTTTTTAGACAATAATAGAGAAAATTCACTTTTTCAATTAAAACATTCCAGTTTTATTTTGATTTTACTCTTCATCACGATCCAATAGTTTTTCAAAATTACTGATGATCAGACCTTTTGCAACCTCCTTTTCCCCCGTTTTTTTGAATCCCAGTTTTTCGTAGAATTTGCAGGCCGGAAGATTTTCTCTTCCAGTACTCACAATAATCTTTCTCACATTAGAATTTATTTTCTCTGCTTCTAACAACAGAGCAGATGCTATTCCTTTCCTGAAATGATTCGGATGAACCGCAAGTCTATGAATATCAAGTATCTGCCCATAGCTTTTATAAGAAATAATTCCGGCAAGTGAACCATCCTGTTTAAAACCGTAAAACGTTTCGTTGGAATTCCTGATTTTTTCCTCGTCATCTGACAATCCTGGAATATCAAAATAATGGATCAATTTTGCTTCGACTATATAACTAGCCTTCAATAAACTGACAATTTCTTTACTTTTATCTGAATCATTTAAATCAATTTTATAAATCATTATTTGATAATTATTTAAAATACAGTTATTTATAAATTTATGCTTTTATAGTAAACAGATTTTGGTATATACCTTGATCAGTTTTAGCCTAAGATGGAATTTTGAAATTAGTTTCCAATTTCATCCTGATTATTTGCCAATACTCATTCTTTTGCGAATCCGACTCCATGATTCCGGCTCAATCCCAAAATTTCTGGCAATCTTATGCTGTGGAGCCCGTTGTATTAAATCAGGTCTGGTTAATCAAAGATTCAGATAACGATCCTTTGGAGAACTCAACTCAAATTCGGCAAATGTTTTCATGTATTTAGCCATTATGGCTAAACCTGGTGCAAGATTCATTAATTTATGATAGGGAAACTTTCTATACAGCATAGATTCCAATTTCTTTATTCTCCCATTATTTTCAAAATTCAGGGTTTATTGATTATAAAAAGTCAACAATTTAATCATGTCCTCCTTGCTTTTGTATGAAAGATTTTCTTTTTCAATAAAATCAGAAACTTCTTTATACTTATCATTCAAGACTTCAAAAAGTACTTTTTCCTTATTTAACTGGATGATTTGTCCTTCTTTATCCAAATACAATTTTTCTTGATTAATTAATGTATCATTTTTATTCCCGACGCCCAAAGCTACATTATAATTGGAAGAAATAACCTTTGATTGATATTTAATAGCTAAGCCTACCTTTCCACTTAAAATGATCTCAAAAAACCCTTTTTCAATTTTTCTGGATTTGAGAAAATACTTATAAGCAAAAATTCTGTTCGGCAGTTTTATTTCCAAAATATTTTCAGGTGCTCCTATCACATACGCATTATTATTGCTTTGAAACAGCATTTGATCCGTAAGCACATTATATCGCAGCATTATTCCAGAAATAACATCGCCGTTCTTTAACAGGATATCAGATAATTGCCAATCATCCAGGAAAGGCGAACCTTCAATATTCTTTGGAAGATTGTTTTCCATGTATATGATATTATAGCCAGGTGGAGCCTCAATCCGCATATTCTGAGCATAAAGCATACCATGTATTGCTATTATGGAAAATAGCATAATCAATATTGGGAAAGGTTTGAACATACTTAAAATTAACTGAACAAAACAAAATAAGCAAAACGCTAATATACTATTAATTTTATTAGTGAATTGGAATAATTCGCGAAAGTTTTATGCTAACTGTTTTTAATGAACGACATGCCAAAATATCATTGTTTACTAACCCGGACGAGCTGGAACCAAATAGGAAAAAGATTTACTCCCTCATACGGGCAGGCCCCTACGGGCAGGCCCCTACGGGCAGGCAAAGGAACACTGATGAACGAGTTCAGATCTTGTATTTTATTAGAAAATCCAAAATCGTTAATCCTATGCTTGCCCCGTTGGATATATATCCTACGGGGTGAATATTCTGTGAGTCATTATTTCTAAGATCAAAATTCGTCAAAGTTCTGCCAAATAATGCTCGAATTCAATTTTTAAGACACTAACCTTGACTAGCAAGTAACTAATAGAAAATTGATTTAGTACCCTGAAGCTATATCAAAAGTTAAAGCCAATGATATAAAGGTTTTTACCACAAAAATTTCTGATAAAATCTAATTTATTTTTATTACCCATTCAAAAATTTTAAACGGTGAACAAATAAAAGAACAACCGATCTGATATCCCCATATGGAAAGACAGCAAAACAAATTATTTAATATGTCATTCAAATTTAACATTTTACGCTCCGATTTCTTTGATGACAAATGCTCACAAGAATAAATTTGGCTGGCATTTATACAGTTTCTAAATAGTTATTTTACAAAAAATGATTGAACAACATAAAAATTAGATTTTTTCATGCCAATATAGTATATGCTTAATCAGATGAAATGAATATCAGAATTTGATTTTCAACGGTGAATTGATTTTTCTCTTTTAGTCTTGTTTCTGATTCCGGATTCGAATGCGAAATTTGCATTTTCAAAAAGATTATAACAGTTTTGAATAGATTTTAACTAATTTTACTCTGGTCATACATGAATTTCGGTTATTTTGAAATTGCTTTCAGTTCAATAAATACGTTCATATTAATTGAACTTTCGATTTTGCTCCTTTAAAAAAACAAGAGCAAACCCGCATTAAGCAAAGGTTATGAATGAAACCAGCTATATTCTTGGGTAATCCCACGACGAGTTGTATTTTGCATAAAATATGACAAATAATGGTCGAAAAACTGCTTAAAGCTTACAAATACCTGGTCGCATCCCGTACTTTCTCAATGCTTTTTATAATGGTATTTTTATCTGCTTGTCATGTAAGAAGGGCAGCAGAAAATGTCATACCTATTGATCCTGAAGTCAATCCCGTGGAAATTCCTGTGTCAATTATTGAGCCGTATAAATCGTATCCAATACCCGGAGCAAACGACATCGAAAAGGTGTTGAATTTGATACAGGGGAAAAAAGTCGGCCTGATTGTCAATCATACGAGTATGGTCGGGAAAAAACATCTGGTGGATACTTTATTGGCTTTGAATGTAAAAATTGACAAGATATTTGCTCCTGAACATGGCTTCAAAGGCATTATAGAAGCTGGTGGGATCATTCAGGATTCAGCTTTGGATATGAGAAATATGATCCCTGTCGTTTCTCTTTATGGCGCTAAAAAACAACCTTCAAAAGAAGATTTGGACAGCATCGATGTTTTAATATTTGATATCCAGGATGTAGGGGTGCGGTTTTATACCTATATCTCCACCCTGCATTATGTAATGGAATCATGTGCTGAACTGAAAAAGCCATTGATCATTCTTGACAGACCTAATCCCAATGGACATTATGTGGACGGTTTCGTACTCAACAAGGAGTTTGCTTCCTATGTTGGAATGCATCCGATCCCTGTGGTTCATGGATTGACCATTGGAGAACTGGCTTTTATGATCAATGGAGAAGGTTGGTTGACAGATGGCCGCCAAATCGAGTTATCGGTCGTTAAGAATATCAATTATTCTCACTTAAGCTTATACAATCCACCTGTCCCGCCTTCTCCGAATTTAAAGGATCACAGAGCCATCCTCTTATATCCTTCTACTTGTTTCTTTGAAGGAACTGTCATCACTGAAGGACGTGGAACCGAAAGTCCATTTGTGCAATATGGACATCCTTTATTGGAAAACATGCCTTTTCAATTCACCCCCAAATCCTCAACTTCAACATTGAGACCCAGGTACCAGGACACTTTGTGCTTTGGTTTTGATCTGAGCGAAATACAAATTGATAGCATCTGGCAAAAACGACAAATTAATCTCAATCTGATCCTTGAAATGTTTAAGATCTTTCCCGATAAAAGTACATTTTTCCTTCAAAGTCAATATATAGACAAACTTGCAGGAACTGATAAACTCAGGTTGATGATCCTCGAAGGAAAAAGTGGGGATGAGATCAGAAATGCCTGGAAAGAAGAACTCCAGTCTTATAAAACCTTGCGAAAGAAGTATTTACTTTATAAGGATTTTGAATAAATCAATACTCCCTATAAGACATAAAACCAATATAAATTATCGGTTATTGCATAATAATTCTGCAAAAGACCATGAACCCGGATCCTCGAGATCAAGTGTGGTAGCACAACTTTTTGAAAGTTTAAAAACCAAAGAAAGAAAAGTTGAAACCCAATCAAGTCAATTTCATTACCATTATAAAATGAATAAATGCACAAATGATTCCATTGGAAACCTACTGTTGACCTCCTTTTTATAAGGAAAAACTGAAAGTTGAGTCTACTCCGAAAAGTCCGATTTGCCTATTTTCAATCATTTTTTGCTCCAACCTACTGACGTCAAAGATGGTGATAACTGGCTTCATCATTGCTGAACGTCAGCGGAAGACTAATTGGAAACGTTTGAAATACAATAATTTATAAGTCTCTTTCAAAAGGCTTTTGTAGACAAAGACTTTAACGAGCAGGCTCAAAATCTATAAAGTCATATCTTTAAAATTGATATTCAAACATCAATTATTTGTACCTGTTCAATTGATTGTCCGCCCAATTCGGGTTCAAAAAGCTTATTATGTTGAGCAATTTATCATTTACCATTATACATAAACAGTATAAATTAATTGTAAATTTGTTGGTTTTCTATCGAAAAATAACCAATAAATTGATCAAAATATAAGCTATGATATCCGGATTATTCCTGAAATTGTTGTTGTCCGTCATCATTGGCGGCACCATAGGGCTTGAACGGGAAAGCATCGACGAAAAACTCACCAACATTGGCGGGATCAGAACCTATGCATTGATCGCCCTGACAGGATCTATCAGTGGGATACTTTTATTGAATGGATTTGAATCTCTTGCAGTCCTGATCAGTGGTGGGATCTTGGCTATGGTACTGATTTACTACTTCATAGGAGCTACAGCAACCCGATTTTACAGTATTTCAAGTGAACTTTCAGCTTTGCTAACATATCTCGTTGGTTTACTCCTGATTGTTGATATCATACCACTTGAAATCACTGTAGCGATTTTCGTCATTGTGATTTTCATACTTTCCGTTAAATCCAAAACAAATAAATTGGTTTCAGGCATTTCAAGAAATGAATTACAATCTTTTATCAGTTATGCCATCATAGCTTTGGTGATCATGCCTATATTGCCTGACACCTCATACACGATGAAAGATATTCCTGTTTTACCGGATATTTTCTCTGCAATGGATGTTGACATAGAAAAATTCTCGGAAATTGATCTGATAAACCCAAGGAAAATTTGGTTAGTGGTAGTTTTGATCACCGGAATTGATGTGGTGGGTTATGTACTTGGTAAAATTGTGGGGAGCAAGAAAGGTTTTGCACTGACAAGCTTCATGGCAGGATTTATTTCTTCAACCTCAGCAACTCAGTCATTGGCTCAAAGAAGTAAAACCACCACATATATGAATCATTTAGTTGGTGCGGCTGTTCTGGCAAATCTGGCAAGTTTTCTCCAGATATTTCTGCTAGTTGGCCCTTTGAATGCCAAATGGCTGGTCAGCATCCTCCCGGCTATTTTAACCATGATCCTGGCAGCCGGCATTATTTCTATGTATTTACTTCGCAAAAATGAACCTCAGGAAAACGAAGAAAATATTGAACATTCTAAGCAAACAAAAATATTTTCGCTTCTTCCGGCATTGAGATTCGCTGTAATACTCGTTTTGGTGAAAATCATCACAAAAACATGCCTGATTTTATTCGGTAATTCAGGTTTTGTTATTAGTTCAGTCATTGCTTCTTTCGCCGGAATTGATGCCATCATGGTCAATCTTGCTGAAATGGCAGGTAGATCCATCAGTTTTCAGTTTGCATTGCTCACCTTTATCCTGGTGAACGCTACCAATCTGATAAGTAAAACATTTTATTCTTTCCTATTGGGTAATAAAAAATTTGCTTACAAATTTATGGTCTCCTCGTTGCTGATCATTATAGCAGGAGCAGTGTGGCTGATGTTTACTATGTGAAAAATGGTATGAATAAAAACCTGCCGGACAGCATTCAACAGTCCGGCAAGTTACAAGATTTAACCCTAAACAATCTTTTTACAATACAATGGTTTGAATAGCCCTGGCAGGTATATTGATTTCAGCAGCCTGAATTCCAACACAAAGGTTATATTTGATGGCTTTATCTGTTGGATTCATCACAATGGTTATAAGTTTTCCGTCAGGATTAATGAATGAGGTTGTCAGCAAATGACTTCGACTGGAGACACAACTTACCCTCTTTGCTCCTTCTTTGACAAACTTTGAAAAGTGCCCGATATAATAATATGAAGGCGTAAACACCAATTCGCCAGTCCTCAGATCTGCATGCACTGGTGCAAAGCAAAAGTTACCAACATGATTAGGACCTCCGGTTTCATCCAAAAGTATGTTCCAATCGGTCCAGGCAACCGTGCCTTTGTTAAAATCATTGATCATCGATCTGCCATACTTTTCAGCATTGGTCCAACTATGGAGCCTGTCAGGATGATAACTATCAGCACATCCTTCCGTAAAAATCAGATTTTTCTCAGGATACAGCAGATTTACTTCTCCCACATTGTCAAACATCATGTTCCCTCCTGTCCAGTTTTCGTACCAATGGAATCCTACGCCCCATACGTATTGCGCAGCTTTTTTATCTTCCAGGATGGTATTCACGCGTTGTGTGATCAAATCCCTGTTGTGATCCCAAATAATAATTTTCTTATTCCCTAAACCATTTTTTGCCAGTGTTGGCCCAAGGTGATCTTTGAGGAAGTCTCTTTCTTCTTCTGCAGTGTAAATACACGATTCCCAGATTTGAGTTGCCATCGGTTCATTCTGAATGGTTAATCCCCAAAAATCAAGGCCTTCCTTTTTATAACTTTCTATGAATTTTACATAATATCTGGCCCACGTATCAAAATACTCCGGAAGCAATGCTCCCCCTTTAAGCATATTTTTGTTGGATTTCATATATGCGGGCGGACTCCACGGACTGAAATACAACTTACTGTCCGGGGCTAGTTTTACCGCTTGTTTGATCATGGGAATTTTAAATTTCTTGTCATGCTCAATGTTAAATGACATCAGGTCTTTGTCTCCATCGGACACGTAAGTATACATATCTGAACTAAAATCGCAGCTGTTCATATTTGTTCTGATGACCGTATAGGCATTTCCTTCATTTTTGTCAAAATAGGCTTCCATCAGTTGAGTTTGTTTTTCCGGCGAAAGCTTTGCATATACTTCTGCTGATGCATCAGTTATGGCGCCACCAATCCCCAGGAAGGTCTGAAAAGTTTTGTCTGGTTCAACAAAAATACAGACCTGAGTTTCCAATGGCTGTTTTAATTCTTTAAATGTAAATCCCTCAGTTTTGTCGAATCTCAAATCTGAACTGTCCGCAGTAGTATAAACCGAAATGGTTTTATCGGTGACCAAAAACTCTTTTTTCTCATTTTCACAACTAGTCAAAGTCAAAAATAACCATCCGGTGAGTATCAGAAATGTCATGCTGTTTTTCATATGTTTGCTTTTAAAAATTATTATGTCTTTATGAATTTAAATGTTACACTATGTTTTTTATCAGATAATCCAATGAAATACAAGCCTGGCTGAATATCCGAAACATCAAGGTGATTTTCTTCCCCAAAAATGATCTTACTGACCATTAAGTTACCCCTTAAATCAAAAATATTTACCAGAATCATTTCATCTGAAGTAGCTTTGATAGTCATAGTGTTCCCTACCGGATTCGGGAAAAAACCAAAACTGTTTTCTTTCTTATCCACAGACTTTGTATTCAAAGGAATTGTTCCGGTAATACCCCAATTGAAAAATTCCCATGCCGAAGGCACGCTTCGGGAGCAAGTCATACCTGTGATGAGCCCATCTTCTGAAGATACATATAATCCATTACTTCCCATTATTGATAATGCTCCGGATAGATTGTTGAGTCTGAATTTTTGCTCATAACCTATCATTGAAGCATCGCAATACAACCTGTTGTCTGATGGATTTAATGATAAATAGCGGTCATTACTACATTTCAGTGCGGAGTTGCCTTCACTTTCGTCCACAATGACAAATTGCTCATCGTTGCTTAAAGTTTGTTTTGTGCTTGTCAGCAAGTTGCCAGGATTGGTGTAAGTAACATATTTATTATTATTCCCTTTCAAATAAATAATATTTAAGCCATTTTCTACTGGAACATAAGGCAATAACGTAGTATTATGGTAGACAAAATTTACTGAACTTACATTGAACTCGCCGGATTTATTTACGATTCTGATCACCTGCTTGCCCAAGGTACCGAATGAACAGGTAGCAGTTACTGTCTGCCAGGAAGACCAGCTTCCTGTTGGCGGAATGGCTACGGTGGTTAAAATTTCTGTGCCGTCCTCATTTTGAATTTGAAGTGTCCCGGGATTTGAAAATCCATTGGCTATCCTGAATTCAAGCAGGTATGTTCCGATTGCATTATTCTTTATGGTATATTTCATCCATTCCCCTTCTACAAACCAACCAACTGTGTATCCATTTGACAACGGATCGCTTGTGGCTTCTAAATCAACACCATTATTGCGATATACCCAGCCATTGTTCCATGCTGTGTAGTATCCTGTGGTGAGTCGAACATCTTCCCATGCCATATCAGCATAAGCATATCCATTCATTCCCTGATCAAAGTTGGAAGTAAATAGCCTCGTGGGTGCCGAATTACCTATAACAAATGGATCAGAGGAAAAAGGTTCAATATTCCTGTTTCCTGGTTGAATAAAAACGGATCTTAATACTTCAGACTGGGGTTTACAATTTTCTAGTTTGACATTTTCTGCCAATTGCATTAAAATACTGAACGCTGTATTAGGATTTAAATCCGGATTTGAACCTCCCAGATAATTCAACAGATCTGAATAACCGGTAGGAAATTCAGCACTGGCAAAGCAATTGATACTTTCAAATTTTTTCATGGGCCACCAGGAAAGCCCAATACCATTTTCCCCAAGGGTCTCCACTATTTTTGTAAAATGATCATTGCTGTTCTCACCATGTTCCCCACACCAGATTGGCTTATTCTGTATTTCACGAAAGTCAGTTATCCATTTAATGTCAATATTGGAAGCATCAGACCAGTATTTGTGAAAAACATAAACCATATGATCATCCCAGGCTGGAGTTAGTCCGGTAAAATCATTTGAATACCAGTTTCCTTCAACGAAAATGATATGATGGTCTCCATTATTTCTGATGGCACTGGTAATTCGCTGATAAATATTTCTTAATTCTGTCCCGTTTGGTAAATTCCATGCAGGCTCGTTTATAAGATCATATCCTGCTACCCATGGCTCATGTTTATACCTTTCCGAAATCTTTTTCCAAAGTTCCACAGTTTTCGTTTTATTCGATTCGCTCTCCCAAAGTGAAGGATGTGCCGAATCATAATCAGAGATTGCATTATTGCTTTGACCGCCGGGAGCAGCGTGCAAATCCAATACAACATAAATTCCTTCGGAACTACACCACGAAATAATATTGTCCAATAATAAAAACCCCTGATCAATCCAGATTATTCCTGCTTCCTTATTAACAAAATATTCATAATGGATAGGTACCCTGACTGCATTAAAACCCCATCCTTTAATTTGGATGATATCATTTCTGGTTACATGATTTGAAAGCCAGGTATTATAAAATGTTGCAGTATTTTGACTACCGATCAAATCGGTCAACTTTTTTTTCCATGTATGTTGATCCGGAGCCTGATTTGATGAATTCATCATATAACCTTCCATCACCATCCAATTTCCAAAATTCATTGCATTCAGGATCACCTCATTACCACTGACCGAATTCACTATTTTGTCTCCGCTGACTATCAATAATTGGGCATTTGATACGTTTAACAAAGTGGTCAATACGCAGGTCAATAAGAGTTTGGAGATAAATAATCGTTTAATATGATTCAAATTTATACAGTTCAATTATTATGAAATTCCCGTGTTTTTACTAATAACTGAGTTTGTCCCGTAAAGTCTTTGCCCCTGAATACCCTTTAAAGGGGACTTTTATTTTGATGGTATTTTTACAAAAACATTCTCAGATACCTCTCGGGGAAAAAATTACCTTATCCTACAAATTCTTTTTCCAAGAATACATCATTGGATGAGGAATGTTCTAATTCCAGACGTATGTACCAACGGATCCTGCTTCCAGAGTGCAAACTGCCCATTTCCCTTTATATTTGATGTTAAATGCAGCAGTACCATTGCCCTCGTTCAAGACCACCAACACTTTTTTCCCTTCCGGTGTCAAAAAAGCAACATTCGGCAAACCACCCAATAGATTGGATGATATTCTTACTGATTTTGGCGGAACAAACCTGGAAACGTGAGCAATGATAAAGTAGCTCACATTCCTGTTGAATGCATCGGAACTGAGCACGGTAATCGCACCCTTACATGTTGAGCAGCCGCCCTCCGTGTGCGGTTTGAAATCACCATCATTTGCCAGATTCCATTCCAAAACTACCCTACTCCAGTTTCTCAAAGAACCTATGACAACGTTTTTCAGGTGCCAGTTCAGATCACCTCCAAAGTTGCCGTTGGAAGCAGTATATTGTTCCGTAAAATATAGCTTTTTATTGGGATAGAGATTATGAATATATGATAGCACACCGATATCTCCTCCATAAAGGTGGAAAGCGGTTCCATCAATATATTGCCTTGCAGCTGGATCATCAAGAATTTGTTTTGGGTAATCAGGGCGATCACAATTGTGATCATAAATAATTATTTTCGTATTTATGTTATTTTTAAAAAATTCCGGCCCCAAATGATCTTTTATAAATACTGCCTGATCAACTGCTGTCATATACATACTTGGGTTGTTTCCCGGGTGCAGGGGTTCATTTTGTGGCGTGACAGCATCTATCCGAATACCGTGTATTGCCATTTCCTGAATATACTTCACAAAATATCTGGCATATACATCAAAATACTGAGGCAAGAGGCTTCCTCCCTTAAAATTTTTATTGTCCTTCATCCAGACCGGAGCAGACCACGGAGTCGCCAGATAGAGTATCTCAGGATTGATCGCATGAATTTCTTTCAGCAAAGGTATAAGATCCTTCAGATCATGAGAAAGCGAAAACTTATCAAGCAACAGGTCTGTATCTCCTGTTTCCAGATCATTGTAAGTAAATGGAAAGTCATTCAGATCAGATGCTCCGATGCTGAGCCTGAGATAACTTATCCCTATTGAAAAATCTTTTTTACCGAAAAGTTCTTCCAACAATTGTTGACGATCGGCTGTATTCAATTGATTGATTACTTTTGCACTGCCTCCGGTAAGTGTATAACCAAATCCGTCTATTGATTGAAATTCAACAGCAGAATCGACTTCAATGAATTCATAGAAATTGGATGGAGAGTTAAAACTGTATTTCATTTCCTGTTTTTGCAATAATTGAAGACCGTCTTTGGTGGTGAGCCAACAGTCAATTTCTGATTGAATGATTGTATCCTGTGGATCAGGATCCGGATTTACCGCAGGTTCATTACAATTCAAAATCGAAAAGTAAAATATAATTAAAAATGATATCGACATATATCTACCCATTATTGGTTGTCATTTAATCAACTGCCAAATATAAACTGTCTGATTATTGATAAACCCTCACATAATCTATCTCAAAAACAGATTGCTCAAATGACGGCTCTATGGTTCCCCCAAAATTTCCTCCCATAGCACAATTCATGATAATAAAATAGGGTTGATTAAAGGGTAAGGAAGCTGCATTGGCAAAAGTGTAATATAGCTGATCATCCACAAAAAACCTAATGTAATCTGCTGACCAGTCAACTTTATATACATGAAATTCCTTGGTAACATTCTCAATCATGACGGTACCTCCGTCGGGATTGCTGCCACTATGACCAGGATGATGCACCGTTCCGTAAATTTTATTTAGTTGATTTCCAACATGTTCCATCACATCTATTTCTCCGCATGCTGGCCAACCCACACTTCCGATATTGTTACCCAACATCCAAAGTGCCGGCCAAGTGCCTTTTCCTTCCGGCAATTTTGCCCTGAATTCAATGATCCCATACTTAAATGTGAAAAAATCTCTGGAGATCATCCGGGCTGAAGTGTATCCAAATCCCTGAAAGTTTTCTTTTAAAGTTTTTATTTTTAAAACGCCATTTTCTACAATGGCATTAACTGGCCTCGAAGTGTAATACTGTTTTTCATTGTTTCCCCATCCGTTTGATCCATTACCAATCTCAAAAGACCATTTTTTATTATCCGGGGTACCGTTGTATTCAAATTCATCAGACCAAAGCAAAGCTGCTTTTACATAAACCGTTATCATCATTGATTCAGAAACGAATTTAGTCCCATTATATGCAGAAACCACTACTTTATAATCAGTTGTCCCTATTTTCTTGCATTTATAATCAAAAACGCCAGTATTTGACTCAATCAACTCCTGATCGATCAATATCTTATAGTTTTTGACATGGTCAGCAGATAATTTAAATGAAATAATTCCGCTTCCGTCCCCGCATGGGAGATCTGCCGATTTACCAGCTAAATCAAAATTTATTTTCAGATTGGATGGAATCAATGTGTTATCATCACCTTCCGCAGGATCTGTACATGAAAATGAATAAATTGAAAAAAAAATGATGAATGCAAGAAAGCTTTTGGAAAAAATTCGGAAATTATTCATTTATAAAAATTATGGGGGTATAAATATCTTTTTTTATCAATAAGTAAATCCAGGCACTCCGATTGAAGTGCCTGGATTCTGTTCTCAACTTGTATTACTATTGTTTTGGTACCATCGTAAGATACCATGCATTTCCTGTTTCAGTACCCTGTACTCTAAGTTTCATGACATTTGCATCGATCGATAAAATCTCATATTCATCCAGCAAAGCTCCGTATCCGATATAAATATCTTTGCCGCCAAGTTTTATAATGGTATTCGTTGAACCACTATTGGTTGCGCTTGTGGGAATGAATGCAAAGCTATTCGTTCCTCCGTTATAGGCATAACAACCTTCATCTCCTGATGCCGGAATGCCGGGCAGATTGGTCAATGCACCAGTTTTGGTGAATGCACCATCCGGATTGTCTACCAGCAGACTAAAATTACTTCCTGATTTAATAAATGTAAATGTTGAAGTGTAGAAACAATTGCAACAGCCAACTTTTTCATTTACGCCTGCCTGCCACCAAACAGGCTCTCTGTTATCCCATGGGCCAACTCCAAAATGGCCAAAAACACTCTTATCAACTATCCAGGTTTTAGAAGCATTATTGGTGAGATTGGTGACCAGTGCAGCAGCTGGCTGAAAATCACTTTTAACAGTGATAGCTTTAGTTGCGACAGTAGAAGTACCTCCTGCTCCATAAGCGATGACTGTAATGTTGTAGGTATTTGTACCAAGAGAAGTGTACTTTTTGGTCACTGTTCCTTTCTCCAGCGGCACAAAGTTTGGATTAGGAGTATTACCAAAATCAATTTTGAATGCCAGAGCATCTTTAGCAGATGCGGTTATGGTTACATCACCAGATCCGTCACCGTTAGGATTCTGAGCATTCTGCCCGGCAATAGTCGTTGTAATGGTCAGTTCGGAAGGTGCTTTCAGATCACCCAGGCTGTATTCTTCTTTTTCACAGGAAAGAAAGCAAATGCTTAATACTGGAAAAAGGAATAATATTAATTTAAATTTTGTCCTCATATTAATTCAATTTTATTGAATGAAATTAATTAGATTGGGAGATGTTGTCTAAATAAATGACTTCTCCTTCTCCGTTAGCTACATCATTATACCTGAAAACCAATTGTTTGAAGGTCGTTCCTGCAGGAATTCCCAGTGCCCCAAAATCAAAAACCAATTCTTCCCATTCATTTGCTTTTGTGTTGGCAACTTTCAATATTTGATTAGCAACCCCATTACTGCCCTGTTCCAGTTCAACATTGACCGCCTTCCCTATTTCTGTTGAATAGATATGCACCAGGATCTTTGAACCATCATCAATATTGATTGGAACTCCGTTTGGCAGACTGAGTGGAGTCCATGTTCCACCCCAACCGGGTGCGTTGACTGCTTTGGTATACTTTCTGACTGTTGCAGATGTATTGATGCCCCCTGGAAATGGGTTAGCAACCTGCCCGACGCTGACATCGCCAAAAGTTCCGCCAATATTATAGTTCTGTATCGGACTTTCATAGGTAATTGGCAGTGAAAAAGGTGCAAATACTATGATCGGATAAGTGACTGTGGTTTTTGCAGCGCCACCGCTCAATGCAATAACCGTTAAGGTGTATACACCAGGTGAATAAGTATGAGGAGCAACTGAAAAAGTACCACCTAAAGTTCCTTCCATATTCACAGGCACCTCATTAGCACCTCCATCTCCCCAAAGAACCTGGAAACCATTAGCATAATCTGCTTTTGCGGTCAGCACCATTGTGGTACCTTCGAAATTCCAGGTAGCTGATACATTTTCAGGTGCAACATAAGTCATTTGCAATGGGTAAGTTTTGACTGTTTCTTTACCTGCCAGATCAAAATAATTGACAGTCACGGTATAATTACCTTCAGGATAATTGTGGGAAGCGCTCAATCCTGCTTTTAAAGTAACCGGATTTGAGCTTCCATGTCCAAAACTAACTTTTGAATAGGTAATTCCTTCTCCGACAGGTTTGATAGTAACTAATCCTGAATTGTCCCTGGTGATGGTAAAAATACCATCATGTGCAGCAGAACCAATGCTGTCCAAAAAGGAAAGATCGTCATCAATACCATCCGGAATAGTACAGCTCCATGTCAGAAAAAGCATTAAAATCAAACTTAAAATAAATATTCTATTTTTCATAATTCAATCTGTTTATGGATTAATTGTAGTTTGGATTTTGCACCAATTTAGTATTTTCTAACTCTTTGTACGGAATCGGAAAGATTTCATTTTTGCCGGCAACAAATCCCCTTGGACCTAGTTTTGCACTGGCATCACCCCAACGAACCAGGTCAAAAAACCTGAATCCTTCTCCGGCTAATTCTCTCCTGCGTTCAGCTTTGATGGCTTCCATTGAAACGGGCACTGAAGGTAAACCCACCCGGACCCTTACTGCATCCAGTAAGGCCTGAGCTCTGGCGCCGCTTGCACCTAATGCTTCTGCTTCCATCAAATATGTATCAGCGAGGCGAATGATATAGGTATTTTGTTTGTAATTTAATACAGCATCTCCGGTACCCGTAGAGACATCAGAAATTCTGGGGGTAAATTTATTCAGAAAATACCCGGTATTTTGATATCCTTCAGTATAATTCACCTTTCCAGCTTCTTTCATTGATTTGATATCCAGTACAGTAGATTCAAAACGCGGATCATCTTTCATAAAATCGTATAAATCCTGTGTGATTACGTTAAAACTCCATCCTGAAGGTAAATCAGGAGCATCAGCACCTATTTTAACATAACCTCTTGGACCAACCATGACATTTACGGTATTTCCCTCATCAGCACTGCTTCCCCAGTTGCCCCAGTATGAACTTCCAACACTTGAATGACTGGTTTCCAGAATGGATTCAGCATTGAATCTATTAGCAACGACCCATAAGTCATTAAAATTCGAAAGTAATTTATTTCCATACTGATTTGTTTGACCCGGTGTGCCATTTACCTCAGCAAATTGGGCAGCAGCCAAACTTTTCTTACCATCATACAAATATACTTTTCCAAGTAAAGCCTGTGCAGCGCCTTTATTCAGCCTGCCCTTTTCAGCAGCAGGTACTGTTGCGGGCAGATCAGGAATTGCTTCATTCAAATCTTTTACGATCTGAACATAAACATCTGCAGGATCAGCCTGAACCTGTTCATACATATTGGCAGGAGTCAATGGCTCCAGTATCAAAGGAATGTTTTTGAACATGATCACCAGGTTAAAATAATAAAGAGCTCTCAAAGCTTTGGTTTCAGCAACAAATCGTGTTTTAAGTGCTTCATCCATAGGAACATCAGGCAATTTTTGAAGGAGTACATTTGCTCTGAAAATACCCTGATAATAGTCATTCCAAAAACTGGGAGGAATGGTATTGCTGTTTTGTGTATAATTTGAGAATGACTGAATTCCCACACCGTCTGTTGCACCACCACCACCTGCATAATGGTCATCAGAACCAGCATTCATCATTGTGATCATGTTCTCAAATCCTCCTGAATTTTTCCTCAGAAGATCATATACAGAAATCAGACCGGCAAAAGCCTCATCCTGATTTTGGTAATAGGCACTTTCCAACGGCTTACCCTCAGGTTGGACTTCCAGAAAATCATCGCTGCAGGATGAGATCATAGAAATAAAGAAAGCACCGATTAATAATGTTATATAAATATTTTTGTTCATATCTTCCTATTTAAATTGTACATTAATACCAACATTATAAGATTTAGCCTGAGGATAATAACCCTTATCGATACCGGATACATCTCCGCCAATTTCAGGATCATACCCTGTGTATTCTGTCCATGTAAATATATTTTCAGCACTCAGATACAATCTGATCTTATCAATACCAAGCTTACTTGAAACTCCTTTTGGCAAAGTATAACCCAATTGGATCAGTTTCAATCTTAAAAAGTCACCATTCTGTAAATAGAAATCTGACATTTTGCCGAAATTTCCATTTTCATCCAGATTCGTAAGCCTTGGATAATCATCTGAAGTGCCTTCTCCATGCCAACGGGACAAAGCTTCCGTCTGGTAATTGCTGTTCAGAATGTCCAGCCTCCTGAGTCCCTGGAAGATTTTATTTCCTGCCATTCCCTGTGCGAAAATCAACAGATCCAATCCTTTATAATCAGCGTTGAGTGTCAGGCCAAATGTGTATTTCGGAATGGGATTGCCAAGAAATACTTTGTCCTCATCCGTGATGGTACCATCTTCATTAGAATCAACCCATTTGAAATCACCAGGTTTTGCATTCGGCTGGATCAATGTTCCTTCAGCATTTTTATAGGCATTGATTTCATCATAATTCTGGAAAATTCCATCGGTCTGGTATCCGTAGAATGCATTATATGGCTGACCTACCTGTGTTCTGGTTACTGGTCCCATAGATTGAAATCCTGCTGTCTGTGTGGTGATGAAGTCAATTCCATTTCCTAAGAAAGTCACCTCATTGTTCAAAGTTGAGAAGTTTCCACTTGCATTGAAATTCAACTGATTAAACCTTTTCCTGTAACTGAGTTCCAATTCAATACCTGTATTTTTCATATCTGCTACGTTTGCAAATGGATTTCCTGCCGAACCAACATAACCCGGTAATACTACTTCCTGGAGAATACCTATGGTCGTTTTTTGGTACCAGTCGAAGGTGAATTTCATATCTTCGAAAAGTCTGGCTTCAAATCCAACGTTTGTTTGCCTTGTTTCTTCCCATTTCAGGTCAGGGTTGGACGGAGCATCCGGGCTGGAACCTGAATAAATGATCAGGCCTTCAGGTCCAAATGTATAGTTCCTTCCCCCACCAATGGTTGATAGATATGAAAATTTCCTGAATCTGTCATTTCCAGTTGCGCCGTATCCTCCTCTGAATTTCAAAAAGTTGATCACAACATTATCAACCCAGAATTTCTCTTCAGAAACAACCCATCCGAGTGAAAATGAAGGGAAAATACCGTATTTATTGTTGGCTCCAAAATTGGTTGAACCGTCTCTCCTGATAATACCTGTAAACAGATATTTTTCACTGAAATTGTAATTAACCCTTGCAAACAAACTACTAACTCTGTGTGGTTCTGAAGTATAAGCATAACCTGTTTTATCAGATGCAGGTATATCATAGTTGAACGAAGCCTGTTTGTAATCATTGGTTGGTAATCCTGAATGTACTACCGTCAAACCTACTGGATTATCGTCCTGATAGGCACCCTGACCAAGCAGGATATTGACATCATGTCCGTTGAAGTTGTTGCCATAAGTAATGGTATTCTCAACGTTCCATGCAAATAGTTTATTTGAACTCCTGGACATATTGTTTTTCAGGTTGGCATAAGTTGCATTCAGATAAAATTCAGGATAAAAACCTTCACCTCCCCAAAATGCCATTTTACCACCTACTGAAGACTTTACTTTCAAATTTTTCAGTATGTTCGCTTCAAGAAAAGCATTCCCAACAAAATCATCACCTACGCCATATTGGCCTAACCGCGTTTTTGCATAGGCCAATGGGTTGGACATTTCCTGTCCGACTGTGGTTGGAATACCTACAGATATCCCATATGGCTGGCCGTTTTCATCACGGAAAGCAGTTTCGGGATAATAACTAGTATTATTAGCTCTTACAGGATCTGTTTCCACCAAAGGTGTAATTGGATCCAGATTGATGGCAGAGCTCAAAGGTCCACCATATTCACTGTTGGTATTTCCGATACCAACAGATTTTTGATGGCTGTAGCCCAAAGATTGTCCCACTGTAAAAATTTTAGACAATTTGTGAGTTGAATTCAATCTGAAATTCCTTTTACTGTAATTGGAGATTTCAGGCATTACGATTCCTTCAATATCCTGAGTTCCGAATGACAAATAAAAATTGGAAATATTGTTACCTCCACTGATATTTATCTCATGAGTACTCTTGGGCGCTCTGTCACTAAATATTGCTTTCTGCCAGTCAGTTCCGGTTCCTAAAGCCGATAAATCAGTATACAACACATCCCCTCCTGCATTGATGGATTTTTCATTCATCAACGCAGCATATTGGGTTGCATTAAGCAACTTTAAAGTATTTGCGGGAGCGGAAACACCATACGTACCACTGTAACCAACATTTATTTTACCTTCTTTACCCTTTTTTGTTGTAACCAATATCACACCTGAAGCAGATCTGGCACCATAAATAGCCAGAGACGCTGCATCCTTCAACACCTCAATAGATTCAATGTCGGATTGGTTAAGGAAACCGATGTCATCATTGATAACGACACCGTCAACAACCCACAGTGGATTGTTTCCGCCGTATCCGTTGAAAGAAGTGATACCTCTTACCCTGATAGTAGATGAAGATCCGGGCTGACCGGCATTTGCTGCGATGTAAACCCCGGAGGTCCTACCCTGAAGGACATGTTCCACCCTTCCGATATTAGGCAGGTTTTCAATATCCTGAGCCTTAATGCTGGAAATAGCTCCGGTAACAACACTTTTCTTTTGAGTACCGTAACCTACCACAACAACTTCCTCCAAAGTTGTTTTTTCAACTTCAAGGGAAATTGAAAGTGAATTTGATGTGATCTGTACTTCTTTTGTTACATACCCCAGATAACTAACAATAAGTACATCATAACCCTCAGGCACTTTGAGACTGAATTTCCCATCCACATCAGTTGATGTGCCTTCTGAAGTCCCTTTTAAAAGCACATTCGCCCCGATCAACAGTTCTCCATCACCTGTCACCACGCCGGATACAAGCCGTTGAGCATGCATGGAGCCCACCAAGATGAAAAATGCCAGTAAAAAGAAGAGTAATTTACTAAATCTCTTTAGAAATTGCATTTTGTACATAGTCTTTCATTTTTTGTTAAAAATTGATTCATACACTACATTGCAAATTAATTTTGCATCAATTAACAATGCCTCGCAATTTATAAAGAATTCATTTGCGACAACATTAATTGGCCTATACAAAAACTATACATCCATACAATTTATACCAGCGAAATTAGCAGAAATTTAATGTTGATTGATAATAAGTTAAAAAATACCCGTTTGCAAATTAAAACAGAAACAACCGGGTTTTAAAATATGATGTACTTTTGTATGGATTGTAAAATTCAGAAATTGATCAGATAACTGGCCAAACCTACATCATGGTGAAGATTCAGCTTTTTCCTTAATCTGTATCTCTTGATCTCAACACTTCTTTCTGAAATATTCAACAGTGGAGCGATCTCTTTGGAAACCAGATTTATCCTGAGATAAGCACATAATTTGAGGTCGCTTGGCGAAAGTGTCGGATGAACTTCATGAAGTCTTTTCAAAAAATCTTTATCAAAACTATCGAATGATTTCATAAATGTATCCCATGAATCTTTACCGGATATATTTTCATTGATGCCTGATAATAGTGATAGGAATTTGTTCAGGTCTAAAGAGTTTTTATGCTTTTTTATGTCATCCCTGATCATTTTGAGCAATTCATTTTTTCTGATAAGATCAAGATTCGATACAGCTAATTCCTTGCTCTTTTCATCCACAAACTGACTCAATTCCTGATTTCTGACCATCATCAATTGTTGCTCATTTTCAAGTTGCTGGATCTCCATTTTCAAATTATGCTCAGCTATCAGCTTGTTTTTTTGCTTTTCATAATTTTTCTCATAACTCTTGTTGATCAGATAACCTCCGAGGATCAATATAAAAGCATAAAACATAATAGCTCCATTGGTTTCATAAAAAGGCTTCCGTATTCTGAACGATACGGACTGCACACTTTCAGTTTGCCGATCTCCATGCCTGCCTTTTACAAAAAATGTATATTTACCGGGTGGCAACTTCCTGAAAATAGCAACCGGATTATTTTGCCATATGGTCCAACCGGTACTATAACCTTCCAGAAAATATTTATATTCCCTTTTAATGTATTTGTTGTATTTCGGAATGCTGAATTCAAATCTCAGATTATTGTCCTTATGACTTAGCACCAGATCCTTTCCAAGTTCTAACATTCTTTGTCTGCCCTTTTGATCCAGCATTGCAACACCATTGATGCGAACAGAAACTGAAGAATATATCAGATCGGTTAGTTTAAAAATGAAATATCCGTCTGCAGTACCTATGAGATAATCCGAATCATTGAGTTGCTCAATATTCTCATAACCGGAAATTGATTTTAGGAAATCAGTATCCAGGAATAATTTCCTGTGTCTGAATTCTGGATCTATGTTATTTTTATAAAAAAATTCAAGACCCCGATTGGTAAATATCCATAAACGATTGTTTTTATCAATAGACATTTTCCCCGAAATATATCCATCCTGTTCGAAAAAAACCATCATAGATTTCTCTGGCTCAAATTCTCCTGACTCATTATTTAACTTAAAATATCCGTTTCTGGAAGCATAAATTATTTCCTTTCCATATTTAATAAAACCTGAATTCTTTCCTTTCTTTGGAAAACTATACAAAAACATTCCGTTTGCCTGGGTCAGGTTGTGATCAAGATTCAGCCTGATAACTCCTTTATATTCATGGCTTATATAAATTTTCAGGTTTTTGCCGATTTCGAAATATCTGGATGATATGTCAAAATTTTTGATCTTATTGGAAAATATCCAATGATCTCCAACTTTCTTCAATACATTCAATCCGTTATAATTTCCCTGAATTAATACATTTTTAATTCCTGGAACTTCAGAAAATTTCCATGTGCCCGATGCTGAATATATCTTCCTCTGACTGAAACCATCGATCAGATAGGTGCCTCGGTTGTGTCCACAAAATAATACTCCTTCATGAATAAAAAGTGTCCAAACCTGACCTTTTATACCTCCTACCAAACGAAACTCGTCATCTGAACCATAAGTTTTAGCAAACAAGCCCTGGTTGGTCCCTAAATATAGTATGCCTTTATATAATTTTGAAGTATATACAGTCCCGAGAATGCCAGATTTATCGACATAGCATTTGAATGTACTGTTCAGATTGACACAATTGATCCCGTTATCCAGTCCGATCCAAAGATTTTTGTCAAAATCTTCAAACAAAGAAAGAGCTGTATTATTGCTTAAGCCTTTATCCTGAGTAATGTGGTACATCAAATCAAAATCGTTCTCAAGGATAAAAACTCCATTAGATATAGTCCCTAAAACAAGTTGACCATTTGCCAGTCGGATACAGGAAAAAATATCATTCTGATTCACAATTCGATCGTTTTTTCCTTCATATCTGATCAGTTTGCCTTCCTTTAGAATAAACAAACCTGCTTTTTCTGTCTGAAGAAATAAGTCGTTATTAATATCAAAAATATTACATATCTGATTATTTTTCAATAAATTATCTTTATTGATCAATTCTGACACCCCACCCTTTAAGCGGTAAAGGCCTTCATTCAATGTCTGGTAATAGATAACTTTGTCCAGGATAAATACCCGCCAAACCCCATTTGCAGGATTAATTATTTTAAAAGCGCCGGTTTTCAGATTATAAAAATAAATCCTGTGAAGCGTCTGAAATAAAACCCAATCTTCAAAATTCAGAATTTCCCAGACATGCTCATCTTCAAGTAATTGATTTTCAATTATTTTTGACAATGAGTTGTACCTTAATTTACCATCCTGATGCCTCTCCCAATAACCAAACTCCTTGTAGCATCCTGTAAATACTTTTTTTCCTACAACTTTTACTGCCCTTATAATCGTTTCATTGGGTGAAGGATATAAAGTCCAGATGGCCCCATTGAATTCCAACAAACCGTCATTATTCGCAAAATAGATTACACGGTCATTATCCTGCGAAATTTTCCAATTCTGATTACCTGCTTTATAATCATTGGTACTGTATTTGATCAAAGGTGGAAGTTCAGAACCGGAAAGCGTAAAGTGAAGCATTGAAATCTGTAAAACCAAAAAAGCTCTGCCAAACATCAGAATTACATGGTGAAATGCGGGGTATTTAAGTAATAGCTTTGCTTTAAAATGATGCATAATTATTCAGAGATGATGATCGACTTTTCAGTTTTAAAATGAACAAATATAATTGTTATCAACAAATACAACATGGTGTTGAAGTGCCAAAATGGACGAGCACTATTATATTGAATACTAAACTCTGCCATTTTACCCCCATAACTAAAATGTCTGAATCGTGATACAACCGGAGAAAAGACTGTAAAAAACAATAAACATCTACATTCCTGCGACGAATCTGAGAATAGCTAATAACGGGAAATAGCCAAAACTTTTGAGAAGTCTATATTTTTAAACTTTTAGACGGAGCAAAATAAATTATTCAGATGCAATAGTCTGAATATCACCAATAATTTCTTCAGCCAGCATTATCGCTGCCTCCGACGTCTTTGCCTCTGCATAAATCCTCAGGATAGGTTCTGTATTGGATTTCCGCAACTGAACCCATGAATCTGGAAAATCAATTTTAAGTCCATCCTGAATGTCAATTTCATGCCCTTTATATTTGTTTGCGATACGTTCAATGATTTTGTCCGCAGAGGTATTGATATCGAGTACTACTTTATTTTTGCTCATCTGATAAGCCGGATAAGTAGCCTTCAGCTCCTTCAAAGTGCAGTTCCTCTCTGCCAGATGAGTCAGAATCATGGCAATCCCTACCAGTGCATCACGTCCGTAATGCAATTCAGGAATAATAACGCCTCCATTTCCTTCTCCACCTATCACTGCTCCTGTCTCCTTCATTTTTCTTACGACATGAACCTCTCCTACCTTCGATGCATGATATGGATGTCCGAATTTTTTTGTAAGATCCCTTAAAGCACGGGTAGATGAAAGATTGGATACTGTAGGTCCGGGTTGGTACCCAAGCATCAGATCTGCGCAAGCGACCAAAGTATATTCTTCACCGAACATTTCACCGTCATCCATAACAAATGCCAGCCTATCCACATCAGGATCAACAGCGATACCGAAGTCTGCATCCATTTCAGTCACCACCCGGGAAAGTTCAGTCAAATGCTCTGCAAGAGGTTCGGGGTTGTGCGCGAAATCTCCATGGATCTGTTCATTGATCAGCGTATATGAAACACCCAAGGCATCCAATAATGGCGGAACAGATATCGCACCCGTAGAATTGATACAATCCACAACGACGTGCATCTGTTTTTCTTTGATTTTCAAACTATTAATAAATTTGAGCTCAAGTATTGCTTTAATATGCCTTGATATACAGTCGTCATTAAAAGTCCTTTCTCCCAATGCATCCACATTTTTAAAAACTGCTCTGTCTTCCTTTATATAAAGAAGGACTTTTTCACCTGTTTCAGGTGAAATGAACTCGCCGTTGTGATCCAGAAACTTCAGTGCATTCCACTCTCTCGGATTATGGCTTGCAGTTAATATGATACCTGCATCAGCCCGTTCAAATTTTACAGCCATTTCAACAGTCGGCGTAGTGCTCAATCCCAGATCGATCACATCAATTCCCATGGATATAAGGGTGTTCACGACAAATTCATTGACAATATCACCTGTCATTCTACCGTCACGACCCACCACGACCCGAGGTTTTGGATTATGTTCCAAAAGCATTTGAGCATAGGCAGCTGTGCATTCTACCATATCAATTGGAGTGAAATTATCCCCCTTTTTTCCTCCAATTGTTCCCCTGATACCTGAAATTGATTTGATGAGTGTCATTGTATTCGATTTTGGATGCGAACTTACGTATTTTTCTTAGGGTATAAAAGTAAGATCAAAGAATAAATATGGTTCGCAGAATAATCCTTTAGATTCATTTATATTCAATTGTTACAGCATAATGAAAGGTACCCGTTAATTGAATTTAAGCAAACGACACCAAAGTTTATTTTAAATCAGGCGAACTATAACGTTTTCTGCCAAATTAAAATTTGGGGACAGGAAAATATCTGTCCCCAAATAATTTAGATTAAGTTTACACCCAATTTTTTCCAGCCAGCCAACCGGCAAAAGCACCTAAGATGGCTGTATACACTGTATTGATCAGAACATCCATCAAGAATGCAGTCAGGCTCTCAAACATATTGGTCATACTGTACAATCCGGCATCAAAAGCTGCAGTTACAAGAAAACCAATCACAAGGGCTGCCTTGAATCCGGTCCACCAGGTAGAGATACTCGCCCATCTGATAAATATGTAAGCCAATAATAATCCCCACAAAATGTTGGATAATATCATAGCCCACCAAACCATGCCGTCTTCAGCCCTGGCAAAGCCCTCGACACCATATTCCATACTACCCGGCATTAGAACACCAAATACCAGCCAACCAAAGAAAAAGGCGAAAATCCCGGTTAACACCCCAACAAAAAGCACTTTAGTCCATTTCATAAAATCATGTTTAATAGTTAAAAATATTTTGAATAAATAAATCCAGTAAGTATCATCAATGGAAAATGCAAATGGGAATATGCAAATATATTATTAAATTTAACTATTGCAAAATTTATATATACTAAAAAAAGAATTGATTTTTACTTCATATGATAAATAATCAATTTCTGAAAAGTTACATCCAATAATTTTTGTCAATTTTGTGAGAACTAACAAAAGGCAGACTTTCCTTCCTTAAATCTTTAAAACATGATTGACCAACAAACAGCAGATTATATTTCAAGGATCAATAAAGCCTTGGATTTTATCGATCAAAACCTGGAAAAAGATATCAGCCTGGACGATCTGGCAACTACAGCCAATTTTTCCAAATATCATTTTTCAAGGATCTTCCTTGCATTTATTAATGAAACCCCTTTTCAATTCGTTTTGCGGGTTAGACTTGAAAAAGCCGCCACACTTTTATTGAGCAATCCCGGAGTTTCTATAACAGAAATAGCATGGCAATGCGGATTCTCAGACATCGTCATCTTCTCACGTAATTTCAAAAGGCGATTCGGCTACTCTGCTACACAGTATCGCAAAATCAGACATAACAATCGCAATAAAAGTCAAACAGATAGCAAAAATGAACAAGCCTTCAGGCCATTCTCTCAATACCTTTGTACCGATTTAATAACAAAAAAAATGGAAAAAGTTATGAAAGAAAACAAAAGCGTGGAAGTTAAAATAATTCCCGAAATGACATTGGCTTACATCAGGCATATCGGCCCGTACCAGGGCAATGAAAATCTTTTTGAAAACCTTTGGAACAGGTTATTCGCGTGGGCAGGTCCAAGGGGTTTGCTGGGTCAAAAAGATCTTAAATCTTTGATCATATACCACGATGATCCCAATGTGACCAATGAAGAAAAATTGAGAATGAGCCTATGTATTTCAGTTCCGGAGAATACTGAAGTAGGCGGGGAAATTGGTAAAATGACACTTGAAAGCGCAAATTATGTCATCGCACGCTTTGAATTGGACGCCTCACAGTTCGGTGAAGCATGGAATTGGGTATATGCTCAATGGCTTCCTCAAAGTGGATATCAGCCGGATGACAAACCTTGCTTTGAAATGTATCCTGAAGAACCCAAAAACGGTTTGTTCACTGTTGAGATCTGCGTCCCGGTGAAACCGATGTAGTGAATGCATCTGAACAATTGAATGAAAAGCAACCAGTTGAACAAACTGGTTGTTTTTTTTATGATTGCTCAAATCCAGTTATGAATGAATTATTGTATTTTTATTGAAAAATTCAGTATGAGTATTAAGCAATGGTACGAAACCCTCTTCGATAACTACGGCAAACAATATGATAAAGAGGTATTTACGCAGGGAACATCTGGTGAATGTGATTTTATCGAATCCGAATTAATGTTTAATAACAACATTAAAATCATCGATGTTGGTTGCGGTACAGGCAGACACACCATCGAGCTGACCAAAAGAGGTTATCAGGTTACCGGCATTGACCTTTCTGCTGCCCAAATAGAAAGGGCAAAGGAAAAAGCAACGCAGGAAGGATTGAACATTGAATTTTTAATCAGGGATGCCAGACATTTGGATTTTAATGGAGTATTCAGTGCAGCAATTATGTTGTGTGAAGGTGGATTCCCTTTAATGGAAACCGACGAAAAGAATTATGAAATACTTCAAAGTGTGGCAAAAGCGCTTAGTCCGGGGTCAATCTTTATTTTTACTACGCTCAACGGATTATTTCCTTTATTTCACAACATCAATGAATTCCACGAAGCAACCAATCCAAAACAAGAAGGGGCGCGATATGTCAGTGAAACTTTTGACCTCATGACTTTCAGAGACATCAACACGACTTACTTTACTGATGATAATGGTGTTAAACATGAATTGGTTTGTAATGAACGTTATTATACACCATCAGAAATAACCTGGTTGCTCAAATCTCTTGGATTTACCAGTATTGAAATTTTTGGAGCAGTAATAGGCGCATATTCCAGGGAACATAAACTCCAAACAAAAGATTTTGAAATGCTGGTCATTGCCCGGAAATAACCGGAAAAGACCATTTATTTGTCTTTTTTTTGCCAACTTAAGGAAAACTATGTACGATAATTCCTAATTAAGAATTTCTTTAATACATTGCAGCCCGAAACGATTCATTTAGTTTTTTTTCTTATATATTACTAATTATTTTAATATATTTTTGGTTATAAATATTTTTTTTATAAATTTGCATACTAATAGGAATATTAGGTTCGTTAATGCGATATCGAAACTTTAATTTCCTGGCAGTCTTTTAGAATTTTCAATTCTACTCGAAAGCCGGGATGGATTTAAAAAACAATAACTCATGAAGTATCTTAATTTGAAGTCAATTTCCAAAGTAGTTTTTTTTCTTGGTATTGTAATTTTTGCCACTTCCTGTCAAAGAGGTTATGGTTGCCCTTATGATTTCAGTGTAGTGGTAGATTTTCTGCGCGCATTGATCAGTTTTTAAAGTTACACAATACCTATACCCGGCATTATAAATAACCTTGACTGCTATGCAGCAAGGTTATTGTTATTTAGATCATTACCTTCCGGTAAAACTATATTTCAGAAAAACCATAGTAGCTCCTCCGTTGTTCACCTCATTCCAATGATCAATCTCGGGATAGTTGTGCAGAAGCATATCAATCTCCATTTTGAGTGCTCCGGTACCTTTGCCATGAATGATCAATATCTGATATTGACGTTTTGAGATAGATTCTTCAATGAATTGGTGTGTTGCACTTAGTTGCCGGTGAAGTATAGCTTCCAGCCTTTTGGTGCTTAAAGCAGGAGCCAGTTTTTCGATATGAAGATCAATTGAATTGGAGTATGTTCTGGCTCCTGAGGATTTGCTGGTCACTTTTGGCAAGTCCATTTCCATCGCTTCCAAATATGCTTCCTGTTCTGGCGCGGTCATTGCCCTGAGTTTTGGACCATCCAGCAAAATGATTTTCCCCCTGGAGTTGAGCCTGACCTGATTGAAAGCATTTTTTCCCTCAAATTTGCCTTCCAATCCTGTCTTTTCTTCTATAACAAGGTCTCCGATCCAGAAATCATCCATCAAAACCAAAAAGATTTATTATTGTTGTATTTTTTTTCAACCAATATTATGTCAGTAAACAAAGATAAAAGATACCTCGATTACTCTTCTTATATCAAAAAAAATTTTGATCAAAGGGTGCAAAAGATCTCCATCAATGCCGGATTCACCTGCCCTAACCTGGATGGCACCAAATCCCGAGGTGGATGTTCCTACTGCAATAACAATACCTTTAATCCGTTTTACTGCAAACCGGTAAAGCCAGTTTTGACTCAAATAGAAGAAGGTATTTCATTTTTTGCGCAAAAATACAAAACTCAAAAGTATCTCGCTTATTTTCAGGCTTTCAGCAATACGTATGCAGAAACAAGTCACCTTGAAAAACTTTACCATGAGGCACTCTCCCACCCTCAGGTAATTGGTTTAGCCATCAGTACCAGACCTGATTGCATTCATCCTGATAACCTGGAACTATTGACATATCTGGCAAAAAAATACTATATTTCACTTGAAATTGGCATTGAAAGTACCTTTAACCCCACTTTGGAAGCCATCAACCGATGCCATTCCTTTGAAGAAACCATTCATGCCTTTGTTCTGGCAAAAGACAGAAATCTGCACCTTGGAGGACATTTGATCCTTGGACTTCCCGGAGAAAACAAAGACATTTTATTGAGTCATGCTGAAAAAATCAATCTCCTGCCCATTGAAATTCTAAAAATTCACCATTTACAAATCGTGAAGCATACGATGATGGCCTTTCAGTATAAAAATGACCCGGATATATTCCAACTCTTTGGTCTGGAAGACTACATCGATCTGGTAACTGATTTTATTTCTATATTGAGGCCTGATATCATTCTTGGTAGGTTTACCAGTGAAAGCCCTGCTAAATACCTGATCGCTCCAAAATGGAACGGATTAAAGAATTATGAAATTACCGCTATGATCGATAAAGCATTGATCCATAAAAATTTATGGCAAGGAAAAAATTACCTTAATGCTGTTGCCAGATAAAATGAAGGTATTGAAGATCTCAAATCTTTGCATTCATAGCATTGATTATCTGTTTTTTATATTTAACAATATCCAGAAAACTGAGTTTTTGACTTTCAAGGCACTTTCATTTTATTTTACCAGTTTTCTATAAGGTTTCATGTTGACTATGCTGAAATACCAAAAATAAATTTAACTCCGGGTTAATTATTTATTACTGATGAAAGATTCAGAATTATGTGTTAAATTTGTCAGGTAATATAATAGATATGATGAGCCAGATAATTTTTATTTTAACGGCGCTGATCGTAATTGCATTGAGCGTCCGATACTATGGACGGATCGTGCAAAATATACGTTTAGGACGTGAAATCCGGTTAAAGGGTGATGTTACCTGGAGATTAAAGCAAGTATTGCTAATAGGTTTTGCTCAGAAAAAAATGTTTAAGAACCTGCTTCCTGCAGTTTTTCATTTATTTATTTACATCGCTTTTCTGATAACAGTAACAGAGTTGATTGAGATCTTTACGGATGGAATTTTTGGATATCACAGGTTTTTTGCCAGTTATTTAGGCTGGTTTTATACATTTATCATTTCTTCTATTGAATTTTTATCTGTATTAGCATTTGTGGCTACCCTTGTTTTTCTGTCAAGGAGAAATGTTATTAAAATTGGCAGATTTTGGAATCCAGACCTGAAAGGTTGGCCTTTCCGGGATGCAAATCTGATCTTGCTGGGTGAGATCATTCTTATTTTGTCAATTTTTACTATGAATGGAGCTGATCTGGTTTTACAGGGTAGAATGCCAGAACATTATCATCCGGCCGGTCCATTTTTGATCAGCAGGTTCTTTGAAAGTTTTTTCAATCATTTTGGAACAAACACGCTGGTTATCCTCGAACGGACTGGCTGGTGGGGGCATATTTTAGTTGTTTTTGGTTTTTTACTTTATCTGCCGTTTTCAAAACACCTTCACATTATATTTTCATTTGTAAACCTGTATTTCACCCCAAAGAATCAACGGGGCGAAATGGAAAATATGCCATTGATCACCAATGAAGTAAAAAGCATGCTGGGACTTTCAGATCCGGAAGTAATTCAAAACGCTCCGGAACAAATTCCTGATTTTGGCGCAAACGATGTTACAGGTTTGACATGGAAAAACATTCTGGATGCATATACCTGCACAGAATGCGGCCGATGTACAGCTGCCTGCCCGCCCAATATTACAGGCAAATTATTGTCTCCCAGAAAAATCGTTATGAGTGTTCGTGACAGGGCCGAAGAAGCAGGAAATTATGTCAGGAAACAAAAAAAGCAATCTAAAGTCAAAACTGACATACCTCAAACCGCTGTCAACGATGGAAAATCATTGTTTGATTACATAAGCAAAGAAGAAATTTTTGCATGCACTACATGCAATGCATGTGTAGAGGCTTGTCCTGTTCATATTAATCCTTTGGATGTGATACTTCAAATGCGGAGATATGAAGTGCTCACGAATGCATCTGGACCATCAGATTGGATCACAATGTTCACCAATCTCGAAAATAATGGAAGTGTCTGGCAAATACCTGCTGCACGTTCAGCCTGGATTCAACAGGATTAAAAAACATAAAGTACCATTAGAACCATGATAACAAATATATCTATTCCGTTAATGGCAGATGTGCATTCAAGAGGCGAAAAACCGGAAGTTTTATTATGGGTTGGTTGCTCAGCCAGCTATGATACACGATCACAGAAGATCATCAGGTCTTTGTGTAAAGTACTGAATATTGCAAACGTCTCTTTTGCCATTTTGGGCGATGAAGAGAATTGTTGCGGCGACCCTGCCAGACGTGCAGGTAATGAGTTCGTTTTTCAAATGTTGGCCCTTCAAAATATTCAGTTGTTTAATCAATATCAGATTGACAAAATTCTTACGATCTGTCCTCATGGCTTCAATACATTGAAGAATGAATATCCTGAACTTGGAGGAAATTTTAAGGTTCAACATCACACACAGTTTTTACTGGAATTAATTGAACATGGACGCCTCAAATTAAATCCGAAAAAATCTTCCAGTCTGACAATTCATGACTCATGTTATCTCGGAAGGGTCAACGGGATTTATGATGTTCCAAGGAAAATCATGGAAGCGCTGAAGATTGAAGTGGTCGAATTGGAAAGAAATAAAAAGAACGGTTTTTGCTGCGGGGCAGGCGGCTCACAAATGTTCAAGGAAGAAGAAAAAGGACTTGAAAGGGTAAATACAAACAGAGCAAGAGAAGCAGCACTCACAGGATGTAAAACACTGGCGACCAATTGTCCTTTTTGTACAACTATGCTGATGGATGGATTAAAAGACCTGGACAAAGAAGATAATATGGAGGTCAGAGATATTGTTGAAATACTTTTGGATCATATCTGACAAAACGGAAGTCAGTACCCGCCAAAGGTATTTTCTCTTCTCCCGGCAGAATTCAAAATATGCTCGAACTGAAAACCCAAATCTTTTTCATATGCGTTTTTGCATCCGCAAATGCAACATTTGATGGCATTTTGGGGCATTTTTACAAGACCGTATACCTAATAAATAATGGTTGGAACTGAAATTTTATTATTTTTGTTAATGAATGATAAACAAACATTATGCTTGGAAAAGTAAAACAATATTTGGGCATTGAAGGTATAAAACTGAACCTTGAAATACCTGAGATCATCGATAAAAAAGAGTCAGCATTAACCGGCAACATTATCCTCACAACCAAAAATCGTCAGACAGCTAAAAGCTTTAAGATCCGTCTGATCGAGCGATATACCAGAGGAAGGCGTTCATCAAAACTGATCAACGAATATACCGCCGGAGAAATTCAGTTCAATCAATTAGTGATCGTTGAAGAAAATGAAGTGGTGAAGGTACCTTTCAGCCTACCTTATCACATTGGTCAATCCAGGATTGATATGGTTGAAGATCAAAATTTTGTCTTCCGGGGAGCGATCAGATTGTTAAAACTGGCCAATGGGGTTAAATCCGAGTTCCGGGTGGAAGTTGAAGCCAAGGTCTCTGGTACCGCACTGGATCCAAGTTATACAACAAAAGTTATGGTAAAATAAAGATAATTGTTTAGCTCAATAGTCTTTTAGTCTTAATTCTGTTAGCTAATGATTTATACCAAGGGTTAAAACCTTTGATTCCAGGACAAATTAGGTGTCTTATGCTCAATGTACTCGCTCAATACCAAAAGATTAACAGGCAAACAGACTAATTGGCTAACCACCTAAATAACTACAAATAAAGATCAATTGAACCGGATGGCCCTGATCGGATCAATCCTGCTGATAATATAACTTGGGATCAAAAGGCAAACCATTGTAATGACCACGGTACTTACATTGATCAATAAAATTTTGTAAAAGTCAATCTTTATCGGGGCAACAGACAGATAATAACTGGCTTCATCTAATTTAATAAATCCAAAATAGTCCTGCAGATAACAAAGGCTCAACCCGAGTAAGTTGCCGAATACCAAACCCGTCAACACGATGATACCGGCTTGAATGAGAAAAACTTCCCTTATGCTTACCCTGCTGGCTCCTAATGCTGTCAAAATACCTATCATACGCGTCCTTTCCAGAATTAAAATCAATAAAGCTGTGACCATATTGATTATTGAAACCAGTATCATGAGCGCGAGGATCACACGTTCATTGATGGATTGTAGCTCCAACCAATCAAAAATCTGGGGGAATTTCCTTTTGATCGTTTCAGAAAAATGGTCCGTTGGCAATAATTCCAGGTAAATGTAGTCATCGAAAACATCCATATCATTGATATCATCCAGAAACACTTCATATCCGCCAACCATATCTTCATCCCATTGAAGAATTTGTGTAAGCTTTCGGATATCAGCTAAAGCTAGTTTCTTATCATACTCTTCCAATCCTGAATTATAGATCCCGGACACTGTAAATCGTCGGCGTAGCTGCTGATCCTCCTGAATGAAGTGTATGATCAGTTTTTCGCCGGGGGAAATATTCAATCGCCGTGCAGTGGTCCTTGAAATTAAGATTTCATCCGAAGGTTTATCTCCGTTAAAGGTCGGCAGTTTACCTTCAACCAGATACGATGAAAAATTTTCCCAATTGAAATCTTTTCCTGCACCTTTTAGCACAATGCCTTCCAGCGTTTCTTTTGTTTTAATTATTCCGGGTAAAAGAACATAACTTTGAATATATGCAATTCCTCCTTTTGTAAGCGATTTATTATTGCGATGCAAGGCATTTTCATCGGTATAATAGCTTATGCGACCTAAAGTATCAAGAATCCTGGTAAAATCTGCATTCGCTGATATTGGAACATTGTCAAAATTGCTTTTAGCAGCCACATGAGCGATATTGATGTGTCCCCAAAACCCAAATATCTTTCTCGATATCCCATCTTTAAATCCGTCAACCAATGCAGTGGTCAATACCATTACAGCCACACTGATCGTGATCGCTGCGATAGCGATCCTTATGATCACATCCAAAAAAGTTCCTTTTCTGGAAAAATTAATCCTTCTTGAAATGAAAAAAGATAATCGCATTTATAAATTTATCACAGCGTCGTCCGGTGTTAATGAAAGAAAAAAGTAAAAACATACTGAAAAGAATGATCTTCTCTCTGATTTGATTCCTTCAATTTGTCATAACTTGTCACAAAGCTAATCAAGTTTTGGATAGCCGGAAAAAACTGTTATGATAATAATTCATATTTATTAGCTTTGCAAAAATTTTTTTTATGGCATTGCGTGAATGGAAAACTATAAAATCGTATACCGATATCCTATTTGATTACTTTGAAGGAATTGGGAAAATTACTTTTAATCGCCCTGAAGTATACAATGCATTCAGACCTCAGACCAATAAGGAGATCCTGGATGCCCTGGAGATCTGCCGGGAAAGTCCTGAAATTGGTGTGATCGTCATCACCGGCATCGGCGATAAAGCCTTTTGCTCAGGAGGAGATATCAATGTAAAGGGACATGGTGGCTATGTCGGAGATGATGGCGTACCGAGATTAAATGTTTTGGATGTACACAGGGCAATAAGAAATATTCCTAAACCGGTGATAGCCATGGTCAATGGATATGCGATCGGAGGGGGTCATGTTTTACATGTTATTTGTGATCTTACAATTGCGAGTGAAAATGCGATTTTTGGACAAACAGGGCCTAAAGTGGGAAGTTTCGACGCCGGATTTGGTTCTTCCTATCTGGCCAGACATGTAGGCCAGAAAAAAGCCAGAGAGATCTGGTTTTTGTGCGAACAGTATTCAGCTGCAGAAGCTGAACGAATGGGTATGGTAAATAAAGTAGTTCCACTTGCTGAGCTGGAAGACACCACTGTTCAATGGTGCAAAACGATCCTTAAAAGAAGCCCTTTGGCGATTCGTATGATCAAACGCGGATTGAATGCAGAACTTGATGGTCAGCGTGGATTGATGGAATTTGCAGGAGACGCGACGCTTATGTATTACATGCTTGAAGAGGCAAGTGAAGGTAAAAATGCCTTCCTTGAAAAGAGGGATCCTGACTTTTCAAAATATCCCAAATTCCCATAATTTTTTTGAGTATAAAAAAGTTTTCTTTTTTGGCAAATCCTATATTTTGCTAAATTTCAATTTCCGTGATATTTTTTTAATAATAATTTACTCTTATGATAAAACTATTTTCATCATCACGTCTTATGGTTTTTGGCAGTATTTTAATTCTTCTGAGCAGCTGCGAATTCATGAGTTATGAAGATTATGAATATGAACCTTACGACGGTTCTATTTCCTGGACCAAACTGATTAAAAATGCTGAATGGGGCAATCGTTACGACCATGCGGCAGTCAGTTTTGACGGAAAACTCTGGATATTGGGTGGTTATAATCCCGGCCAAACAATTGGTGACACATATTATGAAGATGTGTGGAGCTCATCAGATGGAGAAAATTGGGATTTGATCACTGATAATGCACCCTGGCATGGCAGACGAGGGCATGAAGTGGTCGTATTTAATGATGGTTCCGGAGATGCGTTATTCCTGATCGGAGGATACATGGTGAATGAAGAAACAGGTTACCGGCAATATGCAAATGATGTTTGGAAATCATATGATGGTAAATTATGGACTGAAATTAAACCTACCGAATTTCCTCCAAGAGATTCACTCTATCAGTGGTATCCACGAATGGAACATTCTTGTATAGTTAAAAAAATGGAAGGCAAAAACTATATTTACCTCATGGCCGGGAGAAGTATGCAGGACAGTATTGATGGCAGATTTTCCACAATATATCATAATGATGTCTGGAGAACACCGAACGGAAAGGATTGGGAACGGATCAACAATAATGATTTCGGGATCCGTGGTGATCAGGCCGTGACCATAAACCCACAGACCGGAAGGATGTTTATGCAGGGTGGAACACATGGCATTGTATTTACCTCGCAGAACTTCAGTACTCATCCGATAGAACATTGGGAATATCTGTGGTATTCGGATGATGGTCAAAACTGGATAGCTACAAATGATACAGAAACCTGGGATCAGAGCTTGCTTTGGAGAGCCTCACATCACCTGGTATATTTTGATAACAGTGTATGGAGTTTCCCTGGTAAAACAACCTCAACTGTGCATTATCATTTCACCTCACCCAATCATTTTCCCATTTGGAGGGTTCATGATGACGGGACATGGGAAGCAGATTCCTATGGAGTTGCATTTGAACCAAGGCATGGTTATGGTTGCGTTGTCCACGACAACAAAATCTGGATATTGGGAGGATTTACCAGCAGTTCCGGGCAGTCAAATGATGTCTGGGCAGGTGAGATCATAAATTAAACAGGAAAAAATTGTAAAAATGAAGAAACTGAGCTTATATATCATAATTGCCTTATTTTCACTGAATCTACAGGCACAGGATGCACAAGGTTTATTCAACATCCCGATCAAAAATTGGAACATGCAAGTGATCGGATTGAACCATTTTTACCCAATATACCTTGCTGACCCTCTGGATGTCAGGTTCGAGGTATCTGCAAGGGATATGAAATACAGCGATGTAGACCTGAATGACAACGTCAATGTGGATGGAACTTATAAAGGCAGACTGGTGATCAATCCGGGAGTTAAAATTTCTCTATTCCGTTTCAGCCCCAAAAGCAATCCAAAACTTGGGTTAGATATTTCTCTCGGAGTTTCTATTCCTGCATTTATGCGTAGCGGAAATCACGATCTGATCGGGTTGGACGGCATTTATTATTTTGCCATTTCAGGTAAACCGTATGAATGGCTTAGTCTTCGCTTTTCTAAGCATCACATTTGCACCCACATAGGGGATGAATTTCCAACCATAGGGGTTCGTTCTCCTATCGATTTTGATCCAAATGTGATGCAACTGCCTGTCAGAGATGACATGATCCTCTCTGCTGCAGTAAGGCCCTTGTATTTCCTTGGAAAGCCGCGATGGGATATATTACAGATCTACGGAGATTTTGGATTTTTTCTTCCGGGATCCGATTTTTTAGGAGAAAGGCAGAATAAACCCAATCGTACAGCTTATCTGAATTTACAGGGAGGTATAGAGTTAGAGTATTATTTTAAAAATCCGTATCTGGGTGGTGTTTTTGCAGCAGGGAATGTCAGCAGTTATCAGGCAAACGCATTTTCTCCCAATATTTCATTGATAAGTGGCTACCTTTTTCCACAAGACAGATTTCAAAAAAGATTGAGGATAGGCGTGCAATACTATAACGGCAGAAGTCTTACAAATCAATTCTATAACCGCAAGGAAATATTTACGGCATTCATCGTTGCAATTGATATTTGAAGGCTCAATATGATCAATATTAACAAATAATATGTCTGCGGAAAATAGAATATTTTGTTGTAATACCTATATTTGTAGTTAAATTTTAAAATCAACAAATTGTTGTAAAAAAAGAATATTAAATTTTAAATAGTTAAGTCATGAAGAAAGCATTTGGATTATTTTTATTGATGGCAGTATTTGTCTTTGCATTGATTAGCTGCGGTGGTGAGAAAAAGGAAAAAGAAACTCCTGAAGCCACTATAGAAGCACAGGTTGAAGAAGTTGCAGCTACAACAACTCATGCACCTGAAACAATCGCTCTTTACGACAAGTATTGCACGGTTTGCCATAAAGAAGGAATTGCTGGAGCTCCAAAAATCGGAGATGCTACCTTATGGGGACCAAGAGCTGAAAAAGGTATGGCAACTTTGGTAAAACACGTAACTGAAGGTTATACAGGTGAAACGGGAATCATGCCTGCTAAAGGAACCTGCATGGAATGCACTGAAGATAATTACAAAAACCTGATCACTTATATGTTGGATCAGGCTGGCTTGAAAGCAAACTAAAGTAAAATTCAGGTATTTAAAAAGGTTGGGTAAACACCCAACCTTTTTTTATTTCCTATACTAAAGTTTTTCTTTAACTAAAACGATCTAACTATATAATTATCAGATTATTACATCAACTTCCTTTAGCCTTTTAGGACCGGATGAAAGAATATGAGCAGGAATTTCATCTTTAAACAACTTGAAGTTCTCTATGTACCTCGCAACCAACGCATCATATTTCCTCCAATAGTCCTTTTTATTTCCCCAGGCATTTGCAGGATCAAAGACTTCATCAGGAACATTCGGACAACTGGTAGGAATTTCGAAGCCAAATAATACATCTTTTCGGTATTCTACGTTATCGAGAAGCCCTTCAAGCGCAGCATTCAACATATTCCTTGTGTGTCGTATGGAGATCCGTTTTCCCACGCCGAACTTACCTCCTACCCAGCCGGTATTGACCAGCCAGATCCGCGCATTGCATTGTTCAGCCTTTTTCCTGAGCAGATTGGCATAGAAATACGGATGATGTACCATGAAAGGTGCACCAAAGCACGCACTGAAGGTGATTTCGGGCTCAATTCCCAGTCCCAGTTCTGTACCAGCGATCTTCGAAGTATATCCACTGATAAAATGGTAAATTGCCTGATCCATACTCAACCTGGCAATCGGAGGCATGACTCCCTGAGCATCTGCCGTCAGGAAAATAATATTTTTGGGTTGGGCCCGAACCATTTTATCCGGAACAGCATTCGGAATGAATTCCAATGGATAAGACATCCGGGTATTCTCTGTCAACCTTTCATCGTCCAGATCAATTTGTCTTGAGGCAGGGTCAAAAACAACGTTTTCCAGGATGGTCCCGAATTTATAGGTACACGCATGGATCTCCGGTTCTGCTTCTGCTGACAATCGAATTGCCTTGGCATAGCAACCTGCTTCATAATTGAAAACACCTGCATCGCTCCAACCGTGTTCATCATCTCCGATCAAACTACGTGTGGGGTCAGCGGAAAGCGTGGTTTTCCCGGTTCCCGACAAACCAAAAAACAGCGCAACATCATTATTTTTACCAACGTTGGCTGAGCAATGCATAGACATCACGTCATTCAGTGGCATCAGGTAATTCATGATGGTGAAAACAGATTTTTTCATTTCCCCGGCATAGGATGAGTTTGCGATCACTGCAAGTTTTTGCCCGAAGTTGATGACGATGGCTGTTTCACTTAAAGTACCGTCTATCCTCGGATCCAATTTGAATGATGGCGCTACCATCACAGTAAAATCCGGCACAAAGTCTTTGATCTTAGCCAGATCACCTTCACATATGAACATGTTCCTTATAAAATGAGAACTCCAGGCATGTTCGGTTATGATCCTTACTTTAAGCCTGTGTTCCGGATCAGCACCTGCATAAACATCCTGAACGAACAACTCTTCTCCTTGCCAGAATGCCTGAAGTCTTGAAAAGATCACATTGAATTTTTCCAGTGTCATCGGCCTGTTGTAGGAACCCCAATCAATGTTCTCGGATGAACTCCCTTCCATTACAAAGTATTTATCGTTGGCGGCTCTGGCCGTCCATTTCCCGGTGTATTTCTGAAATGCACCTCCATTGACCAATTTTCCTTCACCCCTGAAGACTGCTTCTTCAACCAAAGCAGGCGTGGGTAAATTCCAGTAAATCCTGTCCAGGTGTACCAATCCGTGATTTTCAAGTCCAAAATCAGCTTTATACGCGGCAGCGTGCTTGCTGGCAGGCGTTTCAAATTCTAAATATTTCACTTTAAACAGATTTAATGGTCAATAAATTAATTCCAGTCCCGAACCAGTTTTCTTTCACCGATATACAATTCATTGGGTGAATTAGGATCGATGGCCCATTTGATCCGTTCAATGCCTTGATTGATATCCTTAATACCACCACAGAAAGAAATTCTCAGGTGACCTTCAAAACCGAATTCAGCGCCGGGCACGGTCAAAACCCGAACCTTTTCCAATAGAAAATTGGAAAGTTTCCTTGAATCCTTCTCATAAGCGCTAAAATCTGCAAATGTATAAAAGGCGCCCTGTGGTTCAATCAAATGCACCCCATCAAATGCCTTTAACTGCCTTACCAGAACTCTTTTATTATTTTCCAGCGTCGTTTTCAGACTATTGACAACATTTTGAACACCGTTGATAGCTCCAATTGCAGCTTTTTGAAGCAAAATAGAGGTACCGGAAGTTTGATGTCCCTGTATATTGGACATTGCCTTGATAAGATGTTTATTCCCGATTGCCCATCCGATCCTGAAACCTGTCATTGCATAAGCTTTTGACACACCGTTGATGATGATCAGTTTTGAATTGTCTGAAAAATCTTTGACATAATCAAATGGGTTAGCCAATGGAACACCATCAAAAACTAACTTATTGTAAATATCATCCATGATCAGGTAGAGTCCCTTTTGTTCAGCAAACTCAACGATTTCCCTGATGAAATCAGGTGGATATACCACACCTGATGGATTATTCGGACTATTGATGATAATTGCTTTTGTGTATGCGCTGACATTTTGTGTAATATCCTTCATCGTCGGTGTAAAAGTGCCATCCTCCGGAACTACGGGAACAGGAATTGCTCCGCAAAGTTTGACCATGTCGGGATAAGAAACCCAATATGGTGCAGGGAAGATCACTTCATCCTGAGGATCCAGTATGGCTTGCAATGCGACCATAATCGCTTGTTTGGCTCCGCTGGAAACAAGAACATTGGAAGGTTCGACAGTTCTGTTGTAGGTATCCCTCGTAAAACGGATAACAGCCTTCTTCATATCAACAGTACCATCTGCTGGAGCGTATCTAACTTCTCCCGAATTCAGATGGCTGGCAATGGATGTTATCGCATCCAATGGTGCCCTGCTTTTGGGCTCACCTCCTCCAAGATGAATAACAGGTTCTCCCTTTGCCTTGAGTATGGCAAAAGTTTCATTCATTTTAAGGGTAACGGATTCACCGACATTTCTGCCTATCAAACTTAAACTCATATTAGGTTAATTTAATTCAAAAATCCCTTTCAGGTCTTGCGATCTTTCCATTCAAAATAATCTGAAATTATTTTAAAAATGCCCCTGAAAGATGGACAAAACTACATAAAAAACTCTTAAATCAATAACCTTTCGAGCAATAATGAACTAAGTTAGACTGAAAATAAATAGCGAACCAAATATAAATACATTACATAAAATATTTATATATATTATTTTAGAAATGAATATAGAAATCTTCAGTTAGTGATCTATATGCTGAGGTATATTCAGAATCAAGATCATAC
>DDTL01000056.1 GCA_002344345.1 Saprospiraceae bacterium UBA2365
GGCAACTAATTCGAAACCATTGGTGACATATAAAATGTTTTGATCAACAGCATTTCCTGACACATTCTTTTTTGATAAAACAAAATCAGACCATTTCCATACCACCTTGCCTGTTTCTTTATTGTATGCAGTAATGGTGTCCAAATCATCTCCTCTACCATACACATCATTAGCATTCATCACCAATTCCCCTATGATCACAGGAGTAAAATGTGGCGAAAAGCTACCTGATGAATCTGTGATGTTCTGGGGCGTTTGCCAGATGATATCGTAGGGTAGGGAGTCAACTTCTAAAGTATCCGGCGGGGTCACAGGAGGGTCGATGGTCTTTGTGCAGCTGTGGTGCAGGGCGGTCAGCATGATCAATAAGATCAGAATTGGTAAGTATCCGGTGTTTTTCAAGTGTACTTGTTTTTTGCTTACAAATATAAAGCTCTGTTCTGATGATTTTCACAGATATGGGCAATCAAATATTTTTTTGATAAAAACCAGGCAATGGGTCTGAAGGGTATTAAAAGGCCTCCTGCGCCGGGCAGGAGGCCTGGATAACCCAAAAAATCCTGTTTATGCCTACAATCCTTTCACTTTAATGCACATCATGTTGTATCCGTCAGGCAGGTAGAAGAGGCCGGTGCTTTCATCCACGGCGACACCGGTGTTGAAATTGCCTTTTTTGTGAGTAGTATTAAGAAAAAATTTCTGTTCCCCGGTGTTGATGTCATAGATTTCAAGCTGTTTATGAACATTTAATAACCAGTTTTTGTATCTGTTCAATCTCCAGAAACTACTCGCGTACGAATTGATATTGTAAACTACTTTACCATCGTTTTTCCGAACTCCGATTCTTTCGCCATTGTCAGAACCAATGACGATCTTATCCTCTGTCATCAGGTAATTTGTAGCCAGAAAGTTTGTTTTTGGGAAATGAGTCCTCCAGATCCTTGCTCCTGTAGACTTATCAAAACAATGGACTGTTTTAGAACTACAAAAAAATATTCTACCTTCAGCCACATAGGGTGTGTTATTGATATTTGAGTCTAAAGAATCCACTATCGCGTTCCAAACTATCTGTTTTTTAGACAAATTGTAACAATAAAGTTCGGAACCTGCCAAAAATGGTTCACTTCGATAAAACCTTTTTTGAAAATAAAGCAATGTGTCTCCATCTGATTTAATTTCAGCTGATGGAGGATATGCTTGAATTCGCAAATTACCTGTTTCCACGATTCTGATCGCTTTTTTCCATTGACTATTGACTTTGTCAAAGTAAAAAATATCAGTTCCTTTTTCATCAAAGTCAAGATCACAATGAAAAAGTATATCTTGAGAAACAGAGATCCTTTTCTCACCTTTATTTGAAATTCTTCGGATTAAGGTTTCGCCAGTCAATGCATCAATACCGACAACTTCTTTTCCGGTTGTCACAAAAACGATATTGTCACCTATTACATTTTGAGATACATACTTTTGTGAAGATTGAAAATCAGACCATTTCCATATGATTTCACCTGTATGAATATTATAGGCGGTGATAGTATCAATATCTTTATCGTTTAAAAAATCAGCATACACATTATTCGCACTGAAAACCAAATCTCCAATGATGGCCGGCGTAAAATGTGGGGAATAACTTCCAGAAGAATCAGTAATGTTCTGAGGTGTTTGCCAGATTATATCGTAAGGTAGGGAATCTGTCTTAGTTGTATCACCAGGATCAACTGGTGGATCAACTGTGCATCCACAATTGATATTAAATGACAAAATAAATATCACAAGAAAAGGTAAATAAGCTATAATTTTCATGGATTTGCTTTTTTAGATTATTAATCATTTTCTGTTCAGATTTAGAATATTGTGGAATTAAGTAAATATTTGATGTTTTAACAAAAACTAATGAATTATCCTGATAAATAGTACTGAATTCATCTCAGTTATATATAATAATTTAATACCATAATATCCAAAACAAAAACTTATTTAATATTTAGTTTAAATCCGGAGCCGTATTCTTTGCCTTCAAACAATTCCCTAAAATACTCTTTTGTTTCCCGACTATTTCTCATTTGCTGGTGATTATTGTCTGACAATTTCCTGGTTTTTCTAACCCCTGGAAAATTACTGGCAGAAGTTTCAATTACAACACAATCCCCGGGATGGAGGTATTCCACATAATCATACACAGGTTCAAATTCATCCACACATGTAATATCTGAATTGGACATAATGTTATGATATATATCGGATTCATTACATGGAACATCACCTATTACAACATTTTCCCCATTATATGTTAAAAAACATCTACATATAGGATTTTGTCCAACTTGCTGATATTCAATTTCCAAATGTCCAAAGAGAATTCTGTATTCTTTATCAAAATCGCTGACAAATTGGTATGCTTTCCTAAAAGATAATGCAGTTTCTGCATCAGTAGGTAAATCACAGGTCATGATCCATGAAAATGGAGCAAAAAGGAAATTGAAAACCGGAACCCCACCTTCACTTATACATTCCTGATTTTCAGAGCCTTCAGGATCACTAGGATTTTCCCAAATTGGTATTGCATATTGATAATCCTCAGTTTCTGAATAATAGGTATACTCAGAAAGGAGATAGTTTTTCAAATTGATATATTCAGCAATATATGATTCGTCCTCGTTTTCACCCCCAAAGTCAGTCGCGGTGGACATTTTGTTTAGTGAATGTAGTTGTCGTAATGCAGCATAGCCATCTATACCTTCACCTAAAACTCCTTCATACGTTCCTTTTTCAAGTCCAAAAAAAGCAACATTATCTAGTTCAATATCGTGAGTACTTAAAGTAGAAATCAATTCTGAATTTGGATTCAATGCAGCGCCAATAGGTGGTGCAATATTGGATGCCATTGATTGAAAACCCATGCTCAATAAATTATCACATACATATTTCTTTGCGAACTCATCCAGAAATCCAAACATGCTTTTCTCAAGGTTTTTAATTCTTTCATTAAATAGCAATCCAAGGATACCATTTAATTGAAGCTCAAAGTCGCTTTCAATTTTTTTAATTGCAGCATTGCTCAGAGCATTACAACCCCGATTTAAATATTCTTCTACTTCACCATTCTGTAAAGTTTCAATGATTTTAGCTCCCTGGTGTGGTGATCCAAAAGTTGCCATGGCACTAAACCTTTTCTTAAAATCATAATTTACTACGTCATAATCCATTTGGCGACCTACTACCCCGCCCATGCTATGGCCAATAAAAATACTTTCTTCTCCTTTTGAATTCGGATATTCATCTTCAAGAGCATTGTTTGCTACTCCAAAATCAAAATTCAGCCCGGTTGCAGCCTGCGGGATTGTAATATCCTGAAGATAGGAAATGTATGGAGTTACAGCTTTATAAGTTGTTGATACATGTCTTGTAGCTGGTGCCCAGGAAGCCGCATGTCCTCCCAAACCATGCACAAAAAAGACATTTTTAAAAGCTTTAGGGTCCAACTCTACAGGGGAGGAATTTTCACCATCAATTTCCTGAACAGGAGGATCAAAGATGAGGATAGTTTCGTCTATATTTAAAATAGTCAAATCAGTTTCATCAATACATGAACCACTTTCATTCTGAGCAGAGCCTGTTGTGTTTTGAGAAAATAAATGTCCACCAAAGGCTATCATAATAATCGTTAATGCTAAATTAATATTTTTCATTGTTTTAAATTTATAAGGTGATTAATTTTTGATTAATTTAAATGAAACAGACTCTTTGCCAGAGACCAGATTCACTACATGCATTCCAGTGTTTAATTTTCCGGCATTTAGAATTAATAAATCACTGCTGTTGGAGAATGATTCCTTTACCACAACCTTTCCATTAATATCGTAGATATAGACTTCAACATCCTGAGATTTGTAAGGGTTGTTGATAGTGAATTCATCCATCACCGGGTTAGGGTAGAACAAAGATTGAGCAGCCGGATTGGAAATACTTCTCGGCAATGCATATTCAGGTTCACTGATGCATAAACTGGTTTTATCCTCCGGATAGCTAAGTTCAGTAACTTTTTCCACACAATCGCCATTAAATAGATTTTGAGATTCAGTCATTTTAATAAACCTGGGTAAAATGTTATTTTCAAGTTTGTAGTATTTCATAAACCTGGTATATTTAATGCCTTGTTCATAATACTCCCGGTAATAAATCAGATTAGCTTCATCATAAATGATTTTGTCATTTTCGTTTTGAGCAGTAATCACCTGGTTTTCTGTTGTGATCAAATAACCGCGTTTTTCTAAAAGCTGGAAATATTCTTCATCAAGATTTAACCAACCAAAATGCCCATTTAAATAGTTTAACTTTCTGATGTAGAATTCATTTTGGTATTCGTTATCCCTTTCTTTGGTGACCACATATTGATTGGTTTCCTTTTGGGTATTTTTTGAAAGGTCAACTAAACCAGAAATGATTTTAATCTCCTTTTCGGTATACACACTTTTCAGCAACCTGACTTCCTGTTTTTCGAAGTGATTTTTTGTATCCAAAACCACGATGTTATCTGTCAATTTATAGTTTTTATCGATCTTTATTGATCTTTTAACCTTTTTTGACTTTTCACGTAATTTCAATAAGTCCAATTGAATCTGTGACTTATAGTCAAAGCCTTCCGGTACCTTGTAATAAATTCTTTCATGTTCTTCAAATTCATACACCATCACATTGCCTTCCAGGTCACACTGGGTTTTTCCGCTAAATGTCATGAGCATGGAGAATAATAATAGAAATAATTTGTAAATAGTTAAATTAATAGACTTGTGATTTTTAGTTTTCATAATAATTAAAAATAAATGTGAACAAATTTTCTTTTGGATTTTGATGGCTGGATTTGTAAAGTATTTTCCAGGCAATATCTTATAACTATATTGATATATCAATATAAATCATTTTTTGGTTGCCGAAGAAAATCAATGTTTAGAACTGGTTGATATTCATGGAGCTAGCCAAATTATTTCCAAAAGGTGGTTGATAAACTGCTTCCATAAGAGAAGCTTAAGATGCAACTGATATCAGGGTAGATACTGTGCAATTTTTTATTGTATTTCTTTCGTCCCCAAAGGGACTAAGTTTCGGTAATCAGGTGATACATTTTTTTTATTTTAGGTTAAACAATAGTTTTGTTAAGGTTCGCTTAATTTGTATTTATAGTACAAATATGATACCGGAAATTCAATGAAAATTGCCCAATTTGGACAAAATCACATATTATTTTGTATAATATGGACAAAATCATATAATATTAGAATATTGTAAATATATATATATGCTAAAAATTAAAAGGTTTTGACTCAACCTGCCTGTTAACAAAAATCTGTGTTTTTTTTTAAAAAAATTAATATTTCTTTATAAATTGAGTAACACTTAGTATTATATTTTGAAATTTCGCCAGAAAAAATCTTTTTTACCCGACAAAAACCTTCTCTTCCCTCCCTCCATTTCCATTTTCCCCTCAACATAGGCAAATAAATGAACGCTTTTTTGTCAATGAAATAAACCACGCACGCCGAATGAAATAAAAAACATGTGGCTAACTAACTTTCATATGTCAAGAATATCTTTACAACCATCTGGATGGATGCGGAATTGGTTACAGGTACTGCAAAAGTATTTTTCTGGATTGATCTCGTCCCTTTCTTAGGCTGAGCCTGATGTCCGTCAGCTGATCCCGCCAGCCTGCCGGGGTCAAACCTTCAGCCCTTGCCTGGTATAAAATGCCATGTGATTTCCTTTCGGATACTGACGGCCACAGCATGATTTAACAACCGGAGTTTATATCATGGGAATGGTATCTTAATGGTTTCCATCCAATTGTTAAGAATATGTTACTGAATATGAACCATTTGACAATTCATTAACATGGGTATTGCATTCGAAGTTAAACATATCTTAAGCCAAATACCATTTTTGGAGAATCATGTAAAGTTGATATAATTTTAGGAAAAAAAATGAAAAAACTTTACTTACTTTTCATTGTTTCACTGATCATGAATGCTTGCTACACGCCTGATCAGGCATTTGACAAGGGACATTATAAATTAGCCATGCAAATGGCCTCACAACAGATCAAAAAGGGAAAAGAGATCGAAACGAACACACGGATCTTACAAAATTCAACAGCCAGGTTTATTGAAACACAGACGATCAATGCAGAAAGACAGCTTTCCACAGAGGATGTAAAAAAATGGAAATCCGCTCGCGATCGCTTGTATCAGGATCTTATATCGGTCGGGAAGGCTAATATTCATGCTGGCTACCTGATCACGGACCAATACGATCAGTTTTGCGATTATAAAAAAAGTGTAGATCTGAAAATTGTTGACCATTACTATCAATACGGGCTCCGTTTGATGAGTTTTTATGATCGGTCGCATCAGAAAGTATATGCAAGGGATGCATATTACGAATTTGTTGAGGCAGAAAAAAATGGCGGATTTCAGTTTTACAATGATATCCAAATGCTCAGGGATGAATCACTGGAAAAGGGAATTGTATATTATTTATGCAGGAATGAGGATCTTGGGTCTTCCTTGTTTGTCCGAAAACTACCGAGGGATGCAGATTTTGAACCAGATTGTCTGGTTGAAGTTTCAAAAGGTATGATCAGCTACCACGAATCCGCATCTGAGTCCAGGACTTCATACGAGAAACAAGTCCAGACCGGTACTAAGACAGAAAAAGATACTTCCGGGCAAGTCAAAACTATTCCGGTTTTTGAAACCAGGAAAGCAACCCTGATCAGGATCACTTATGCTGCCTCAGCAGATCAAACCGTGTGGATCCACGTAAAAGACCATACCGGACAATGTCATGTAGGCAGTACTTCTTTTTCGGAAACAGTCAATGACTGCTGGGAAGAAGTTAAGGTAGAAGGAGATGCTGAAGCCATTGATGTATGCTATAAAACCGGATCAAACAAGCCTTTATGCCCAAGGTCTTCATTGGAATGGAAGTTAGAGGGTAACGTGAGCTGGAGGCTGAGTAATTTTTATTAGTGTTGTGGCAACACATAAAATCTGGATAGACTTCTTTCCCCGGGTAATATTGCCACTTATACATAGTTTCAGGGTTTCTGAATTGCAAAGCTAAAGTGTTTATAATCAATTCATTGAAAATCTGCCTTTCAGAAGGATCCACAGGATGGGATTCATACCCTGGTTTTCATGATCCTTGTACCCTGTCCGGGTCCAAAACTTATGTTCCATATCGATTTGGAACAAAAACTATTTAGAAGCATTCAAGTTTATTCTTTGCTACGCAGAAATGAAAAACGGAATGGACAGCATACGGGAAAGATACACTAACTTTGTGCATATAGACGAATGGGAAATTTCCTGCTCTGAGCAAAGTTAATATTCAAAACGGATGAAAATGAATTTGTTGGTGATACTTTTATTGATCGTTATAGGCATGATCGTCGGTGGACTGAGTGGCATGTTGGGCATCGGCGGAGGCATATTTATGATCCCGGCGATGGTTTACATTCTTGGCTTCAGCCAGCATCAGGCAGTAGGTACGAGTCTGGCGGTGATGCTGCCTCCGATCGGTTTTTTTGCAGCCTATAATTATTATAAAAGCGGGCATGTCAATCTGACCTACGCATTGATCCTGGCTGTCGCCTTTATGCTGGGAAGTTATCTGACTTCCAAAATTGCCCTTCAGATCCCCGAGCAATCCTTGAAAAAGTTTTTTGCAGTGGTACTGATCCTGGTTGGGATAAAAATGCTTTTTTCAAAATAAATAAAAAAATCTGCCTTGGTTTTAAGCAAAACAGAACGTGATATGGAACCTGATGAACTTGGAATGAACCCCGGTATCCGTGACTATCTTGATTCTCATGGACTTTCCATCCGGGAAACCGGAAGAGTGACTGCAGAACATAAGGAACGATACCTGGTCAGGACGATAACAGGCGAATTCGAAGCAGAAATTACCGGACATTTGCGGTATAAAGCGGAAAGCAGGGAGGATTTTCCCGCAGTTGGCGATTGGGTGGTCATTTCTTCTTATGATGAAGGGCTTGCCTTCATACATGAAGTCATTCCAAGATATTCCATAATAAAAAGACAGGCAGTTGGCCGCCATGGTGATATCCAGGTCATAGCCAGCAATATCGACTATGCCTTCATTGTTCAGGCTGCTGACAGAGACTTCAATATCAACAGATTGGAGCGGTATCTGACGATTTGCCATGCTTCAAGGGTCATTCCGGTGATCATTTTAAGCAAAACAGACCTGATCAGCGCAACTGACCTGGAATCCATCGTGGAATCGATCAGAAACCGCATTCCCGATATTCACATATTGCCTTTCAGCAACGAAAGCCTTGAAGGGTTTGAATCAATAAAGACATTCATCGAAAAAGGTAAAACGTATTGTCTGCTCGGATCTTCCGGCGTGGGTAAATCCACCCTGGTGAATAACCTTACCGGAAATGAAGTCATGAAAACCGGACAGATCAGCCACAGCACCCAAAAAGGAAGACACATTACAAGTCACAGGGAATTGACGATTTTAGCCAACGGTGGCATCATCATCGACAATCCCGGCATGAGAGAAGTTGGCATCACCGACAATTCCGAAGGTCTCGAAATCACTTTCGACAAGATCCTGGCCCTGGCGACAGCATGCAAATTTAAAGATTGTACTCATACGCAGGAAACAGGATGCAGGGTTTTGGATGCCATCGAAAAAGGTGAAATCGATTGGAATGCATACCAAAATTACCTCAAAATGGAAAGGGAAAAATCACACTTCGAATTAACACTGGCAGAAAAAAGACAAAAAGATAAGGCTTTCGGCAAAATGTTTAAAGATTATAAAAAGAACTTCTTGCAGGATCGATTTAAAAAATAGAATGTTTTTACCTTTGAATGCAAAGCCTGCAAAAAATTGAAATAACCACAAAAAGCTCACTATATGAACAACAGATATTTTTCAGCCATTTTTACGAAATTCAGTCTTATCTGTTCAATAATATTTCTGTCTGATATCATCTCATCCCAAACCACCATTACAGTCAGTTTGCATGATCAATCTGCTGATATGTATCATGTGAGCGCATCAGGCAAGGTAGTCAGTGAAGATTCCTATCTGAAAATTTTCACCGATGCAAATGCTGCGCCGGTTTCAATTCCCTTCACCTCCATTCGGAAAATTGCTTTTAGTACCCTTTCTTCAACAGATGACCGTAGCAATGAAGTTTCGGACATCCGTATTTTTCCAAATCCCGCTAAGGATCATGTCATCATCCTGGATGAAAACAATCCATCAATGGATGTCAGTATAAGCACTATTTTGGGACAACAGATCTTGTCAGGCAAATATAATTCGGGCGAAAAAGTATCCGTGTCTGAGCTGGAACCTGGCGTTTATGTTATTTTTGTCAATAAACATGCCTTCAGCATTTTTAAAAACTAAGATGTTTTACCTGGTATTTCAGTGGTTTAAAAATTGAATTCGTTTATTATTTGGCAGAACTTTAAATCATATTCCTCTTTGCTTCTGTCTCGTCCAGCTCAGGATGGTAGCTTCATGATTTATTCCCTTTGCCGGATTTATTTTGAGGCAAAGAAAAAATCAGCTTTATTGTCTTTATTATCAGCTGTGCAATGAATATTGATGGTGAAATATTTTATGGTATTTTTCCTCTATACCACTGTAAATACTTTGGAATGAGCTGAATCATTGATCAGTATTCAGGAGTTCTCTGACCATAATGCTATGATTTTCAACATACTTGCAGTTTTGCATGAAAATGTATAAATTTGTTTTTATGTAGTTATTTAGGTGGTTAGCCAATTAGTCTGTTAGCCTTTCAGTCTCTTTGAATTGAGCGTGTACTTTGAGCAAAAGACACGAAATTTGTCCTGGAATCAGAGGTTTTAACCTTTTGTATAAATCATTAGCTAATAGACTTAAGTCTAAAAGACTATTGAGCTAAACAATTACGTTTTTATTACATGAACCTTTTATAATTTTTTAATTATGACCAAGTTACCATTACTCGTAATCTTTTTTTTCAAGGTTCAGATCATGTTGGGATGTTCTTTCATTCCGGAATCATTTTGCAGGACCAGTTTTGTATACCAGGACGATCTGATCGTTACAGGTTATATTACCTCTGTGGATTCAACCGGCATTGATTTTGAAATTTTAGCGGTGCTGCGAGGTTCAGAAAGCAGAAGTAACATTCGTATCTGGGATGGTACTGATTACGATTGTAATGGAATATGGTCTTTGGCAGCTGCTGACTTCGGTGATGTAGGTGATACTTTGGCACTCATTTTACCTTTGATCACTGAAATTGAAAATACCTGGGATCAATTGGGTGATTACCGCAGACGCGACAATCATGTGTATGTAACTGCCTTAAAAGTAGAGAACAACATACTCAATGGTTTGATCACGGGCATTTCAATCGCCCCTTCTTCCAATGATCTCCATCAATATGATTATGACGATTTTGTGTCAGCATGGCAGGAAAGCCAGCATTGTGATGTGATCATGGATTCTCAACAACAGGTTGAAACTATGGATGTGGCATTCTTTCCGAATCCATGTAAAGATGTTTTTTCCGTAAAAATTCCGGGTGTCAATAACTCCATGCAGCTACGGATAATAAATATTCAGGGTCAGTTGGTTATGATGCAAGAAAATTTTTCTGATGGCACATTGATTTCCTTAAAGCATTTGCCGGAGGGCATTTATTGGGTTTTTATCTCTGAAAAAGAACACATCATTTTCAAAGATAAACTTGTCAGGATGTGATCAAATATTTATGCCAAAAGAAACGAACTTAACTATTGAAACAGAAGCTAAAACATATTGATGCTTCTTTTTTTAGTTGCTCATACTTTCTGTAAGTGTTTTGACTACCTTGAATCTTGACAAAAACGCCCGTGCGATCACTCTGATCACGATATATGCCGGGATGGCCACCACCATGCCGGTAATTCCCCCTAATTTTGCTGCCACCAAAATGACTATGAATATTTCCAAAGGATGAGCCTTTGCACTGTTACCATAAATCACCGGTTGCAAAATGAAATTATCAATCATCTGCATACCTGCAAAAACAATGGACAGCTTGATGACCATAGGTAGCATTTCCTCATAAAAAGGCAGGTCAAGATTGGAAGATATGGTAATAATAATTCCAAATGCAGCGCCAATGATGGGCCCGACATATGGGATCAAATTGATTACCCCGGCAAAAAAACCGATGAGCAATGCATTCTCTATTCCCATGATACTCAATACAACCGATACGATCAGGGTGATCGTAGCCACTTGCATTACCAAACCAAAAAAATACCGTCTGAGCATGGTCTTGATGTCCGAAACTACCTGATGGATCTGCTTTTCAAATTTATCAGGTGATACCCCGATGATGAAATCCATCAGCATGGTGTTGTCCTGTAAAAAGAAAAATGTGATAAATACAACAGAAAAGATACCAACAACGAAATTCCCCGCCATGCTGAATAAGGACGTCAACAAAACACCTATCTGCCCGATATTGAAATACTTGCTGAAAAAAGTTCCGAAGGCTTCAGGTTTGATCGCTGCTTCCGTGGTCAAGCCCCATTCGATCAGGGTGTTGTTGATACTGTTGACCGGTTCCTCCAATGAACGATATAATTGCATATAATCGATATTCGCAAGAATATTCGCCTGCTCAACGATCATCGGAACAAAGATCAAAATCATCGCGAGTGACAGGATCCCGAAAATAATGAGGGTCAGGACAGCGCTCAATTGCTCACCCAGTTTAAACCGCCCCAACTTCAAATGCACTTTAAACAATTTCATAAGGGGTTGGCCCATCATAGCCAGTATCCATGCAAGAATGATATACAGAACGATCGTGTTGAAATAATAAATCAGAAATCCAACCACCAGGGCGGTTATGATCCCAAGAAACCATCTGCTGTTTGCCCGCATCATAAAAATATTGCTTGATTATTCGTATTATTAATTCGTTCGTTGCCGCTGTTTATACAGTTATTTCATTTTGTCAGCCATCTCGCGCATATGGTTCAATGTAAATGCAGCCCATTTTGTTACATAGGCATCAATCATGCCATTGGTTTGTGCAGGATCATTGCGGTACATTTCGGAGAAAATCTGTTCAAAAACAGGCTGATTATCCAGTATTTTCTTTTCTGTCTCTTTTTTAAAAGCCTTAAGTTCAACAGATCGGTCTTTGTAATTTGCATCACAGTGATCTGCGTAGTCTGAAAAATAGTGAAACGCTTTCCCTTTGGTCTGACCCATGATATCCTTCTCCTGAAAATGGTTCTTCAACTGCATTGAAGCATCACCTCTGGAATATTCCAACATGATTTTTTTTGTTCCGATGTACCAGGGAATGAAGGGTTGCGTACAGGGTCTTTTGGGCGCAACCCATAGAATATGAGCGATCGGATCAGGTATATTGCTTCGCAATTGGGCAATAACTCCGTATTTATTGGAGTCATCACAAATCCGCTTGATGTCCAGGTTGTGAGGATTGCCAAGATTGAAATCGGGATGGATCTCAAACTGAGTTCCTTCGTTGTGTCGACCCAATACAGTCATGATATCACTGACTGCCAGCTTTTTCTTAGGTTTGAAAGAGAATGGAAACGGATCGTAGTAATTGAATTGCTTTTCTGAAAAGAAATTTATACCATCCAAATGTCTTGGAATATTGCCAAGTCCGTCGAGTGTTCCCGGATCAGCATAAGCCTCGCGGAAATTAAATCTTTTACCTTTGTAAGGATCAAACCATCCACGTTCAATCGCATAGGTAATAATATCCTTTGAACCCAAAAATTGGTTCTGATCAGCCAGATCAATTTCTCCAATAGTATAATAATTCGGAATGATGGCAATATGATCATCAGGTACACGCTGAGCGACCCAATGTTTTCCCTGAACCACTGCCATCAACCAGGCTTCCTGCTCATCGGCTACCAAATATGTTCTTCCGGATGAATGGTAACCGTATTTTTCGATCAGGGTGCCAGCTAACAAGACAGCCTCACGGGCAGTTTTACATCTTTCCACCATGATCCGTCTAAGGTAATAACCGATTCCGCCATCTACCAGTTGAGGCTTATCTTCACGGGACAAACATTGGTTAGATGCTACCGCAACTCCCCATTCATTGAGGTAGCTGTCAGAAAACTGTAACCCAGGAACCTGTAACCACAAAAAAGAGTAAGTTTCTTGTACCTGCTCCAGTTTTGCACCCTTTTCGAATGTGATAAAGGATCCGGGTTGATGTCCGATCCGGTCAACTTTGTGCCAGTCGACATACCTTTCACCACCAGCGTCTTCATTATGTGCCAGAAAAACTGAACCATCCGTTGTGGATAGCTTTCCGGCAACCATGGAATAACAATTGTAGGATGACAGATCAGGTTGAGCCTGAATCAAATATCCAAGCATCAAGCCTAAAATCAATCCCGGGATTCGTTTGATCTTACACATCGGTCATTTTTTTACGAATGTACAAACATAAAATGTAAACGAAAAATCCTGGAACTATTTCCTGCACCGCCTTTCATCTGTTGCAAAAATGGCTGGTACATCATCCTTAACCTTTGATCATGAATGATGCCGGATCTTTTTTTGAGTAAATAGCACAACGGTGATCAATATTGTACAAAAACAACCCTGTATTTTCCCTCAGAAAGACTCGGAACCAGAAAACTGTCGGATGAAACCTGAAGAGCTTTTGAAAACATGAGTTTCATCCTGTGCAGATCAGTCGAAAACAGGCTCTTTCTTTTCCCGGGACCCAAAGGACTAAAAACGTATTCACTGATGGTATTTTCATCCTTGATCTCATCATTGAAAACCAACCTGACTGAAGAAGGCGTGGCAAATAAAAAATAGGACGAGTACTTTGCTTCATCGTCGTATGACAATTGATACTTTCTGATCTGGTCATCCCAGAAAAGCGAACCGTCAGGCCGGGTACATATCAGAAAAATATCTTCAAAATAGTAATCTGTATACCGGTTACGCGCAGATTCACGGGTCAGTTCTTTCCTGGTTTCTATGAACATCATCAAGCCACCATCATTTTTCACCAAAACATCCCCGATCCGGAGATCATTCAATTCTTTTTTGATTTTCCTTTTACCGGATGGATTGTTTTTAAGTAATTTTATCGAAAAGGGTGTAAAAATCAGGTCCTTCTCCAAAGACCCGTCTTTCAGCGCATACGAAAAAAAACCCGCGGCATTTTCTACAGAACGCTCTGCGTATAAACCAGATCCGACAACCTTACCATTTTTTTCATCAAAAACCAGATCAAAATCAGCAGTCAATTTGCCCTGAAATGGTAATTTGAGATCTTTCAGTTGTTTATCCCCGGGAAATATTATGAAAATATGCTGATGATGTTTATTTTTTTGCCAGCCAAAATTGTTTTTTTCAAAAACAAGGTATACTTCCCCATTGTCTCTGACTGCAATATTCGCCAGGTCTCTTTCAAGGTTGTAGGATTCAAAAGCATGCTCCTGATACCAGATGATCTCAAGCTTTGTAAGATCGATCAGTATCATATCCATAGAGTAGTAGGTCAATGGCTTGACCAATAGCAACATGCCATGATTTTTTGATAAAAATGGCATAAAGCTTCCAATGTCCATTCCACTTTCATCCTCAGGGAGTTTTAAAGAATCCAATAATACTCCTTCGGAATTGTATTTTCTGATGTGGCTGACAAGGTTCAATTTATGGTAATAGGAATACAACACCGCAAACTCATCCTTTGTGCGTACAACTGTTTGAATGTCTACCTTTTGTTTTTCAAAAAACAATTCTTTGGTTTTGAGATATTGCAACTCTTGATCGTAGATATCGAGTTCATACCTGACCCCCTGGTTACCAAAAACCAGAACCTTGTCACCCAACATACCAAGAAGTTCCTGAGAATCATCAGATACAATGGATTTCTCCCGGCTAAGCAGTATTTGTTGGGATAAAATGAAATCTGATTTAAAAAAAATCAGAAATACTGAAGATAATATCCGTAGCGCCAACCGCCAATTCATCTGCTATTCTGCATTATCAGCGCCAGGAACAGGATTCGATTCGCATCGCTCTTTCAATCTGGCCAGTCCTTTCTGATAATCACTGCCAATGCTCTTTTTCATAAAAAATGACATCAGGTTCATAGGTCTTGGCATTTCACCCTGCATTCCCCAAACTACCTCAACTCCGGTTTCTTTGGGCTGAAAAGTAAAATATGTGGTTGCTTTGGATTCAAATGGTTCCATGAAATGCAAATCTATGTCTACTCTTTCCGGGCTTGCCCCGGTGATGGTCTGACTCCCGGATCCGGCATCTTTATTTCCTTCCCAGACATACTTTGAACCTACTTCTCCGGGAGTTCCGGTGATTTCTGTTTTCATTTCCGGGTCGAGATCTGACCAAGGACTCCAATCCCGGAAATTCTCCCAATGCACTGCCTGGTCATAAATGATGTCAGCAGGCGCTTCTATCCGGATGGATTTTTCGACTGTATAGCTTTTAGGCAATATAAAACTCAGTCCGATCAGCAAGGTGATCAAAATGATCAAAGCCAGCATAATTTTTTTAAATACTTTCATGATTGGTTGATTTTAGTTTTATGTTTAAAAAATTCCTTTCCAAAGGAAAACAATTGCAATCAATAAATCAAAAGAATTTTCAGGAATTTCAATAATTTGTATGCTTCAGGACATAAAAGTCAACAATCCAAATGACAGAGGGCTGATTCTTTATGTTTAACTGATTTTCCGGTGTTAATAAAGGAGAATTTTATTATTTCCGGAAGGGTGGAAAATCATTTTTTTTGGAGGTAAAGAAGTTAAAATTTATTTGGCAGTGTATCCTGTTTCATAAATAATCCAACATGTCCTCAAAACTTCCATGTCAATTATACCAACTCAGGGATCTACCCATAACCAAACTAAATGATTGAATTGATTAAAAATGTCAGATATTATTGGCATTGTATTAAAAACAAGATTCCAATCAATTAAGTAAAAAAAAGGCCGTCCGGATCCGGACAGCCTTTTTCTATTCAGCTAAAAAAAACTTTTACAATCCCTGTAATGATTCAAGTTTTTCCCATTTTTCAGCAAGTTCCAGTCTGGCATGATCCAGCATGTCGGCTGCGCCTTCAGGATTCTCAGCTTTCACCCGTGTAAAGCGTGCTTCAGAATAGATATAGTCTTCCAAAGTAACTTTACCTGGTTTGGAATCAAGTTTAAACCTCTTTCCTTTTTCAGCAGCAGGATTATATCTGAACAATGGCCAATAACCTGAATCAACCGCATTGGTCTGGTGATCAGCACCATGAGACATGTCATAACCGTGTTCAATACAATGAGAGTAAGCGATGATCAATGAAACACCTTCATACTCCTCAGCTTCCTGAAGCGCTTTGAGCGTTTGAGCATCTTTTGCACCCATCGCTATCTGTGCAACATAAACTGAACCATAAGCGATGGCCTGCATGGCGAGATCTTTTTTACCAATCCGCTTACCGGCAACTGCAAACTTCGCAGCAGCGCCCATTGGAGTAGCTTTAGACATCTGACCACCAGTGTTGGAGTAAACTTCCGTATCCATCACCAGAATATTGATGTTCTCTCCACTTGCCAAAACATGATCCAAACCGCCATAACCGATATCATAAGCCCAACCGTCACCACCGAATACCCAAACTGATTTCCTGTAAAGATAGTCAGAAAGGAATACCAGGTCTTTGGCTTTTGGATCTTCATTGCCAGTCAGTTTTTCCCGCAGTTTTTTAATATCTGCAAGGAGCATTTCTTTCTCAGCTTCCGTTTTTTGAGGATTTTGGTTGATGGCATCTACCAATTCTCCGCCAATGACATCCTTCAGTTCATTGATGAGTCTGAAAGCTTTTTCAGATTTTTTATTGGTAGCCAGACGAAGACCCATTCCAAATTCAGCATTATCCTCAAACAATGAGTTTGCCCAGGAAGGACCTCTTCCGTCAGCATTGGTGCGATAAGGAGTTGTTGGCAGGTTACCACCATAAATGGAAGAACAACCTGTTGCATTCGCAACGATCATATTGGCGCCAAACAACTGAGAGATCAGCTTCACATAAGGTGTTTCACCGCAACCTGCACAAGCGCCGGAAAATTCAAACAATGGTTGTAAAAACTGTGCTCCCTTGATGGTGCTCACCGCAAGCTCTTTCCTGTCGTAGTCAGGAATGTTGATGAAATAATCCCAATTCGTTTCCTCGACTTCCTGAATTGGCAGCTTGTCAGCCATATTGATGGCTTTGTAATCAGGATTGGTTTTGCTGACGGCAGGACAAACTTCAACGCAAAGTTTACATCCTGTACAATCCTCAACGGTAACCTGTAATGTATAAACTTCGGTATCTTTATCAAAAGGACGACCTTTTGCTGCGGTATGTTTGAGTGTAGCAGGTGCGTCACTCAACAATGTTTTATCGTAAACTTTTGCCCTGATGGCTGCGTGAGGACAAATCGCAACACATTTATTACACTGTGTACACAATTCAGCATCCCAAACAGGCACTTTATCAGCGATTCCTCTCTTTTCAAATTGGGTAGTTCCAAGCGGGAATGTACCGTCAACCGGGAAAGCGCTGACTGGCAACCAATCGCCTTTTCCTGCGATGATCTCGCCCAAAACACCTTTAACGAATTCCGGCGCTCTTTGATCGATCACCGGAAGTTTGGCAATGTCACTGAAAACTTGTTTCGGATAATCTACTTCATGAAGGTTGGAAAGAGACTGATCTACAGCATTGAAGTTCATTTGGACCAGTTTTTCACCTTTATGTGAATAAGATTTAACGATGGCAGCCTTGATTTTTGCGATCGCTTCATCTTTAGGAAGGATCCCTGAAATAGCGAAGAAGCAGGTTTGCAAAATGGTGTTGACCCTTTTACCCAAATTAGCTTCTTCAGCGACTTTGGTAGCATCAATTACATAGAATTTCAATTCTTTCTTTACGATATCTTCCTGGATGTGTTTTGGCAAATGTGCCCATACTTCTTTTGGCCCGATGGGTGAGTTGAGCAGGAAAGTAGCTCCGTGTTTTGCCCTTGCAGTGATATCGTATTTTGACAGAAAAGCAAAATGGTGGCAAGCTAAAAAGTCAGCCTGAGTGATCAAATAAGTGGAATTGATGGGTTGCTTACCAAATCTGAGGTGAGATACCGTCATCCCTCCCGCTTTTTTGGAGTCATAAACAAAATAGCCCTGTACGTAATTATCGGTGGTTTCACCAATGATCTTGATGGCATTTTTATTTGCACTCACAGTACCGTCTGCGCCCAAACCATAGAACATGCAGGTTCTTGTGTGCTGATCCAGTGTAAAATCATTTTCATATTCCAGACTTGTTTTGGAGATATCATCGTTGATGCCAACTGTAAAATGGTTTTTAGGATGCTCTTTAGTGAGTTCATTAAAAATGGCATTTACCATACCAGGATTGAATTCTTTGGATGATAATCCATAACGACCGCCTATGATCTGAGGCATTGTTCTTCCGGATTCTACAAATGCGCTGAGGACATCCATATACAAAGGCTCGCCTATGCTGCCCGGCTCTTTTGTTCTATCGAGAACGGCTACTTTTTTTACAGTCTTGGGAATACTGTCAATGAAGTCAGCAATGGAGAACGGACGGTATAATCTGACGATCACCGCGCCGACTTTTTCTCCCTGTTTATTGAGGTATTCAACCGTTTCCCTGACGGCACCACTGCCTGAACCCATCAAAATGACGATCCTTTCTGCATCCGGCGCTCCGATATAATCAAACAATCTGTAAGCCCTGCCTGTCAGTTTTTCGAATTTTTCAAAGGTTTCTTTAACTATACCAGGTACTCTTTGGTAATAGAGGTTGCAAGCTTCCCTTGCCTGAAAGAATACATCCGGATTCTGTGCAGTACCACGGATCACCGGACTTTCTGTATTCAAAGCATGCTTTTTGAATTCAAGAATTTTATCGTATGGCATCATTTCCCTGATAACTTCATCAGGAATGGCATCCACTTTAGAGACTTCATGAGAAGTCCTGAAACCGTCAAATACGTTGAGGAACGGAACTCTGGCATGGAATGTTGCTGCCTGTGTCAACAAGGCAAAGTCCATCGCTTCCTGGACACTTCCTCCGAACAGGATTGCAAAACCGGTTTGCCTCGTGGCCATGGTATCAGAATGGTCTCCGAAAATGGACAATGCATGGGTAGCAACAGTCCTGGAAGCCACGTGAATGACAGCCGGTAACAATTCGCCCGCAATTTTATACATATTGGGGATCATCAGTAATAAACCCTGAGAAGCAGTAAAAGTAGTTGAAATAGCACCACCCTGCAATGAACCGTGCATCGCCCCGGCAGCACCCGCTTCACTTTGCATCTCCACGACCCTGGGTATGTCTCCCCATACATTGGTCATACCTTTCGCAGCCAGCGCATCAGCCGTCTCCCCCATGGGGGAAGATGGTGTGATGGGGTAAATCGCGCAGACTTCATTTGTCTTGATTGATATAATTCCTACTGCCTCGTTGGCATCCAGAATCAGTTTTTTCCCTTCTTTTTCCATTTTATATACATTTAATTACTATCAAAATTATTCCTGCCATAATAGCTCAAAAAAAATCAAGCCACAAAAATATAAAAATCAAAGCGATGTTTTAAAATTATCAGGCTGATACATGCCTCAAAGTACATTGTGATACCGTAATTTATACACTATCTAAGCAAGAAGGCCCAAAAAGCTATTTTTCTTAATAAAAAATACACATTACAGAATAAAATTTTGAATTAACTCATTCAAATGAGAAACTAGAAATAATATCCTGATTTTTTAATCCAATCAAAACCCTTTTTTCCCCTGTTAAATGCATTTTCTTAACGGAAATTCACTGATTTTTGGCTTCAAATCATTCAAAAAGTAATTGTTTTTTCGTAGTTATTAAGGTGGTTAGCTATTAGTCTGTTAAGCTTTAAGACTGTAAGGCTGTTAGACCGATAGTCTGTTAGGCTCCTGGAATTGAGCGTGTACATTGAGCAAATGACACCAAATTTGTCCCGGAATCAGAGATTTAACGCCTGGCATGATTCATTAGCTATTAGACTATTGAGCTAAATAAATACGTTTTTTCTGATTGATACATACATCACTTAAATATAATCTATCTGATAAAGCTTGTGCTTCTATAAAAATTGACCTATTTTTACCTTAAACATAAATCAATTGCAAATTTGAATCAAATTGCTGCAATGGCTGCTGAAGCATATTAAATAATTTACTTTCAACTAAATATCAAAAGAATGACCTCTTATTTTTCTGGCAATATCGTCGATGTGATCAACGGTGAAATTTTTCCCGGAACCATCAGGGTGGAAAATAACAAAATCACCCGAATTTCAAAGGATGATGCCAAATATGATCAATTCATACTTCCGGGATTTATTGATGCACATGTACATATAGAAAGTTCTATGCTTACACCTTCTGAATTCGCCCGTGTAGCGGTTAGCCACGGTACGGTAGCGACGGTTTCGGATGCCCATGAGATCGCGAACGTTTCAGGAATCGAAGGTGTGCGCTATATGCAGCGGAATGGCAGGACAACACCCTTTAAATTTTATTTTTCTGCCCCGTCCTGTGTGCCGGCCACTGGTTTTGAATCCAGCGGTGCAACACTAGGCCCGGATGATCTGGCGCTTTTGATGGAAGATCCTGAAATTAAATATCTGGGTGAAATGATGAATTTTCCCGGTGTGATCTTCAACGATCCTGAGGTGGTGAAGAAAATGGAAATTGCACTCCAAATGGGCAAAAAAATAGATGGTCATGCTCCCGGATTGAGAGGTGACGATCTGAAAAAGTACATTGGCTCCGGCATTACAACAGATCACGAGTGTTTTACCATCGCGGAAGCACTGGAAAAAATCTCATCGGGCATGAAGATCCAGATCCGTGAAGGTTCGGCTGTGAGGAATTTCGATGAACTGATCCCTCTGGCAGAAGAATTTTGGGCGATGTGCATGTTCTGTTCGGATGATAAGCATCCCGATGAACTGGTCAGTGGACATATCAATGAGCTCGTTAAAAGAGCGGTAAACCTGGGAATTGACATCTTTAAGGTGCTCCGGATCGCATGCATCAATCCGATCCTTCATTACGGGCTGGAAACAGGCATGCTTCGGGAAGGAGACTCCGCCGACTTTATTATGGTAGAAAATCTTGAGGATTTTACAATCAGGAAAACAGTGATCGGGGGAGAGACCCTTTTTGATGAAGGGAAAATCCTGATTCCATATGTCCGGCCCGAAAAAATCAACTATTTTAATGTTTCAAGGAAAACTCCGGCAGACTTTGCCATAAAATCTGAACATTCAAAAGTCAATATCATCGAGGTGATCGATCATCAGTTGATTACAGGTTGGGGTATCAGTGATGTGCTTCTCAAAAATGGTTATCTTGAAGCAGATACGGAAAAAGATCTTCTGAAAATTGCCGTGATCAACCGTTATGATGATCTGCCGCCTGCCATCGGTTTTATCAAACATTTCGGTCTGAAAAAAGGCGCGATTGCCTCCTCTGTTGCGCATGATTCGCATAATATCATAGTGGTAGGAACGAATGATGCAGATATGTGCAAGGCAGTCAACCTGGTGGTATCTGAAAAAGGAGGCATCTCAGCTGTCTGTAATAATGCTGGGATAGAAGAGATTTTGCCATTGCCTGTAGCAGGACTGATGAGCGACCGCGAATACGATTGGGTTGCAAAGCAATATGCACAACTGGACCAATTGGCTAAATCCTTTGGGTCAGGCTTATCCGCACCATTTATGACACTTTCATTTATGGGATTGCTGGTGATCCCTGAGCTAAAGCTTTCTGATAAAGGTCTGTTTGACGGAAAGGCATTCAGATTGATCGGTCTTCAGGCAATATAATCGGTTTTTTCGGTTTCGCAAATGCAAACAAAATCCTCTGAATTCCGTACAAGGATCAGGTTGCATGCAAAAGATGTGCGAAATTTAATTTTGAAAGTTGAGTCTGCTCCGAAAAGTCCAATTTGTTGCTTTTCAATCGGTTTTTGCCCCCACCTACTGACGTATTGATCAGCACAAGATTAAATGGAAACGATTGAAAACCCACAAATTAAAAGTTCCCTTTTAGGAGGATTTTAGGCAGCAAAGACTTTTCGGAGCAGACTTAAAAACTACTATGTTCACCTATCTGCCTATGTATCGATGTGGTGAAAAAATCTAAACAAAACATTGAATAATAGGATCTGAAATTGAAAAAGGATATTTAATAGATTAAAACACCATACAATTAAAAAAAAAAACTGCAAACTTCATACAGTCATAAAATTTATGTTTTAATTAAATTAACAAGCAAAATCGCAGCTAATTATACATTATTATAAAATGTTATCCGATATTTGCAAAAAAAAAAGAAACAATCATATACTCATTTTCATTATGAAAAAAGCGTTTTTGATCATTATAGTTATTGGCCTCTTTATAGGAGCTGCGGCATGGTATCTTGTTCAATCAGGAAAAAAAAGGCAGGAAAAAAGAGATCATATCAGATATATTGAATCCATGGTTGGCCCGGTTCAGCCTTGTGCCGGCATTTCACAGTTCATTGTTGATCAGGGCATTCCTGTTCCTGCTTTGATAGACATGAGACAGGTGGGTTATTATGGCATGAAAATACTGGAAAACAGGATCAATGGTAAGGAATATTCGCATCCTACCTGGGATGATTTCGGTTATCTGGGTTTATACACCACGGATAAATCGGGTAATATCTATGTGACTTCGGTTCCGCATGTCAGCATTGACCTAAATCCGGTGGGTGAACAAAACAGGATACTCAAAGTGGATACCAAAACCGGTGTGATGGCCGAACACATGCGATTGCCACAGGCAGCTGAATCCACCAACAGGAATCCATTCGGTGCGGTCGGACTTCATTATGATTGTGACAATGATTTCGTTTATGTAACCTCTTTAGCAGGTTCCGGCATCAAAGAAGAACTGGGCCGGATCTACCAGGTAGATATTCAGGATAAAAAGATACTGAGCCAACTGGACAACGTGGATGCATTGGGCGTGACGACATTCAATACCATGACAGGCAAACGACTGATCTACGGACTTGCAAGAAAACCACATGTTTATTCGGTCGCATTGGATGATAAAGGGAAGATCACCGGCGCGCCGAAAATGGAATTTTCACTACTTGACCAACCAGGTGGTGCAGATGACAAGGCTCACCGCATTGTTTTCAACGCAGACACCATGATGATCAAAGCCAATAAATTCACTTACACCCTGGCTGCTGCGAGTGATCCGGATAAAAACATTTACCGCTTCAGTTACAACCGCCAGGAAGACAAATGGGAGTTTATGGATGTTTTCCCGCAGTATCAGGAGCAATGATGTTCTGATGGTAAAATGATCTGATCACAACTTATTCAAATGCTTTATTCTAAAATTAAACAAGCTAAAAAGTGAGAAAGTAAGGATAAGTTTTTTCTAAGCATCTTGTCTTTATTGACTTCCGTTTGTGTTTTTTGTTATTTTTTAATATTCTGATTTCCCCTTTCTGCCCCTAACCCCACCTGACGCTAAAGGTCTGGACAGGCTACTGGGGAACTCCAACCAACCACGCCAGAAACACTCACTCACCAAACCCTCACACTGTGGGTTGCTGCACCTCTTTTAGGCAGCATGTCATGACTGCAACGTCATGGAGGCTGGGAGGCAGTTGGGCAAAAAACTTCACTCACATTCCCTCGCTGCCCCCTAACCCCCTATAGGGGGAACCCCAACCCACACCTCCGTACATACTCACTCGCCAAACCCACACACCGCGGGTGGCTTCTCCCCTTTAGGGGCCGGGGGCTGCAGTGCCGCTCCAACCTTCTTTTTTCTCGTTTTTATTGTGTCTCTGATTTCCCCTGCTGCCCCCTAACCCCCTATAGGGGGAAACGCAACCCACCACACCCGATACACTTACTCCTCAAACCCTCACACTGCGGGTTGCTGCACCTCTTTTAGGAGGCTGGGAGGCAGCAGTGCCGCCCGAACCCTATTTTTCCAACTCCTTCAAAATATCCAGTTTCACTCTTTCAATATCATTTAAAATATCATCATTTTGGAACCTTATTATAGTGATCCCGAATTCATTCAATACCTCAGTTCTTTCCTTATCATATATTTCCTGACCGGGTATTTCATGTATATTTCCATCCAATTCAATTCCTAATTTTGCTTCATGACAATAAAAATCTAGTATAAATTTTAAAATCGGATGTTGCCTCCTGAATTTATACCCTCCAAGTTTTTTATTTTTCAGCACTTCCCAAAGTTCCTTTTCTGGCGGCGTCATTCTGCTTCTGAGCTCTTCTGCTCTTCTAAAAATCAATGCATTAGCGCCTAAAAACATATTATCTTTATCGACTTCCATTTGTGTTTAATGTTAATTTTTTCTACGTTTTATTTTCCCCTGCTGCCCCCAACCCCCTATAGGGGGAACTCCAACCCACCATTCCGCACACACCACTCTTCCGCACACACTCAAACCCCCAAACCCACACACTGCGGGCTGCTTCTCCCCTTTAGGGGCAGGGGGCAGCAATGCCTCCCAAAATCTACTTTTTACTCTTTTTGATCGTATTTTACTGATTTTCTCCTGCTGCCCCCTAACCCCCTATAGGGGGAACTCCAACCCACACCTCCGTACATACTCACTCACCAAACCCTCACACTGTGGGTTGCTGCACCTCTTTTAGGCAGCATGTCATGACTGCAACGTCATGGAGACTGGGAGGCTGCAGTGCCGCCCCAACACCTCCCTCCCCGGCATTCCGAAGAAGAAAAAAATTCGACCGCCAAAGGTGGTATTTCAAAACTCCCTGCCCTGCGAGACAGGGAGTTTAAGTTTCAAAATTGTCAAATATATCAAAGTGTCAATCCTTAAGGCAGCGGACAGACATTCCGTTCGCCCGGTAGTAGTTGCCCATGTAGGCATCATTGCTGTAGAAGTCCAGGCTCCACGCGCCGACACCACTGACCGTACTCGACCAGTAGCTGCCGTACGAACCCTCGAAGTAGACCGCGCCATCGAAGTAGTAGCGGTAGCCCGCCATGGGCAGCTTAAGGGGCGAAGCAAAAGCACCTGCTGCATTGTTAGTGCTCCAACTCGCCCGTTCTGTGTCCCATTCAGTCTGTGTTGGCAGCCGGTACCCTTCAGGACATGGATTGTTGGAACCACCTTCACCCTGCCACAAATTGTCATTTTGGGGAGACCGCCAATCCCACGGATCGTTTAAAGCCATGATAAAATTATTGTGTCCCGGCACATCAGTGTTGCTCAAAGTGGTTATAATAGCCGATGTAGGCACCTGATGCCCGTCATCCAGTCTGCCCCACTGGAAAAAGTGCCCGTAAGATGCGGCATCAGAGCTGCTGTTTGCCACCTGAGTGGCGCCCAGATTGCGGTCGAGCCAGCATCTGTTGTTGGCTGAAGTGACAGTACCATAGGTAACCGTACTTCCATTGTAGGTAAAAGATACCGGTGAACCACATGCGAATGTACACGATGCAGTCGTCTGAGAAAGTTGCAGAGAAGGTGAGTTACCGCATTCGTTATATGTCCAAACATACAGTGTATATGAGGTGTTGCATGTCAGCCCGGTTTGCGTGTAAGTGGTTGAAGTACCATTGTCGGTAGCTGTGGCATAAGTATTTTCAGTATTATATTTATAACCATAAGCTCCTGCGACATTATTCCAGTTCCAGACGATGATGGTTTGTGATGCCACATGAGTACCAGGTGTCGGTTCAGCTATGCCTGGTTGGGTATTTACAGCCAGAAAGCTTTCAGCACCATTTCCACACTGATTCATCGGAGTGACTGTAATATTTCCTGAAGTATTTCCAACCGTTACGGTGATGCTGTTCGTGTTTTGCCCGGAAGTAATCGTCCAACCGGTTGGTACTGTCCAAAAGTAAGTGACATCAAATTCATTTATAACAGAATAAGTCAAGCCTATCGTTCCATCACAGGGCCATTCATTCCCGATGATTTCTGATGGTTGACCAGGTAAAACATGGGTGCTCACAGTTAAAGTCCTTGCAGTACCAGTTCCACATTCATTCTCGGGTGTGACACTGATGATGCCGCCGTTAGTTCCGACATCCACCGAGATGATATTTGTACCCTGTCCCGAAATGATCGTCCAATCTTCCGGAACTGCCCAGAAATAGCTTACACCCGGGATACTTATAACTGAATAGCTGAGTTGAGTTTCACCCTGACATGGATCCTGGTTGCCGATGATCACAGAAGGTTGCGCTGGCAATGTTTTCACATATATATCCAAAGTTTGCGGTGTGCCAATCCCGCAATCATTTGAGGGCGTCACGCTGATAATCCCTGATGCTGTTCCTGCAATTACCGTAATACTATTGGTATTTTGTCCTTGTATTATTGTCCATCCTACTGGAACTGTCCATAGGTATGTTGTATTAGAATCGTTGGCTACAGCGTATATCAATCCGGTGGTGCCCTGGCAAGGGCTTATTTCGCCTATAATGGTGGAAGGTTGGTCAGGTACAGGGCAATCCTTGATGCAACGTACTGACAAACCAGCCGAATTATAACTAGTTTCCCAGAAATTACCGGAATCATAAAACCCCTGATAATAATAAGGTGAACTTGTCCAGTAATGACCTTCAGATCCTGTATTGTAAATAATACCGTTGGAACCACCCCGTATACCTCCTAAAGGCAGTTTCAGCGGTGAGTCAAATGCCCCATCTGCATTGTTCACACTCCAACCCATTAGCTCAGATTGCCATTCTTCAACGGTTGGAACACTAAATCCAGAAGGGCATGGATTGTTTATGGCATTCACACCCTGCCAGAGATCCATGTTTTGAGGTGATCGCCAATCAAAAGGTCCGACATTTACCAAAATAAATTTGCTGTGTCCGGGAACATCGCTGTTACTCAGGAAATTGGTTGTCTCAGAATTCCGTAGCTGGTGCCCGTCATCCAGTCTCCCCTTTTGGAAAAGATCTCCATACGAAGCTGCATCAGTGCTGCTGTTGGCTACCTGAGTTGCACCAAGGTTTCGGTCGAGCCAACATCTGTTATTTGTAGATAGTACAGTTCCATAAGTAACCGTATTCCCGTTGTAGGTGAAAGTCACCGGCGAACCACAGCCGAATGGACAGATAGCTGTCGTTTCCATCAGTAGTAAAGGAGATGAATGGCTGCAATCATCATACGACCAGATATAAAGGGAATATGCAGTATTGCATGTGAGATTTGTTTGAGCATAACTTGTAGAGTCAGCTATGTCGCTTGCTGTCTCGTAGCTATTGATTGTGTTGTATTTGTATCCTTTTGCCCCAGCTACCGGATTCCAGTTCCATACAATCTGAGTTTGTGAGGCTAAATTTGCGCCGGCAATGGGTTGTTCTGGTACTGTCTGTGTGGTTACATTCAGTATTTGTTCCAAACCAGTTCCACAAATGTTGGAAGGAGCTACAATTATTTTACCGGAATCGGATCCGGCTGTCACAATGATGCTATTTGTGTTTTGACCCGAATTGATCGTCCAGTCGTTTGGAACAGTCCAGAAATAAGTTACGTCAATTTCATTGGTAACGGTATAGCTCAATTCTGTTGCACCTCGGCAAGGATTCACCATCCCACTGATAGCTGTGGGTTGGGCAGGAACTACCCGGGTTGCGACTGAAAACAATTGAGCAATGCCGTTACCACAATTGTTGGAAGGTGTAACAGCGATGTTACCGGCAGATGTCCCAACAGTCACCTTAATGTTGTTCGTATTTTGTCCGGTTGTGATCGTCCATCCATCCGGAACAGTCCATGTAAAGTTCACATCAGGTATTTCCTCGACGGAATAGCTTTCTGATGTACCCTGACAAGGGTTTGAATTACCGGAAATTGCAGATGGTTGCCCCGGTCTCACACAGAAGGTAAAACCAATGGTCTGATCACCCGTCGGAGAAGCAAACGCTATATCATCATCCGAATTGGTCTTGTAACCCGTGAATTTGAGTTGGTCTCCCGTTGAAAAATCCATCACCACTATACTTCTGAAACTAAGTGAGACATCATCCTGTGAAAGTTTTTGATTGCTGTCCCCATTTCCATCGGTCATTCTGAACGGCGTTTCCTTTTTATGGATCAGCCTGATGTCCGGGGCAGATTCATAGGTGGAAACGAAGCTTCCAGCCAATCGGTAGCTTTCCGTCTTGATCTGAAGGTGATACACCCCTGCCGGCACACCGGACAGTTCAAATTGATGCATTCCGGCAGAAAGCCTGGCGTTGAAATCATGGACTTTTTTCCCGTTGGCGTTGAAAAGCCGGATTTCCACCTTACTATGTGTGGTATTTTCGAAATCAAACCGGCAACTGTGATCCATAGGGTTGGGATAAAAGATCAGGTTTCGTTTTGTCGTGCTGGTTTCCTGCACGCCCACACCGCTCAGTTTGAGCGAAAGCGTATCGGTTCCCTGCAAAGTGAGACTCGTGCCTTTGGTCAGGTTTTCGACCAGGATGGAGTCAGGTTCGCCGGAGAAATAAATCTTATAAAACGTTTGCGCTTTCAGGCTGCTTAGCCCGAATAACATTAAAAATAGTAAGAATTTCGTTTTCATACCAACGTATTTTTTGAGTAAAAAAGATTTTGCACTTTTTTGATCGCTGTTCCACCTGGAAGTCTTACTTATTTTTTTGGATCCGGGTGGACGGCTTTTGAGTAGAAAGTAGAAAGTAGAAAGTAGAANNACTTTACAAACTTTATGAACTTTATGAACTTTCAACTCCCCCAAAACACCTTTTTCGACATTTGAAAACAGGCATCCTGAGCATTATTGACGATCGGCTTATACGGGGTTTAAAAAAAAGAAATATAGATTGCTCAAATATAGGGATATTTCATGAAATACACATGATCATCCTGAAATTTTTATGGAGGACAAAAAGGGATATTTTGGAACAATATAGTTTTTGAATCGGTCGGAGATGCCCGTTACGGTGAAAGGTATCCTTTTATCTTTAACCCATTATACATCCGGGGTAGGATTCCTCCTTACTTTTACCATTATACATCCGGGGCAGGGTTCCTCCCTACTTTCACCAAGAGTACAACCGAGAAAAGATTCCTCCTTTCAGTCGGACTTGTCCTGATCGACTAAAAGGAGCATCAGGAATGACATCATCCCCTTTACCACCATCGTAACGCGTCATCCCGACCAACGGGAGGGATCTTTTTATCTTTTCCTCCAATTCGTCTTCCCGATCGCAGGGAGGAATCTTTTCACCCTTTCCGTAATCGTAATCCCGACCGCAGGGAGAGATCTTTTACGCCTCTACCAGTACTGAAACCCATGTTCACGAATGGTACAATTCCGGCTGATGGAAAGAATCTTCAATAAGCTTTCCAAATGGGAGTATTTTTAGTTTAAACGATATATTTTATACTACCCTTATAGATACCGCTGGTAAATTTACTGTAATGCCTCAATAATGACATAACCCATGAATGGATATATTGGCTGTAGGATAAAAAAAAGTTACATAAACTATTGATCAAACCAAAGAATAGAGATCATATCCATTTACTCAAAGAATTCCTTGTATTCCAAATAGGATTGTTCCAGTTGCTGCACATAACTCAGAGCCTCATCCTGATCCGTTGCCTTTTCCAGTTGATCGACCAATTCCATGTGAGGTATCAGCCATTTGTGCAATTCTTCATGGCCTTTACCTCTCATGTTGCAACTGTTCAGAAGTTGACTGTTCTGTTCCCTGAGTTGTCCGGCGAGAGCCTTGTAATCCGTTTGCTTGTTCTGGAGATAATCCCTGACCAATGCAACACCATTCAGCAGATGGGGCCTCATTTCGCGGCTGACCACCCATTTCTGACCATTGTTCAATTCAAGGACAGCTGTACTGTCTGAATGCTGATGGTCAGTTTGTAATGCTTTCCCCGGGTCAGTGACCTGCTTATCAGGCTTTTTGTCAGTACAGCTGAACAAAAAAATACCGGATAAAACGACCAGGAGAATTTGAATTTTTTTCATATTTCTAAAATTTTTTTTTCAAACGAACATTTATTAAAACATCTTCTTTGAGTTGATTATTATTTAAGTCAAGCTTTAAAATCCATAAATGAGGAACAAAGGAACAACTTGTTATGACAAAACCTGCATAACTAAAACAAACGTCAGATCAATTTTTTTAAACAAACCTCTGAACCTTTTGGCTATCGCCAGTTTTTTTTTTGCCCTGCCTGCCTGAAAATAAATTCCCGGTCATTTCAGGGCACAAAAAAACCTTCCCGATTTGCACCGGAAAGGTTCTGAAAGCTTGAGGTCGGTAGCGGATTGATTTCATCGATCCGGTGGTGGGGGACGCGTACAAGCTTTCAGAACCTTTTGACTATCGCCAGTTTTTTTGTGCCCTGCCTGCCTGAAAATAAATTCCCGGTCACTTCAGGCCACAAAAAAACCTTCCCGGTTGCACCGGAAAGGTTCTGAAAGCTTGAGGTCGGTAGCGGATTCGAACCGCTGTACGAGGTTTTGCAGACCTCTGCCTAGCCACTCGGCCAACCGACCTTTAAAAGGAATGCAAATATACAGGCATTTTTGAGATTACCCAAAAAATTGATCAAAGAGTTGTGAAATATTCTGGTTTTATCCCTTTACAGAAATTGGAATACGCTTACAAATCATCAGTTATTCAACAATTAAAAACAGCATTTTTTCCTGTCTAACCTCATGTGCCTCCATTATTTTGGCAATAAGCTCATGCCCCGTCACCAAAAATGATTACTTTAGCCTGACTAAATGTCCATCATGACTTCATTTGTGCTCAAAAAGGCTTTACTGATCATACCGTCGCTGGTCGCACTGTCTGTCATCGTGTTCTTTTTGAGCAAGATAGCACCCGGAGATCAGGTACAAATGTTCATGGCTGTCAGAGGAAGTCAAACCGACAGGCTCAGTTATCATCAACAGCAAAAAGTGTACTCGGAAGTGTACGAAGAACTTGGACTCAACAAAGCATTATTCTACATCAGCATCAAGCCTGCTTATTTTCCTGATACACTTTATAAAGTCATTCCTGCTTCAAAAAAAAATGTTATGAAAGCCTGGTTGAGGCATGATCAGGATTGGGAATGGATCCAACTTGTTTTTGAAAATCATGAAGCATTGATCGGAGCTGCAGACTTTTTCAATGATCCTGAACTTGCATTCATTCTGACCCAAATCAAAACCATTCACGCAACGGCTGATTTACAAAAAGCCAGACAACTGGCAATTGACCTAAAAAATTCAACTGAGAATAATGCTGTGAATGTTCCTCATAAAACGCGCGAACTACTCAGTAATTACTTCATCAATTTCCTGCATGACCAGAAAAAAACTCAGAGGATCACCTCCGTTTTCCCTACATTACATTGGCATGGACTCAACAATCAATACCACCAATGGCTAAGCAAAGCCATCCGTTTGGATTTTGGGATTTCATTGACGGATGGTCAGCCGGTCAGTAAAAAAATTTCCATGGCTTTTATATGGACTTTGAGCTATGTCATCTTCGCTTACCTGCTGAGCCTGTTTCTTGCCATTTCGCTCGGTTTATATACCGCATATCACCAAAATAAATGGCAGGACAAATTGATCAGCACTTCCGGTTTTGTGCTCTATGCGGTACCACTGTTCTGGCTTGGCACGTTAGCCATCGTTTTCCTCACCACTGACATTTATGGCAAATGGCTGCATATTTTTCCAGACATCGGGGTTGGTTCTGCTTATGAAAGTATGATCTGGATCGAAAAACTGGGTGAAGGATTGCCGCATCTCATCCTTCCTGCTCTGCTCCTGGGTATGCATGGCGCTGCTTCGGCTATCCGATTGGTAAGAAATACAGCAATCGTCGAGCTTAAAGCGGACTATATTGTGACAGCCAGGGCCAAAGGTATTTCTGAAAGCAGGATGGTGTTTCGACACCTATTACCCAACACGCTATTACCCATCACTACGGCATTGATCGGTGGTTTTCCCGGTGCATTGGCCGGTTCAGTGGTGATCGAGGTGATCTTTAACATACCCGGAATGGGCAGATTGCTGTTCGATTCCATACGTCAGATGGACTGGCCGGTGGTTTTTGCCATGGTCATGCTCCTGGGTGTATTTACGTTTATCATTTACCTGCTTGGAGACATCCTTTATGCCCGGATCAATCCAAAAATAAAATACCAATCTGCATGAAAACCAGACTTTCAAAAATATCCGTCAACGTATCTATCATGATCTTGATTTTTTTCGCGATATTGGCCATATTCGCCCCTTTTCTGGCCAATGATAAAGCGATCCTGTGCAAAGATGTTGATGGCCTTCATTTTCCTGTTGTGTCAGGACAAAAATGTGAGCAACCTGAATTCAGTTTACAACCGTTTTTGAAATATCATTATTCAGGCATTGACCCTCAAAACGCTGCTTTTATTTCTCCACTGACTGATCAACATCTTCAGCCTGGTCAGCAAAGGCATTATTTAGGTACAGACCGCATCGGGCGGGACGTGGCAGCCGGAATGATCCATGCTTCGCGCGTTGCCATCCTGACCGGAACCGGCTCCATGGTCATCGCCCTTTTGATCGGACTTTTGATCGGCCTGACAGGAGCTTATTTTGGCAATGATCAGCTAAGCATTACTCGAAGAAGTGCGATGATTGGTTTACTGTCCATTTTTTTGGGTACATTTCTGGTATATTACCGGAAATATTTCTCCGGAAATTTCAGTCAGGTACTATTTACGCTATTGATATTTATGATGGGACTCGTGCTGGCTGACGGTGTTTTAAAAAGATTAAAACCTTTCAGGAAACGATTCAAACTACCTTTGGATATGATGTTTTCTTCCTTTATCGAAATATTCCAGTCTTTGCCAGCCAGTTTTCTGGTTTTAGTGTTGGTCAGTCTGTTCACGAAAGCATCGCTCTACAATGTCATTCTCATCATAGGTTTATTGAGGTGGCCGTCGATCGCCCGTTTTGCCCGTGCGGAAATGCTCAAAATCAAAGAACAGCGTTACATTGAAGCAGCGCGTGCCATCGGTATGAGTGACTTACGGATCATTGTCCGGCACGCTTTGCCGGCCGTGATGACTCCTGTGATCGTGGCAGTAGCCTTTGGTTTTTCTTCAAGCATCCTCCTCGAATCAGCCTTGTCATTTTTAGGCATCGGCTTGCCTGCAGATCATGTGAGTTTCGGTAGTTTATTGAGTGAAGCCAGGAAAAACTATGAAGCCTGGTGGTTGGTTGTTTTTCCAGGATTTGCCATATTTTGTTTGGTTTTTGCGATGAATACTTTAGGTGACCATGTAAGCAGGCTGATGGAAAGGAAATGATAAAAAAATATCTCCGCCAGGCATAACATTTGCTTTTTCTTCGTTTTCCCATAAATTTGCACAAATTTATATCACAATTTAGCTCAGGTTGCAATATCTGCTTATCATTATTTATAAACGCGAATCAAGGGTTGAACCTACTTCCGGGTTTTTGTTTAGTTAAGTTCTGATCCACAAGTTACACTCATTACGCTTTGCCTGAAAAAGGCTTGTTTTTAATCAATTCCTATCGGGTAAAATTGTCCGAAGGACATAAACCTTAATAGCCCCGGGTGAAGCCCGGAGTATAGGATGTTTTTGTATTTACAACCCCAAAGTGGGTTGAATGATTACGATCGATATTTTCAACCATTGATTCACATTATAAATTGACTATATGAAAAACTCAGAATACAACAAGAAATACCAACGCATGTAGAAGTTGCTATAACTGATGACTGCAAGAGGTAAATTAAATAAAGCTCAACACAAAGAGCTGGACGAAATTTCTGATGAAATAGCCAGTTTTGAAGAATCAAATTACCCTTTTCAAGCAGAAAATTTAAAGGAAATGATCGAATTGCTTATGTTTACTGAAAAAAATAAGCAGATGCTCAGAATTCAGTATATCCTGATCTTTTTCTTTTTCAGTTGTGTGATCACAAATGTATTTGCACAAGATGAAAGGCCATTGTGGCAAAAACTCCGTTATCTTTCCGAGGAGGAAATGAGGCAGCCGTTCGGCAATGAACGCCAGTTGACTGTTACGGATCCGCCTTCCGGCTTTATTAAAAATGTCGCAGAATATGAAGCCATGCAGGGCGTTTTGATCCGTTATCCTTTGGGTATACCGGTTGATCTGGTTGCAGAAATGTCAAAAGATGCTGAAGTCATTACGCTGGTTGCCAACACAAGCCAGAAAAACTCAGCGATCAATTTATTTACCCAAAACGGGGTCAATCTGGACAATTGCAGCTTTCTGGAAGCCCCGACCAATAGTCACTGGACAAGGGATTACGGACCCTGGTTTATTTTTGACGGCGATGGCAAACCTGGTATTGTCGATTTTCCATACAATAGACCCAGACCAGCGGATGATGAAATTCCCATCACTGTGGCTACCCATCTCGGTATCAATATTTTTAACATGGACCTGATCCATACCGGTGGCAATTATATGTGCGACGGACATGGCAATGGCGCATCCACTGACCTGATCTGGGAAGAAAATCCGGGAAAAACCGTAGAAAGTGTTGCCAGGATCATGAAGGATTATCTGGGCATCGAGACATACCATGTATTAACTGACCCATTGGATGATTATATCAAACACATCGACTGCTGGGGTAAATTCCTCTCGCCTGGCAAGGTTTTGATAGGACAGGTACCAACTACCGATCATCGATACCAGGATTTCGAAAACGTAGCCGAATATTTTGGTTCAAAAATCAGCCCGTATGGCATTCCTTTCGAAGTGTACAGGGTTTTTACACCTGGCCTAAACCAAAATACACCTTATACCAACTCTTTGATCCTCAATGATAAAGTATTCGTTCCCATCACTGGCAATCAATGGGACGACGAGGCTTTGGATGCATACGAACTGGCCATGCCGGGATACCAGGTTTTTGGGATATTGTATAATCAATGGTATAATACGGATGCGCTGCACTGCAGAACGAGAGAAATTGCAGACCTTGGTATGCTGTACATTGATCATAAACCATTACTTGGGAGACAAACATTTAGTCCTGAGACCCTATTCGAGGCAGATATCAAGGCTTTTTCAGATAAAGGGATCATTCAGGATTCTGTTTTTGTACACTACAGCATAAATGAACCAGCTTTTGAAAGGGCATTGATGACCCAAAACGAGGATGGAAAATGGATATTCAGCCTTCCTGGATTTACAGGCGGTGAGGAAGTTTTGTATTATATTGAAGCGGTCGACAGCTCAGGCAGAAGGGCCACTCATCCTTTTATCGGAGAAGCCGAACCGCACCGTTTTATCATGGATGAATGGCAGGTTATACTTGATTTTGATCGTGACACCATTGAGTTCAATTCTGCAGAACAAATGCTTTCAGGCATTGAATGGACGATCATAAATCAATCCGTTTTACCGGTAACCATAGACAGTTTTACCTACGAACCTGATCCTTCCATATCATTCGAACTCACTTGTGGTGAATTGTTGCCTGTTCAGCTTCAGACAGGTGATTCTTTATCTGTATTGCTCAGATTCCTCCCGCCGGTACCAGCTGATGGAATACATTATTTTGACAGCCTTTATGTTCATTCAGGTAGTTCAAAGTTTCCGGTTTTTGTGCGGGCAGATTTTGGTCTGAATACAGAACATACTGGTTTAGATGTTTTTACGGTTTTGACCTTTCCGAATCCTGCTTCAGATCAGATTAATTTCAGGTTTGAGTTATCAACTGCGGGTTTGGTAGAATTGCAGGTTTTTGATATTTCCGGCAAATTGATACATAACCATAGGGAGTATTTCCATACAGGACAAAACCTTATGTATTGGTCTTTTAAAGAACGTGATCTGTGTGCCGGACCATACCATTATGTCATCAGAACAGATGGAAATACCTCAAGGGGAAGCATCCTCATTCAGGGAAAGGAATAGGTTTTTTGTACCCATTAAGGCAGGCAAGGTCATATAAGGCAAATAACCAGCAAGCATTTTTTATTTCGGGTATTGGGCATGATCAAACTTTCTTTTGCTTCTTCAATGCCTTTGTTTGTCTTTAACGGATAAAGTTTCAATGCTTTACAAATTGCGGAACAATTCATTCACATAGGTTTTCTGGCCTTCCCTGAATATATTCACTACATTGAAGTTGATCATCAAGCCCATGGGTGCCTCTAACAATTTCAGATAGGTCTGCAATTGGGCTTCATGGATGGGTAAAACCTGATCAACCGATTTCAGTTCGACGACCAGTGTATTTTCAACAAACAGATCGCATTTCAGTTCGGTCAATACCTCCAATCCTTTGTATCCGACCGGCACATTCATTTCTGAAACAAATTTTATTTTGCGGAGCATCAACTCGTGTACCATGCATTTATGATACACGCTTTCCAACAAACCGGGTCCAAGTGCTTTATGAACTTCTATCGCGGCACCATTTACTTTGTAGATCAAATCATTCAGTTGCTTCTTGTTCATATTCAATATATTATAATTGTAATTGCTTGGTTGGTAGCCTTTCAACTATTAGTCGGTTAGCCCATTATATATAATTAACAAGTCGAGTTTAAAAAGTTATAAAGTTTGTAAAATTAAAAGTGTAAATAATTGGTAATTGTTTAGCTCAATA
>DDTL01000191.1 GCA_002344345.1 Saprospiraceae bacterium UBA2365
TCGTCAGTACCAGCGACCTAAGGCCACAAAATAGAAAAGGCTGCCTAAAAAGACAGCCTCGTTCAGTGTGGGACCTACTGGATTCGAACCAGCGACCTCATGCCTGTCAAGCATGCGCTCTAAACCAACTGAGCTAAGATCCCTTTACTTCGGGTTGCAAATATACAATTTCCTGCAAATATTGAAAATATGACAGTTGATTTTACAATATTTATCCACGAATAAATCAAGACATTAATTTCTGTTTACTCCGTTACTGATTTCTGTTGATACCCATGGAAATGGCTAATATATGCGGAACGCCCGGCAAGACTTCTATGGCCAGGTCAGTCTGCTCTTTGAGTCTGTAATTGTACCGGAGAAAACCACCATACCAGATGAATTTGCTTTCCCATTTACCGTCTTGTCCCGATTTCAGGAAATCAGGATCATTTTGGTAACCGGAAATACCCGACCAGCCTTTTCTGTAGTACCAGAATGGCCCGATACATGCGCTGAAACGATGGACCGGAGATCGCAATCCGATGATGTCATCGTGCAATTCTATTCCCGCATTTGTGATCCCTGCAATTTTACCGGCTGAGTCATGGAAAACAAGTGACTGGACGATTTTTAGCCCTACATAATCATTTATCTGATAGGATGCGCTGAAAGTCACACCTCCAAATCCTGTCAATAAGCCGTTTTTGCTGAGCTTCCACTTGTAAAATGCTGTATTGGGGCTTTTTTCAAAATGATAAGCCAATCCTCCCACCGTGATCCCAAGTGAAAACTGGGCAGCCAGAAAAATTGGTAACATTATGAGTTTACATGAAATAATCCATCTGAATATGCTTTGGAACATGGCTCAAATCCTGTTAAACATAAAAGTATATGCAAATATAATGGCTGATACTGCCCAGCAAAACAAATATGTGAAAAATAAAATGGTTAAAACGAAGTGATTTTTTAAGGTAAAATATTGCGCCCAATGTATAAAAAAGCCCTCCGAATCCCAGCCAGAAAAGTCCCCAGCCTGCCATATTCTTCACCAGGGGATAAATGGCGATCACTGCGATCCATCCCATTAAAACATACGCCACGGTAGAAACTTTATCCCAACGCCCGGCCATGAATACCTTAAAAATGATCCCTGCGATCGCCAGTCCCCAAATGACACCAAAAATACTCCAGCCCCAGGGTCCCTGCAAAGTGATCAGGGTGAACGGAGTATAGGTTCCGGCGATCAGAACATAGATCATAGCATGGTCGATAATATTCGCTTTTATGCGGAAAACAGGATGCTTTGAGGCGTGATAAACAGTAGATGCGAGATACAACAGTACCAGGCTGGATCCATAAATACTGTTGCTCACAATGTGCCAAACAGTTTTGTACAAACTGGAATTAACAACGATCAACACCAATCCGGTGATGGCCATCAGTAATCCGGCTCCATGTGAAATGACATTCAATAATTCTTCCTTCGGTTCGTATGTGGCCGCTCTTGCTCGCATAATTATACTTTAAGTTAAATTTATAAAACGTAAAGAAAACAATTTATTGTCTTTTTCAGGATGTGTGTTTATTAAAAAAAACAAAAATTTAATCTTTGTTTCAACCGGCGTTTTCAAATCCGTGAAAATTCAAATTCAGCAAGGTTAAACCCAAAACTACCCGTTAACATACTTATTCGGAGTATGTTTTCCACAAGATTAATCGGATAAAAATCAGGTTTAGTAATTGTTTAGGTTGAAAATCTTTTAGTCTGAAGTCTTTTAGCCAATGATTCATACCTGGCCAAAAAATCATTTTCGAGCGCAAATTTAGTGTCTTTTTCACAGTGCACGTGCTCAAATCCAATAGACTAACTTACGAATCAGCTAACCACCTAAATAATTACAAGGTTTTTATAAAATCATTTACGCTGATTACACATGACTGATCACAGTTTACTGATCACTGCTCAGCATGGTCTAATTTTTGCAGGATAAATTGATAGACAGCGTCATCCTGAACGATCAGGCAGTTGTTTTCAAGCACTTCAAATATTTCCTCTGATTTTTCTTTCCGGTATGGTTTTGTACCTTTTAACCAATTGATATGTAACGGATGAGTAATGATGTATTGGATGATTTGTTCCGGATGGTTATAGGTGGTCAAATCGGTTTCCTGGCTTTCTGCCAATTCGAACCCATGCAAGGTTGCGTGATCTTTATAAAATGTAAAATAGATCAGTCTTTTAGGAGTTTTTTGCTCCAGGATTTTAATATTGGATAAAGTTTTTGTTAAAACCACATCGCTGAACCGGTCGATCAGCTCCATTTGTTTTTGAGGATCTGCAACCAGGATATTTTGATAATCAGCAGCTGTGATGGATTGTGCTGCCAAAAAACGGACAAACTCCTTTTCGAGTTTTTCCAGTTCGTCCATGTGCAGTCTCCTGTATTTTGCCATATAAAAAGGATAAGTTATTATTCTGCAAGCTGGTAAATATCCCGCAGATTTCTCGCTGCATCGTTATAATCCAGTCCGTATCCGACAACAAATTTATTTTCAATGTCCAGGCCTCTGAACCGCACTGGGATGTCGTATTTGAGGGCTTCAGGTTTTACCAGTAAAGAAGCTATGTTGAGGCTGGCAGGTTGTGCATCAAGCAATTTCCGGAAAAAATAATGCAGGGTCGTTCCTGTATCCACGATGTCTTCAATGATAAGAATGTGTTTGTCTTTTATATCCATAGACAGGCCGAATTCTTCCCGTATGGAACCGCTTGAAGCAAGGCCTGCATAGGATGAAAGCTTTACGAATTGTATCGTATGGTCAATCTGGAGATGCCTGACCAGATCAGCGCCAAAAATAAAAGCTCCCTTGAGCAAAATGACCAGATGAACTGTTTGACCCCGATAGGTTTGATTTATTTCATTTGCCATTCTTTCGACGTGAGTCAAAATAACAGCTTCAGAGATGAATGGTTTAAATCGAAGGTCTTTTACTTGTATGATCTGTTCCATTTTTAAAAATTATCAGGCAAAGGTAGTCGAAATGCTCTAAAAATCAGTATTTAAACAAAAAAAGCCTCCTGTTTTTGACAGAGAGGCCTTTTATCGTTGCACACACAATTTATTACATCATTCCCGGCATTCCGCCTCCCGGAGGCATCATTGGTGCTGGATTGTCTTCTTTGATTGAATAGATAACACCTTCTGTAGTGAGGATCATCCCCGCAATGGAACCTGCATTTTCCACAGCGATCCTGGTCACTTTGGCAGGATCGATGATACCAGCTTTTTTCAGGTCTTCGTATTTATCTTCCCTTGCGTTATAACCAAAGGCGTCTTTACCTTTCAACACTTCCATCAAAACTACGGCGCCTTCTACACCGGCATTGTCAGCAATGGTTCTCAGCGGAGCTTCCAAAGCTTTTTTAACGATCTCAACACCGGTTTTTTCATCCTCGTTTCTGGTTTCTACTTTGTCCAGGATATTGATCGCTCTGACCAAAGCAACTCCACCACCAGCTACGATACCTTCTTCAATAGCGGCTCTTGTAGCACTGAGTGCATCATCTACTCTATCTTTCTTTTCTTTCATTTCCACTTCAGTGGCAGCTCCTATGTACAATACTGCTACACCACCTGACAATTTAGCCAATCTTTCCTGAAGTTTTTCCCTGTCATAATCAGAAGTGGTGGTATCGATCTGTTGTTTGATCTGTTTGATCCTTGATTTGATCATTTCATCATCCCCTCTTCCGTTGACGATGGTTGTATTGTCTTTGTCGATCACAATTTTCTCGGCAGAACCCAATTGATTCATTTGGGTATTCTCGAGTTTGTAACCTTGTTCTTCTGATATCAGTGTACCACCTGTCAAAATGGCGATATCTTCCAGCATGGCTTTTCTTCTGTCGCCAAAACCAGGAGCTTTTACAGCCACTACTTTCAATCCTGCTCTCAAACGGTTTACCACCAATACTCCAAGAGCCTGAGATTCTACATCTTCTGCAATCATCAACAATGGACGTCCTGATTGAGCTGCCTGCTCAAGGATGGGAACTATTTCCTGAACATTGGTGATCTTTTTATCATGGATCAGGATCAGCGGATTTTCATATTCGGTATTCATTTTTTCAGAATCCGTGATGAAATAAGGAGACAAATATCCTCTGTCGAATTGCATACCCATTACTTCTTCTACATAGGTATCAGTTCCGCGTGCTTCTTCCACAGTGATCACACCGTCTTTGGATACTTTTTTCATCGCATCTGCAATGAGAGAACCAATGGCCTCGTCATTATTGGCTGAAATCGAAGCAACTTGTTTGATTTTTTCAAAATCATCACCGATCACTTCAGCTTGTTGTTTGATGTTTTCGATGACTGCATGGATCCCTTTATCGATGCCTCTTTTCAGATCCATCGGATTGGCGCCGGCAGCCACATTTTTCAGCCCTGCTCCAACGATTGCCTGAGCTAAAACAGTTGCCGTAGTGGTACCATCACCTGCCTGATCAGCAGTTTTGGAAGCCACTTCTTTTAGCATTTGGGCGCCCATGTTTTCGACCGGATCTTTCAATTCAACTTCTTTGGCAACAGTTACGCCATCCTTGGTAATTGAAGGAGCGCCATAACTCTTTTCCAGAATCACATTTCTTCCTTTAGGACCCAGGGTTACTTTTACAATATCCGCAAGCGCATCGATGCCGCTTTTAAGCTGTTTTCTAGCTTCAAAACTAAATTTAATCTCTTTAGCCATAATATCGTTTTTGTTTTTATTTAATGTTAAATGATATCAACCCACCTTGCACAAATTGTGCCAGTGATAAAAAAGTGACAAAATTGCAGGTATTGTCAGTTCAGTCAACTGGAAATGTCCGTTTTTGACGGCTTATTTGATTAAAATTGACAAAATGACGATTGTTGGAATGTTTCTGCAAAGTTAAAACTACCTTGAAATGAATTGGTCAATGTCTTTTATATCGAGTCTGGTGGTGTCAAGGATGACATCATAATCTGTGGTATCGCCTCCTCTGTCAGGTCTGGCAGGAATTTCCACATCTCCATGCAATCCCAGAACGATCTCCATATATAATACGGAATCGACATGCGCTTCCACATCCTTTATCAACATTTGCCTGCATGCTTCAAACCTGTAATTGAAATGTTCGTCCCGCTTTTTATTAAGCTCCATCTGAATCGCCTCTTCCCTGCTCGTCTGATCCTGGCAACTGCCAAACATCAGACTGATCAACACCAAAATGATGGTAATTTTTGCCATATCCTGCATATATTCCTGGGTTTTCATTGGGCTATGATACTGAATATTTCTTTTTTTCTGACTTCTTTCAGAGAATCCACCATCTGATCATAATCTTTTGTCCGGATGGAATCACACATCGATTGAGCTTTCCGGTCGATTGAATCCAGACTAAAGCGGTATAGTGAATCTATAAACATGAGATCTTCTTCCGTAAAAGAGTATTCAGGGTTTTTACAACTGAATTGATTACCCGACAGGAGGATGATCAGCAATATAAATCTGATTTTTCTACTCATCTGTTTTTCTCTTTCTCAATTCAAAATTGGTTCCGAGGTAAACTTTCCTGACCAGTTCGTCCTCTGCCAACTGCTCCGCTGTACCCTGTCTCAGGATCTTTCCTTCAAACATCAGGTATGCCCGGTTGGTAATGCTGAGTGTTTCCTGTACATTGTGATCTGTGATCAGTATCCCGATATTTTTATCCTTTAGTTTTGATACGATTTGCTGTATATCTTCTACTGCGATCGGATCAATTCCTGCAAATGGTTCATCCAGCAAAATAAAACCCGGATTGGTTGCCAGCGATCTTGCAATTTCTGTCCTTCGTCTTTCACCGCCGGAAAGGGAATCCCCAATGTTTTTGCGAACTGTGCCCAAACCAAATTCTGAGATCAGGTCCTCGAGTTTATCTTTTTGTTCCGCTTTTGTCAATGAGGTCATTTGCAGAACCGCCTTGATATTGTCTTCAACGGTCATTTTTCTGAAAACTGAGGCTTCCTGAGGTAAATAACCGATCCCTTTCCTCGCTCTGCGGTACATCGCCAGATCAGTGATGTTATCATCGTCGATAAAAACTTTCCCTGAAGTAGGTTTGATAAAACCAACCACCATATAAAAGGTGGTGGTTTTTCCGGCGCCATTGGGTCCAAGGAGTCCGACGATCTCTCCGCGCTCTACTTTTATGGAGACGTCCTGTACGACCGTTCTTTTGCCGTAATGCTTAACCAGATTTTCTGTACTTAAAATCATTCTTTATCCCATTTTATGGTGGTTTCAATGTCCCAGTTCTTTCTCAGTTCTTCCAGTGCGATATCCATTTTTTTTTCAGGCTGCAGTTTTCTGAAATAATCTCCCGGATCCCACCGACCATTTCTGTTATGATCGAGTATCACTTCCAGCTTGTAAGTACCGGGCAATAATTGTCTGAATTGAATGGTCTGACTACTGGTGTCACGAATGACTTTTTTGCTTACCACATTGTTCTGCTGGGTCAAATGAACAATATATTGTGAGGTAGAATCCAGTTTTTCAAAATGGCATGCTATAGTCCCGAAGTTTTCAGATTTTTCCAGTTGAAAATCCAGATATAAAGAGTCATTTGACCCATAATCGGATGAGATTGCTCCTGGTAAAAACCGAATTTTGTATTTTTTATCTGAGTTAAAGCTACCTCTCAACCATATCTGATGTTTAAGAAAGCTGTCTTTCATAAAAGTAAAAGATAAAGAAGTGTCGATGGCAAAACTATCCTGTGCTGTTTTGTCTGTACTGGTTTTGACATTTTCTAAAATGAGTATGCCTTCATGATTGATATGGGTGATCGGTTGACTCCAGCTGATTTTGAGGGTGTCTTCAGGATATAGCATACCTTTCATGAGGTTACTTCCTGTTATTTTTGGATTCGCTAAAGCCGGAGTGGAATTTCTGGTTTTCAAGATGATGGTATCAGTGATATCATTGACATTCAATTCCATATAGATGGAATCAAGGGTGTTTTGACCAGGTAAATACCAGCAAATCAGGCTATCCCTGAAATTCTGAAAATAGGTAATTGACTGATTGCTTTTCACCAGTTCATACTTTTCAACAGGCTGGGTGGTTTTTAAGCTGATTTTACCACGTGCTTTCAGGGTTTTGTCCGCCAGTCTGAAGGGTGGATTTGCCAGGAACAGTTCCAGTTCAGCTGAAACCGTCGAGTCTCCATCAATGAGGATCATCGAATCCATGAATCCGATCTTTTCGGTTTCTGCATTGTACAGATAATTGAAGTCCTTGTCTTCCAGGGCGATGCATTTGAATAAACCTTTTTTGATGTTATTGATGCGGAATTCGCCCTGTTTGTCTGATTTGGCAAAATAATAGGGAACTTCTTCCAGCACGATCGAATCACGTTCGCTGTCATACAACATGACCGTGATGTTTTCCATAGGTTTGTAGGTAAATGTTTCGATCACTTTACCCGAAAAGCTGAGAGAATCGATCTGATCGCCCGTGGAAAAAATGAATTTATAATCCTTCACGGGGTTGGCTTCATTAAAGTCGACGATGGAATTTCCAAAATTGATCACATATGTGGTACTATCACGGAGAACTTCCTCCTCAGGTAGACTGAACACCACGCTTTTACCTTTTACTTCTATTTTTGGCGGTTTTTTCAACGGAGGTGAAACCAGTACCTGGTTTTGGTTTTTCAATTCGATCCATTCGTCAAAAGTCAGTACGATCTCTCTGTCATTAAATCTAAGCTGATAATTTTTTGTAGAGTTCAGTGTGTCCTGTTGAGGAGATTTTTTATCCTGGGGTCCGCCTGTCAAAGTTCCCACTTTGGCACAGGACCAAAGGCCGGCTGAAGTCAGCAAAAACAACACTGTAATTTTGAAGTATTCTTGATATCTGTGCATTTACTTTTGATTTCTTGGGTGAAAACTCATGATGGTATCTCTCAGGTACTGGTTGTCCAGATGAGTATAAATCTCCGTTGTGGTGATGGATTCATGTCCCAGCATTTCCTGAACAGCCCTCAGGTCTGCTCCACCTTCGACCAGGTGAGTAGCAAACGAATGTCTGAAGGTATGCGGACTGATCGTTTTTGTTATTCCTGCACGGACAGCAGCATCTTTTATGATATAGAAAACCATGACTCTTGTCAGTTTTTTGCCCCTGCGGTTTAAGAAAACATAATTCTCAAATCCTTTCGATATGTATTTAGCAGATCTTTCATGGTCCAAATATAGCTGAATATGTTTGATTGCTGCTTCTCCAATGGGGACAATTCTCTCTTTATTGTTTTTTCCAATGACTTTAACAAACCCAATATCCGGATAATAGTTGCTGATTTTCAGTTCGATGAGTTCACTCACGCGAAGTCCGCAGGCGTACAATGTTTCGAGTATTGCCCTGTTCCTGTGCCCTTGAGGCATGCTCATATCGATGGTTTCGATCATGGCATTGATCTCTTCAAAACTCAGCACTTCCGGAATTTTCCTTCCCAATTTAGGACCTTCCAGCATTTCCGAAGGGTCATCGTTGATGAGGTTTTCCAGCATGAGGTATTTGTAAAAGGCCCGGATTCCGGATATGATCCTGGCTTGAGATCGTTCTCCTATACCCATGTCGTTGAGTTGGAAAATAAATAGCCGGAGCAAATCGAAATTCACCTGTGTAGCCACGGTTTTATTATCCCTGCTTTCAACGAAAACAGCCAGTTTTTCCACATCTGAAAGATATGCCTGAATGGAATTGGCCGACAGAGACCTTTCCAGCATCAGGTAAGCTTTAAACCCGGACATGGCAGATTTCCAATCCATTTTTTCTGATTAATTCACAATCTTTTGAAGGTGAAATTACAAAAAATAACTGCTTTCATCCCTTTATTATTTTAGCTGACAGGCAATTTTGCTCAAAATCATTTGTTGCAACAGAATAAAAAATTATTTTTACTGAACATTGAACCATGCCGGCCGGCCTGAATACATAAATACGGTCATTTTGCCGGTCAACATTTGGTTATTTTTGATCACAACTTATTATTTGGACTATGAAAAAACTATTACTTGTTGTTTTTTATTTTGCCGGGTTTTCTTTTTTGTTTGGCCAGGAGGTCATCATGACAGAAAATTTTGATGGTTTTGCAGCCGGAGTTAAATTTACTCAGGCTTTTAATAACAAAGATGTCTGGACCACATGGAGCAATGCGCCCGGTGGAGCCGAAGATGCATTGTTGTCGGACAAATTTGCGGTTTCTACGCCGAATTCGCTGGTTTTAGCCAATACCCAGGACATCGTATTATTGTTGGGAGACAAAGTGGAAGGAAGGTATGTAATTGAGTTTGACCTGCTGATTGAAACAGGGAAAATCGGGTATTACAACATGTTGAATGATTTTGCCGGGTCAAACAGTGTCTGGGCCTATCAGGTGTATTTCAATACAGGCGGAAAGGGCGTGATTGATGCAGGTAAAGCCAGTGCAGCTACCTTTGACTTTGCTTACAATACGTGGATCCACGTCAGTACGATCGTTGATCTTGATGATGATTTTGCTACGCTTTATTTTGACAATAATGAGATCATTTCCTGGAAATGGAGTTCAGGCACAGGTGGTGCAGGAACCTTGAATAAGCTGGATGCAATCAATTTTTATGGCAATAACTCAGGTGGAACTTCCGGTATGTACATTGACAATGTGGTATTTAAAAGCACCACGGCTCCTGCTGCACCCACTGGTTTGAAAGCTGAAGTCATTGACGGAAAAGATATTCTACTGAGCTGGAATCCTGATCCGGGCGAGCCGGATAATTATGTGCTGACCAGAAGTGGTGTGGTTGCCAACGCTGCCCTCACGGATACATTTTATCTGGACAATCCATATCCTGGTATTTCACATTATACCTTGCGTTCTCATAAAGCCGGTTTTGGCTATTCCCTTTCCTCCGAATCTGTTATGGCAGAGATAGAAGGTGGTGTGGATCGTAAATATGTATTGTTTGAAATTGGCACAGGAACCGGATGTCCATACTGCCCGGGTGCTGCCATGGGCGCGCATGATATGAAGACAAACGGAGATGAAGTGATCCTAATCAAGTATCACAATTACAACCTTACTGATCCTTTCAACACGGCTGCTTCAAAAGAGCGGGCCGGTAATTATTATAAGATCAGCGGTTATCCGACCAGTTTCGCTGACGGAACATTATCCGTGGTAGGCGGAAGCAATACGGTTTCATTGTTCCCTGGTTATCACCAACATTACCTGCAAAGGAAAGAGAGAAGAGAACTCTATTCTCTGGATGTCCATGTGTGGAATCTGAGCGGTAAAACCTATCGGGCTGAAATTTTAGTTTCTGAATTGCACGACTTTGTCACTGAGGAAAAAACCTTGCATACAGCCATTACGGAAAGCGATATTTCATATAACTGGCAAAATCAGACAAAAGTTGAGAATGCACTGAGGAATATGTATCCCGATGCCTTCGGCACTAAACTTGATTTCAGTGATGAAAAGGAACATGCATTGACGTTTGACTTTACATTGGGAGACACCTGGGTAAAAGACAACCTGGAATTTGTGGTGTTTCTGCAGGCGGATCCATCCAAAGAAGTGATGGTTGCCACCAAAGTTTCTCTAAAGGATGTCCTTTTGAACCTGGATGATATGGTCGGGAATGAATATGCTGTTTATCCAAATCCGGTTCAGTCAGTACTGAATGTCCGTGTTGAAGGTGAAAAAACATTTGAGATCCTGGACATCACAGGTAAAAAAATGCTGGAGGGTATTACTTCTGGAAGGATTGGAGTTGGCCAACTCGAATCCGGTATGTATTTCATCCGGACAGGAGATGGAAAGACGCAGAAGTTTATTAAACAATAGCAAGATAAAAAGCCCTGATAAAGGGCTTTTTTTTATCCACCCATATATTAATTGAACCTAACCTGGACGAGCCAGAACCAACGAGGAAAATGATTTAAGAACCCCGAGCTGCTTCGCTACGGGGTAAATATTCTGTGCGATTTTATTTCTACATCAAATTTCTTAAAGTTCTGCCGAAAAATGTACGAATTCAATTTTCAAGACACTATGTTTTTGGGGGCTTAACCCAAAAAAGCCGATTTGCGGGAAGTTTGAAAAAAAAATATCCAACAGCTGAAATGAACCACATGTTGGTTAGTTTTGGCTCCTAAGCGCCTGAACACAATATTGTCATTCCGGGCTTGACCCGGAATCCCGTGCATTGAAGAATTCCTTATAAGGAGTAATGAATGAGTCCTCCATAACAAGTCGCTGGTGTACGGGATGGCGGATCAGGTCCGCCATGACAGATCGGTGTACGCCATGTTAGATAGGGCGTCCGTCATATCAGATTGGTTGTACGCATTAGTATGTAAGGTCTATATTTTGGTGACCATTTTGAATTGTAGAAAAAGGGATGTAACACTGTTCTACCAAACCTGGACAAGCCAGAACCAAAGAGGAAAATGATTTAAGAACCCCGAGCCGCTTCGCTGCGGGGTAAATATTCTGTGCGATTTTATTTCTACATCAAATTTCTTAAAGTTCTGCTGAAAAATGCACGAATTCAATTTTCAAGACACTATGTTTTTGGGACCTAACCCCAAAAAAGCCGATTTGCGGGAAGTTTGAAAAAAAAATATCCAACAGCTGAAATGAACCACATGTTGGTTAGTTTTGGCTCCTAAGCGCCTAAACTCGATAGTGTCATTCCGGGCTTGACCCGGAATCCCGGGCATTGAAGGATTCCTTATAAGGAGTAATGAATGAGTCCTTCATAACAAGTCGCTGTGTACGGGATGGCGGATCAGGTCCGCCATGACAGATCGGTGTACGCCATGTTAGATAGGGTGTCCGTCATATCAGATTGGTTGTACGCATTAGTTTGTAAGGTCTATATTTTGGTGACCATTTTGAATTGTAGAAAAAGGGATGTAACACTGTTCTACCTAACCTGGACGAGCCAGAACCAACGAGGAAAATGATTTAAGAACCCCGAGCCGCTTCGCTGCGGGGTAAATATTCTGTGCGATTTTATTTCTACATCAAATTTCTTAAAGTTCTGCCGAAAAATGTACGAATTCAATTTTCAAGACACTATGTTTTTGGGGGCTTAACCCAAAAAAGCCGATTTGCGGGAAGTTTGAAAAAAAAATATCCAACAGCTGAAATGAACCACATGTTGGTTAGTTTTGGCTCCTAAGCGCCTGATATGCTAACCACCTGTAAACAACTTTAAAGTATGAAAATCGCTAATCTTCGTCTATATTGCTGTTTTTCAAGTTAAAAATTTGGAGAATTGAAAATAATTGATTAAATTGGACTTCAGTTTCTAAGAAACCTAAACCTTCATGCAAGATTGTAAAGTGTTTATTTTTAAAAACTTAAAACAAAGTTATGAAAAAATTACTGCTTGTTGTTTTTTGTATGGCAGGGTTAACCATTATGAAAAGCCAGGAGCTTATTTTAACCCAGAATTTTGATGGATTTACATCAGGACTCAAATTTACAGAAGCATTTAATGACAAAACCATTTGGACGACGTGGGATAATAATCCGGGTGGTACCAAAGATGCCGTATTGTCAGACAGATATGCTGTTTCAGCACCGAATTCGCTGGTTTTGTCCGGTCAGCAGGATATAGTTATGCTTCTTGGCGGAAGGGTCAGCGGGAGATACGTGGTTGAATTCGATTTGTTCGTTCATGATTATGGCAACGGTTATTTCAATTTGTTGAATGAGTTTGCCGGCAATAACAGTTCCACTTCCTTTGAGGTTTATTTCAATTGGGATGGCAAAGGAATTGTGAATGAAGGGAAAACCGAAGGTATTGCAACTTTTTTTTACACCCGCAACAAATGGTTTCATGTAAGTACCATTATTGATCTGGATGATGATTTTATGACATTGTACGTCGATGATGAAAAAGTAATTTCCAGGAAGTGGAGTTCAGGATCGGATAACACAGGGATTAGAAAACTGGATGCCGCCAATTTTTGGACAAATTCAAATGAAAATTCTCCGGGAATGTATATTGACAACGTAGTTTTCAGCACCGCAGTGCCACCATCGCCACCGACAGGCTTGAAAGCTGAAAAGATTGGAGGGACTGAAGTTCTATTGAGATGGGATCCTGCTACGGATGTCATCGATGATTATATGCTCACAGCCAATGGGGAAATTCTGGATGGTTCAATTACTCAGACTTATTATTTACACAAACCTTATCCGGCCATTTTGAATTATGGCATTCGTTCACATAAAACAGGGGTTGGCTTGTCACATTCTTCCGAAACAGTATCAGTGGAAATTGAAGGTGGAAAAGAACGGAAGTATGTGCTTTTTGAGATTGGAACAGGTATTGCAAATATGAATTGTCCGGGAGCTGCCATGGCTGCCAGAGATATGATCGGTAATGGAAATGAAGTGATCATCATTAATTATCATAATCAGCATATGTTGGATCCGTTCAATACAGCCGCATCAAAAGAACGGGCAGCCAATTACTACGGGATCACCAACTTTCCGACAAGCATTGCCGATGGAATCATCTCCTCGAAAGGTGGTAGCCTCAATGTTTCTCTTTTCCCCGCGTATCATCAGAATTATAATCAGCGCAAAGACAGAAGGGAATTGTTTGAAATGGAGGTTGAGATCACTCATTTGGGTGACAAAAACTTCAGGGCAAATATCCGGGCAACTGAACTCTATGATTACATCGAGGAAGATCTGACCCTTCATACAGCGGTTACTGAGTCAGACATTGTCTACAACTGGCAAAACCAGACTGAACTTGATCATGTACTGAGAAGTATGTATCCCGATGCCTTCGGCACTAAACTTGATTTCAGTGATGAAAAGGAACATGCATTGACGTTTGACTTTACGTTGGGAGACACCTGGGTAAAAGACAACCTGGAATTTGTGGTGTTTCTGCAGGCGGATCCCTCCAAAGAAGTGATGGTTACCACCAAAGTTTCTCTAAAGGATGTCCTTTTGAACCTGGATGATATGGCCGGGAATGAACATGCTGTTTATCCAAATCCGGTTCAGTCAGTACTGAATGTCCGTGTTGAAGGTGAAAAAACATTTGAGATCCTGGACATCACAGGTAAAAAAATGCTGGAGGGTATTACTTCTGGAAGGATTGGAGTTGGTCAACTCGAATCCGGTATGTATTTCATCCGCACAGGAGATGGAAAGACGCAGAAGTTTATTAAACAATAGCAAGATAAAAAGCCCTGATAAAGGGCTTTTTTTTTATTTAATCATATTTAAACTGATTTCAATCATAAGTCGGCTTTAGTAACTTCAAAAACAATTGAATCTGTTTGGGAAAATTGTCAGTAATTGTGGAATTTTAGGTGAGTTTCAATATATTAAACCCATATTATTATTTGTTAATAAATTGGCTATTCCATGTGCGTGTCAGTGAATTTCATGATGGTAAAATGTGCTAAGTTTGATTCAGGATACTATATTGCCAATATTCATGAATTATCGGATATTTAAATAAAATCGTGCTTATAACGCACAACTTTTGCCCTTAAAACCAGTTTTTATACTATTTTTGAAACAACAAAATGTCAGCGCATGAATGGACAGAGGAATAATTGGATTTTTTGGGTTGCTTTAATCAGTATCTCATTGGTTTCCTGCTTTCAGGAAACTGCGAAGAATATCTCAAAAACCAAATTACCACAACAAATCAGTCAACTGGACAAAGGCTTTTTTAAACCGATTTACAACCCCAATGACGAAAGCATCCTTTTGACAGACCAGGCTGATAAGGGACTGAGCATGTTGGATCTCGAAACAAAAGCTATTTCAAAACTTACTGAATCAGTTATTACTGATCAAAATATATTATTCTCACCAGATGGTAAATATATTTATTTTGTGGAACAAAATTTTGCCAACAGGAAAAAAGAAAGTACCCTGGTGATGGTGGAAACCACTACAAAAGCCAAAAAAGAAATTGTGACCGGGGTAAGAAAAATAAAATTGCTTCACGCTGCTGATGATCAGCTGATCTTTTTGCAGGATGATGAAATGAAGCGGTTCAATGCAGATTCCGGCACGATCGAAAACTGTAAGGACGAACAGAAATACACCTATCTTGATGATGAACTGAACCTGGTTTACTGGCAAAACGGGAAAAAACATATACTCAACCCCGGAGGTGAAGGTAAGTATCTTTGGGTTTCTGCTTCACCGGATCACCAGAGAATTTTGTACCATATTGCCGGGCAGGGCGCTTATATCTGTAACAATGAAGGTGAAGATATCATAGAACTCGGTCGGCTCCGAGCCATGAAATGGTCTCCTGACGGCAAATGGCTGGTAGGTATGGAAGATTTGGATGACGGAAAAAAATTTACTCAATCTAACCTGTTCCTGATATCTTCTGACGGAAAAGTCAGGAAAAATCTGACCCAGCATACCAATATTATTTCCTTGTATCCTTCATTTTCCGCTGACGGAAAAAAAGTGATCTTCAATGATGAAAATGGAAAAGTTTACCAAATCGACATCTTATAAATCTATGACCAGAAAAATCACTTTTGCCGGCCAACTGACCGCCGCATTTTTGGTCACCACCATGATCTTCGGTCAGAACCTGAACGGTGTCAGAATTTGCCTGGATCCGGGACACGGTGGACATACCTCTGATGACAGACAGATACTTTTGCCAAATGGCATCGTTTACTGGGAATCCGAAGGCGTCTTTGAAGCTGCCTATCATCTTAAAGATATCCTCGAAAATATTGGCGCTCAAGTCATTGTGACCAGAGCAGATAATTCTGATGCTTCTGATATTGCCCTATCGGAAAGATCTGCCATCGCCAATGCATTCAATGCAGATTTGTTTCAATCACTGCATACCAATGGCGGAGGAGGCAATTATTCCCTTGTTTTGTACAAGGAAGTCAATGGCCAGCCGGCTTTTCCTGAAGCTAAGATCATGAGCGATATCATGGCGCCTATCCTGACAGAATCAATGAAAACCAGCATTCATTACAGTCGGGGAGATATGACTTTTCTGGGTTTTAACCTGGGTGTGCTCAAAAATGCAGCCATGCCTTCAGTGCTTTCCGAAGCTTCCTTTCACGATCTGCCGGCAGAAGGTTTGAGGCTTAAAAACTCTGAATATCTTAAAAATTATGCATGGGCATCTGCTAAATCTATCCTTGCGTACTTCCAGCAACCGGGTTTTACCACGGGAAGAGTAGGTGGGATAGTTACGGATGCCACAGCCGGAACTGTGATCAATGAAGTGGTGGTTGACTGTCAACCGGGAGATCAGCAATATTTCGGCGACCAGAACTACAATGGTTTTTATGCAATCGGGGACCTTGCTCCGGGCAATTATATGCTCAACCTGAGTAAAGATGGCTATTTGCCTGAAACACATGAAATTACCATCACTGCCAATCAGTATCTGGATCTGGATTTGACATTGCAATATTATAACAACGGGTATCCGAATGCTGATTTTTATATTACGGGATTGCCGGCAGGTGCGGGAGAAACGGTTCAATTCAATGCCGGCAAATCTACAGATGACGGTATGATCGTAAGTTATCAATGGAATTTCGGAGATGGTTCACCGTTGGGTAATGGGGTCATCGCTTCCCATGCTTATCAGGATGACGGAGATTATTCAGTCACTTTAACCCTGACAGATGATGAGGGAAAACAGTCAACGCTCGCAAAAAACATCGCCATCGCCACTTTCGCTCCGGAAGCGCCCAAACTGATGTCTGTTTTGCAGGATAAGAACAGAAAAAGTATAGAGATCAGCTGGGTCAAAAATGCAGAACAAAACATCAGCTGGTACAAAGTATATCGTGGTTTCCAACCGGATTTTTCGGATGGTGTCCTGTTGGAATCTGTGCCTTCCAATCAAAATATGTTAAGAATCGACAGCATGGGTGTTTATGGACAAGCAATTTATTTCAGTGTAAAAGCTGAAAACATCGCCCAAAGGGTCAGTGAACCGGGCAATATTTACGCTGCATTGCTGTATCCTGAGGAAACACTTCAACGGGTTTTGATCGTGGATGGATTCAACAGAAGATCTTCCTACACACCCAAAACACACCAATTTGCAGGTAAATATCTCAGATCGCTTCACGCAAATGATAAATTTCAGGTTTCGTCCTGCAACAATAGTGCGGTGGCCAATGCTTCCATAAAGCTCAGCGACTTTGATATGGTTTTGTGGTTTCTCGGTGATGAATCCACGGCTAATGAAACATTCAGCGATACCGAGCAAGCCAAAGTGAAGGATTACCTTAAAAACGGTGGGAAGCTTTTTGTCACCGGTGCTGAAGTGGGCTGGGATCTGTATGAAAAAGGAACCGCATCGGACAAATTATTTTTCAATGATTACCTCAAAGCAACTTACCTGCATGATGGCGGTAGTGGTCGATCTCCGGCCACAGGGGTTCCGGGTTCAGGATTTGATTCTGTATACCTTGAATTCGGAGTGGTTTATCCCGAGGATTTTCCGGATGAAATCGGGCCTTATGGAGGATCTGAACTAATTCTGGATTACGCAAATAACTCCGGAGCCGGAATAAAATACAGAGGTGTTTTTGGGAATGGTTCAAAAGAATCCGCATTGGTTTACATTGGTTTTCCGTTGGAATCCGTCGGGAATGATCAGCAATTTGATTATTTTATTAAAAAACTCCTCCAATTTCTGAATAATTCACCGGTCCATGTGGAAAAAGAACCGGATAACATTTTTATTACTTTGTATCCAAATGTTGCAGAAGAGCATTTTTTTATTAAAGTTGAAGGAGATAAGCACAATGATATACTGGTTGAGATTTTCGATGTTTTCGGGAAGAAATATCAGAGCGATACGATTCGTGCAGGTACTGCAGATGACCGGTTTACCGTGCAGATCCACCTTTTATCTCCGGGATATTATCTGGTTAAAGTGAATACAGGCAATTCTGAAGAAGTTTTTAAACTGATCAAAGTATAATTAGCATGGCATTATTTAATTTTTTTGGCGGAACTAAAAACCGGAAATTCGATTACATACCCAGATATTATAATCCGGAAAAAGAAAAACTGGAAAGTGTACTGGGAAAATATAAGCAAAAGGATAAAAATGATCTTGGGAATGTCAAAATGAACATTCAGGCCGGATTGAGGATGAGAAGTCCATCGGGAAAAACTTTCAATATCAGATCCAGCATCATTATATTTACCATACTGATAGTACTTATTCTGATCACCTTTTACCTGATATCTGCCTATCTGCCGTTGCTTTTGGGATTTGAAGGTTGAATTAACCTGCAAAACTCAAGTAGTATGAATGGTAGTGTTAAATTACCCGTGTGATAAAGCCTTTACAGCTAAGAATCAGGTTATTACATATAAATATGAATTGAATACATTATCGAACTATAATGGTGAGTATATCAAGGCTTTCGGTTTTAAAGGCTTTAGGGCAAATAAATTACTAAAATTTGAGTCTAATCCGAAAAGTCCAATTTGTTGATTTTCAATCGTTTTTTGCCCTAACCCTTAAAGGTAAACGATTGAAAACCAACAAATTAAAAGTCCCCTATTAGGAGGATTTAGTGGGCAAAGACTTTTCGGAGCAGACTCAAATTTTATGCTTTACAAATTGCGGAGCCTGACTGCAAATTCAATTTTTATTGTTTGAAACTTTTATGTGCCTGAGATGGTTTTAATGGAGTAATTCCGAAAAATACAAATCATTGCAAAAACGGATTACATAATTTTGTTCAATGTTGTTTCCCCTGAGAAGGTCAGGAGTATCTATTGTTAAATTGGTAAAAAAAAATAAATTCAAGCTGATCAATTTTATACTGAAATTACTCTTGTCAGTGGTTTTGGTTTATGTAATATTTTTGCAGGTGGACAGCAAGAGTTTTACGGTCAATACCTGGCAGGCTTTTTACCAATCGCTTTCTATTACATCCTTTTTCCTTTTGTTTTCAGCAGTTGTATTGGTTCCGGTAAATCTGTTTTTTGAGGTGAAAAAATGGCATTTGCTGGTCAACCGTTTTGAAGAGCACAGTTTTTCATCTGCCTTTCTGGATATTCTGGCAGGGATCACAGGCGGGTTGGTAACGCCTGCAGCTTTAGGCGATTATGCAGCCAGGATATTGAGGATAAGTTCGGAGAACAACTGGAAAGCCATTTGGTCCAACTTTGTCAATAGCCTTTCCCTAAACATCATCGTCATTTTTTCAGGACTTGCTGGCTCTATGGTGTTGATTTTCAACCGATTTGAATTAGACAAAGGAATCTGGTATTTTTCCGTCATCACCGGAATTTTATTAGCAGCTTTTTTTGTTATTTTATTCTTTAATTTACACTGGTTGAAACCGCTTTTCAGCCGTCTTGCCAAAAAAAAATATTGGAGCCGGGTTTTTATGTCTTATGATTCGGTAAGCGATATCAGTAAAACACTGCAGTTAAAAGTGCTGGTATTGTCTTTTTTACGATATGCGGTTTTTGTTTTGCAGTATTATTTAATGCTCAAATTGTGGGGAATTCCCGGCCATGCTGTTCTGTTGGTCAGCGCGGTCAGTACGATTTATATGATGCAGACCGTTATGGCCGTTCCGCCTGTATTGTACTGGCTGGTCCGTGGAGAACTTGCCCTGCTGATCCTCGGAAATTTTACTTCTCACGGAGTTTTTATTCTGGCTGCAACCTTTTCACTCTGGGTACTCAATCAGGCCATTCCCGCAGCTATCGGATGGGTGATCCTGATGCGTACCAATATCAGTAAATATTTTGGATATGAACAAAGTTAAGTTGATTGCCGGTTTGATTTTTTGGCTTGTAAGTCAAGCTCTTACAAGTCAAAACAGTACGATTTGCCACAACCGGAATCTGGCTTTCAACGGTGGAGAAAAACTGGTGTATGAACTATACTACAACTGGAATTTTATCTGGATACCTGCCGGAACACTCGAAATGACAATTGAGGAAAAAACAGATCATTATTTTATAAAAGCGGTGGGCAAAACCCATGAAAGTTATAATTGGTTTTTTAAAGTACAGGATGTTTTCACCTGTGAAATGGATAAAATTACTTTAAAACCAAGAAAGTTTTCCAGAGACATAGAAGAAGGTGATTACAGAATTAAAAATGATATTTTTTTTAACCGTCAAACCAATAAAGTCACGTCTTATGTCAAAATCAATGACGGTAAAACGAAAGCGTACAGATTTGACCTTTCGGATTGTATGCTGGACCTTTTGTCGCTGAGTTACAATCTGAGAAATTTGGATGTTGGTCAGCTGATCGACCAGAAGATCATATATACAGACCTTATTTTTGATGAAAAAAAATATCTGATACCTGTCAAATACAAGGGAAAAGTCAAAAATTTCAAAGTGAGCGGAGTGGGCATGATCGATGTGATCAAAGTTTCTCCGGATCTGATATCCGGTAATGTGTTCGACGAAGGTTCAACCATGATACTGTATGTCTCTGACGATCAGAATAAGATCCCGGTCATGATTGAATCTCCGATCAAAGTGGGAAGCGTAAAAGCCATATTAAAATCCTGGAAAAACCTTAGACATCCATTTGATCTTAAAGCTAAAAACTAATGAAATAAGCATGAAAAAGTTTTCAAACTATCTGATTTTCATCATAATTCTTGTCCTGCTGCTCGGGATGGTCTGGTATTGGGGCTACAGGAGTTCACTTTCAAAAAACCAGGTAACGGTGAGCAGTGATATTCTGTTGGAAAGTGTTAAAAATGTGATGAAACTTGGAACAATTGAAGGTAACTTCGTCGAGTTTTATCGATATGAGAACATCAAACACTTGGATATCAGTATGTTTCGGAAAAAAGCATTTATCCGTGTAAAAGCTAAAGTCCTTGTCGGGTTCAATTTAGATAGCCTAGAGATCAAAATAGATCATCCAGCAAAAAAGATCACGATTGGCAGTATTCCCGCTGCGGAGATATTATCAGTCGACCATTCTCTGTATTATTTTGACATTGATGAAGGTGTTTTTAATAGTTTCAACCGAAATGATTATAACATGTTCCAGAAAGTGACTAAAGAAAAAATAAAGAAGAAAGCTAAAGGAAGTGATCTGATCATGAAGGCTGAAACAGAACTGAAACAGCATCTGAAAGTGTATGCAAAAATTTTTGAAGAAGCAGGCTGGAAATTGGAATTCATTTATGAAATGCCGGATAAAATAGCCGGGTGATCTTTATTCAAAAGCATGGATCATGTACCGGAGTGCACAGTTATTGACGATTAGATTCCTGACATACATGATTTTTCATTGATTATAATGGTCAGTTAGAAACAATAATGGATTTAGGCTGCCAAAACAAAGCTATTGGAAAAAACGAAACTAACAGGGAAAAACCAATTGGATATCAAATTTGTAATTGATTTGAAGGTTTTACCTGATGGGGCTGTTGGTTTGTTGGATGGGTGAGCGTTCATTGAGTAAAAGACACTTAATTTGCCATTGAATTGTTGTTCCGGCACCAGGTAAAAACCAATGACTAACAGACTACAGACTAAAGGACTTTCAACCAAAAATTACTCAAATAATAAAAATGAAATACAGTTATAAGACAGTTATGCCCCATTTGGCGCTGCTGGCAGTCGCCCTGATATATGGGGCAAATTACACAATAGCAAAAGAATTGCTTGTAGCACAGTTTATTTCGCCTAACGGACTGGTATTGTTTCGTGTATTGATTGCTGCGATGATGTTTTTGTTGATCCATGTTTTCTTTGTTAAAGAGCGCATCGACAGGAAAGACTGGTTGTTGTTGGCCTCCTGTTCGCTTTTTGGAGTGGTCATCAACCAGATATTTTTTATCGCAGGGTTGAAGTATACCACACCGATCAATGCAGCTGTCTTGATGGTGACGACGCCTATCCTTGTTTTGGTGATCTCAGCAATGTTTTACCGTGAAAAACTGAACCTGATCAAAAGTGTGGGTATAGTGCTCGGAGCCGGCGGTACGTTGATGTTACTCATGAATAAGGGTTCATTCAGTTTTTCCGGCAATCTCAAAGGAGATATTTTCATCATTATCAACGCCATTTCCTATGCCATGTATCTTGTGATGATCAAGCCATTGATGCATAAGTACAGTCCCTTTACCATTATGAAATGGATATTTATTTTTGGCCTGATCCCTGTTATACCCATAGGTGTGGAAGATGCAATCACCGCACAATGGGCAAGTTTTACACCCGGAATGTGGCTGGCATTTTTTTACGTATTGATTTTTACCACGGTTTTCGCTTATTGGCTCAATGCAATAGCCCTCAAAATGGTTGAACCGGCAACTGTCGGAGTCTATATATATTTGCAGCCGGTCATGGCAACCACCATCGCTCTGTTGGCAGGAAAAGACAGCTTGACGATAGAAAAACTGATCCCCGGACTCATGATCATTGCCGGTGTTTACCTGGTTAGTTTCAGGAAAAAAACCAGGACCGTATGATCCATCATCTGCCTCTTTTCGGAGAATAATGCTTGAGTTAATTGAAAATTAAGAAAAAATGAGCTTTTGTTATAGTTTTTTTGCTTAATGTATATGGGTGTGTAGAACAAATACTTACTCTGAAAAAAATGTTCAGATTATTTTTTTAACTCATGTGTTTTTCATTGTTAAACAAATAAATATAACAAATAGTAATTTATTTTAATAACTTTATTCTTCGAAAAAAAAGACTGGAAAAATTTTATTTTGTAAGGAATATAGACATATCTTTACATTCGGTTTTAATTATATCCCATAATAGTTAACATGAACAATAATCGAAAAACTCATACTTTATTAAATCTCATAACCGATTTTGAGACTTTAATAGAAAAGGGGGAAGTGGGAATTTTTGAAAGGTCGGAGTTTTTGAGTCTCATTCACTATTATCAGGAAGAGCAATTGATCGACAAAGCTATTGAGGTGGTTGATATCGCGTTGGAGCAATTCAAGTACAATGTTGAATTCTATATAGCAAAAGCGCGTTTGTTACTTGCCAAAAATAGTCCAAAATTGTCTCTCCCATTGATAGAACATGCTGAAAAGATCAGTCCGTACGAAGTAGACGTGCAGATACTTAAAGCTAAGGCATTCAGCAAAATGGGCAATACGATTGAGTCAAAAGCCATCCTTGGTAATCTGGGAACGGTGGTGGATCAACATATTCTGGTAGAGATCGGTTTGTGTGAGTCATATATTTTTGAAGCAGAAAAAGATTTTGAGCAAATGTATCTCAAACTCAAGGAAGTGCTTAAAATGGCTCCCCAAAACGAAGAAGCGCTCGAAAAGATCAATTATGCCAGCATGCTGTCCAGAAGGTTCGAAGAAAACATAGATTTCCATCAGACTTTGCTCGATATCAATCCTTATAATTATATGGCCTGGTTTAATCTGGGCCAAAGTTATTCCAATATCCATGAGTATGAAGAGGCGATTGATGCCATGGAATATTCTTTTTTGATCAATGAAGATTTTGAATCAGGTTATCTGGATTGTGCAGATCTTTGTGTTCAGATCAATAAAATGGAAAGAGCGGTTGATATTTACAGGGATTATCTCAAACGTTTTGATAAAGATCCTTTTGTACTGGTCAATCTGGCATCCTGTCTGAAGGAATTGGGAGTTTTGTCTGAAGCGAGAAAGCTTACCCTCGAAGCGATCAAACTCGATCCGTACAATGACGAAGCATACTACCTCCTGGCTGAGATCTATCAGAAAGAGTCTCGATGGGAAAATGCCTTGAATGCTTATTACAAGGCGATAGAACTGGATGACAGCAGGGAAGAATATTATGCCGGACTTGCCAACATGTATGATAAGTTGAACGAACCTGAAAAAGCGCTCAAATATTTTGATCAGGTCATCGAACTGGAACCTTCCGAAGAGCAATATTATCTTGACTATATCAGCTTTTTGTTCAGGCACCAATTGTATAACAGGGCGCTCAGGATCATCAAAATATCTGAAGACAATGTTTACAGTCCGGATATTATTTACTACAAAATAGCTTGTCTCTGGAAAATGGGTAAGAAATCCAGAGTGCTATCATTACTGGATCTGGCGCTGGAAGAATCTTACGACAACCATCTGCTGCTTCACACGCTGATCCCGGACGCGATGAAAGATGCCTCAGTTGTGGATGTCATTAAATATTATAAGAAATAATACGTAATTCTTCAAAGTATCGGATTGATACGATGAATAACCAAAACTGGAAACGCTGTCAGCATCGCTGGCAGCGTTTTTTTATTGTAATTCAAACAAAGATAATAGGGTCATAAAACTGATTACTGTTAGTGGAATCAAAATTGTTCGCTATTTATCAGGCTTTTCAATCGCCTGATCTTCCATACATTTCCTGGTTTTAAACAAGAAAAATTCAAACCGGTGAACAAAATCAACTTCCTATATGTTAGGGTGAAAGCTCGATAAACAACATGTGGAGCTCCTGAAAAACCGGCTTTGAAAGTCTCATCTTTTATCAGGATCCATTCAAACAGGCCAATTAAAGCATTTTTTGTCCGTTGGAATTCAATGTGTTATATTTATTCAGCTTGATTTTAATCATTACGAATTATTTAAAAGTAAGCACTTTTATTCATTAAAATGAATCTGACATCAATACAGTCTGAGCTACGGACTTTGAAATAGTGAAAAAAATGGTTTGTTTTTCAGCAGGTATTCGTCAGTTAAATTATAACGTATGGAAGAAAATAAACTACAGCATTCAGATGCACTAAAGGAAACAGAAAACAAAGAGTGGCTGGAATCCCTGCAATATGTGCTTGAAACACAGGGACCTGAAAGGGTGAAAGAACTACTGGCTACCCTGGATATCTACGCACATCGTTCAGGAGTGGATCTGCCATTTACTGCCAATACACCCTATATCAACACCATTCCGGTAGAGGAACAACCCACTTATCCGGGTGCCAGAGAAACCGAGCAAAGACTCAAAAGTATCATCAGGTGGAATGCCATGGCCATGGTGGTCAGGGCAAATAAGGAAAGCAATGGCATCGGTGGACATATTTCTACCTATGCTTCAGCAGCTACTTTATACGAAGTCGGATTCAATCATTTTTTTAAGGGTAAGGATAATAACAAGCCCGGCGATGCGATCTATTTCCAGGGGCACTCTTCTCCCGGTATCTATGCCCGGGCTTTCCTCGAAGGACGCCTGACCCAGGAGCAATTGATCAATTTCAGAAGAGAATTAAAGCCCGGTGGTGGATTGTCGTCTTACCCACATCCGTATCTGATGCCTGACTTCTGGGAGTTTCCTACCGTTTCTATGGGACTGGGCCCGATTATGGCGATCTACCAGGCCAGGTTTAAAAGGTACCTGATGGACAGAGGACTTCTGGAACCAAATGACACCAAAGTCTGGGCATTCCTGGGCGATGGTGAAACGGACGAACCGGAAGCATTGGGCGCCATCTCATTGGCTGCAAGAGAAAAACTGGACAACCTGATCTTTGTCATCAATTGCAATCTGCAGCGTCTGGATGGTCCTGTGAGAGGCAATAGTAAAGTCATTCAGGAACTCGAAACCAACTTCCGCGGTGCAGGTTGGAATGTCATCAAGGTGGTCTGGGGCAGCACCTGGGATTCACTGTTGGAAAAAGACAAGTCCGGGAAACTGATCAAACGAATGGGAGAATTCGTAGATGGTGAGTACCAAAAAACTTCTGTTGAACCCGGTGCGTATGGCAGAGAACACTTCTTTGGTAAATATGCCGAAACTGCCAAACTGGTTGAAAACCTGTCTGATGAACAGCTCGAACAACTCAAACGCGGAGGACACGATCCACTGAAAGTATACGCTGCCTATCATAAAGCAGTCAATCATAAAGGTCAGCCAACCGTTATACTGGCAAAAACCGTTAAGGGTTATGGTCTCGGAGAAGCCGGCGAAGGTCGTAATATGACCCATGGACAAAAGAAATTGAATGAATTCGAACTGAGACAATTCAGAACCCGTTTTGGAATTCCGGTTCCGGATACGGACATTGCTCAGGCACCATTTTACAAACCTGCTGAAGATAGTCCGATCATCAAATATATGAAAGAGCGCAGGCAGGCTTTGGGCGGATATATACCGCGCAGACTGACCAATAATTTGCCGGTAAAAGCGCCGGCTGACATCGTTTTTGACGAATTTATGGCTGGTACCGAGGGCAGAGACGTATCTACAACGATGGTTTTTGTAAGAATTTTAGCCAAATTGCTCAAGGATAAGGAAATCGGCAAACTGATCGTTCCCATCGTTCCTGATGAAGCCAGAACTTTCGGAATGGAGGCGTTGTTCAGACAGGTTGGGATCTATTCTCATGTGGGACAGCTTTATGAGCCGGTGGATTCAGACAACCTTTTGTACTACAAGGAAGCCAAAAACGGGCAAATACTCGAAGAAGGCATTACGGAAGCCGGTTCAATGTCTTCCTTTATAGCTGCCGGAACAGCTTACGCCACACACGGCATAAATACCATACCGTTTTTTGTGTATTATTCCATGTTCGGCATGCAGAGGATCGGAGACCTCGTCTGGGCTGCAGCTGACATGAAATCCAAAGGCTTTATGATCGGCGCTACATCCGGAAGGACTACACTGGCTGGTGAAGGTTTACAGCATCAGGATGGCCAAAGCCATGTTTTGGCTTATGGTGTACCGAATTTAAAATGCTATGATCCTACATTCGCCTATGAACTGTCAGTGATCATACAGGATGGACTCGAAAGAATGTACGAAAAACAGGAAAATTGTTTTTATTACATCACCGTGATGAATGAAAATTATATTCAGCCGCAAATGCCGAAAGAGGTGACAAAGGAAGGTATATTAAACGGGATGTATAAATTCAGGACTTCTAAAAAAAGGTCACAGGCAAAAGCACACCTGATGGGTAGCGGCGCCATACTGAATGAAGCGATCAAGGCTGCTGAAATCCTGGAATCGGACTATGGTGTTTCTGCAGATGTATGGAGCGTAACCAGTTATAAAGAGTTGCATCTGGATGCTACGGAAACGGAAAGGTGGAACATGCTCAACCCTGATAAAAAAGCCAGATCACCGTTTATCGAAAGAGTTACAAAGGGTGAAGCAGGTGTTTTTATTTCCGCAACTGATTATCTTCAGATCCTGGGAGATTCTATTTCCAAATGGCTTCCCGGATCGCTGCATTCTCTTGGAACTTTTGGCTTCGGCAGGAGCGAAACAAGAGAAAGTCTGCGCGACTTTTTTGAAGTGGATGCCAGACATATTGCCTATGCAGCACTTTTTTCTCTGGCTAAAGATGGAAAAATCTCAAAAGAGGTGCTTAAAAAAGCGAAGAAACAACTGGAGATCAACGCAGACAAACCAAATCCTTTTAAATCTTAATGCGTCGTTAATATGATTGTCGATATAAAATTGCCCGAATTGGGAGAAAATATAACGCAGGCTCAGGTGACCACCGTGATGGTCAGGGAAGGGGACAGCGTTTCAAAAGACCAGATCATCGTTGAGATCGAAACCGATAAAGCTGTAATAGAGGTACCATCTGAAGTGGATGGGATCGTAAAAAAAGTTTTCATTTCGGAAGGCGAAAAGGTTAATATAGGGGCAACTATGATCTCTGTGGAAACCAGCCAAAAAATAGCTACATCGGATGAAAAAGCCGTTGGAAAGCACCAAAATACTGCTGAATCTACGGTGATGGATGCTGAATCTAAGGTGGAATCTGTCACAGCTTCCATTCCGGAAGGAAAAACAACAATTATGGAAATGACCATCCCGTTTTTGGGAGAAGGTATTGAGAAAGCTCAGATCACCCAGGTTTTTGTGGCCAACGGACAAACAGTGAAGGTTGACCAGGCCATCCTTGAGATGGAAACCGATAAAGCTACCCTTGAATTGCCGACCGAATATGGAGGTGTAGTGAAGGAAATCAGGATCAAACAAGGTGATTTTGCCAAAGTCGGACAGGTCTATATGTTGCTGGAAACTACTGAATCAAAAAGGATGGATGAAATTCCGGTACTTGAACCAAAGTCAGCAGACGTTGAAAAGGCTGAAATACCGGTTTTCGAAGCTGTGAAGGCTCATGATCCTAACATGCAGGTTCTTCTTTCGCATACCCATTTAAATCCGGGAAAAATCGCACCGGCTGCACCTGGTGTTCGTGGTTTTGCCAGACAGATCGGTGTGAATATCCAAGAAGTTCCTGGTTCAGGGCCAGGGGGTCGTATATCCATGGATGATGTCAAAGCATGGTCAAAAGCCTTGCATGAAAATTATAAGCAAAAACCGGCACAATCCGGATTTTCGTCTGGTATTGTTTCCGAACCATTGCCTGATTTCAGCAAATGGGGCGAGATCCGGATTGAAGAGATGAGCAATATCAGAAGGAAAACCGCGGATCACCTCAGCTATGCATGGGCGACTGTTCCACAGGTGACGCAGTTTGATAAAGCCGATATCACCAGACTGGAAGAAACCAGGAAAAAGTTTTCCTCAGAATCAGAAAAATCAGGCGCAGGTAAACTGACCGTTACAGCCATTTTGCTGAAGATCATTGCCATTGCATTGAAAAAATTTCCCCAATTCAATGCAAGTATAGATATGGAAAACAAACGTGTCATTTACAAATCATATTTCAACATCGGTGTGGCAGTAGATACAGACCGCGGGCTGATCGTTCCTGTGATCAGAGACGTGGATAAGAAAAGCATTTTTGAACTTTCTGCTGAATTGAATGAGATCGCTGTAAAAGCACGCAACAGGAAGATCAGTCTGGAGGAAATGCAGGGAGGAAATTTCACCATCAGCAATCTGGGAGGATTGGGTGGAACTGCCTTCACGCCCATAGTGAATACACCGGAAGTTGCTATTTTAGGCGTGTCAAGGGCTGCATTTGAGCCGGTTGTTGAAAACGGACAATTTGTCCCGCGTATGATGTTGCCGCTTTCTATGAGCTATGATCACCGTATCATAGACGGTGCTGATGCGGTCAGATTTACAAGGTGGATCTGTTCAGCGCTTGAAGACCCCATGGTGATCGCCATGCATAATTAATCAACAAAAGTTAGGCTTAAAATGTCAGATAATAAACAATTAGTGGTGATCGGTGCCGGTCCCGGAGGATATACAGCTGCTTTTCTCGCTGCGGACAAGGGATTTGAGGTTACCTTGATCGAAAAAAGGCTCAATCCCGGCGGTGTTTGCCTGTATGAAGGATGTATTCCTTCCAAGGCTTTGTTGCACGTGGCTAAATTGCTCGAAGAGGCTAAACACGCTAATGACTGGGGAATTTCATTTGGAAAACCCACCATAGATCTTGATAAATTAAGGAGTTTTAAAGATTCCGTCATAGGAAAATTAACTTCGGGAACAGGGCAGCTTGTCAAACAAAGGAAGATCAATTACATTCAGGGTACTGCCAGTTTTGAAGGAGATCATACCTTGTCAGTTACTAAAACAGGTGGTTCGGTTGAAAAATTGAGTTATTCAAAGGTGATCCTGGCGACCGGATCAGAAGTTGTGAGAATTCCGGGGCTATGGTTGGAATCTGATAGGATGATCGACTCTGCCGGAGCTTTGGAACTTAGGGACATTCCTGAAAAAATGCTCGTCATTGGCGGTGGCATCATAGGTCTTGAAATGGCAAATGTATACAGCGCTTTGGGCACAAAAGTAAGTGTGGTGGAGATGATGCCCCAATTGATCCCCGGTGCAGACAGCGACCTGATCAATGTATTGACCAGAAGCATTAAACCGCGATTGGACAAAATCATGCTCGAAACCAGCGTTCAGCAGATCACAGAAACCGAAAAAGGTCTGAAAGTAGTTTTTGCCGGCAAAAAACAAGGTGAAGACGTGTATGATAAAGTATTGATGGCGGTTGGAAGACGGCCTGTGACAAAAGGACTTGGCCTTGAAAATACGAAGGTACAGATTGATGAGCGTGGCTTTGTGAAAGTCAATCGGGCTATGCAAACGGATGATCCCGACATTTTTGCCATCGGAGACATTGTAGGAAATCCGATGCTTGCCCATAAAGCTTCTGCTGAAGCGAAAGTGGCGGTTCAGGTTATTTCAGGTAAAAAAGCTGCTTTTGAACCCGCGGGTATTCCATCTGTGGTTTATTCAGATCCGGAAGTTGCCTGGGTTGGGCTGACCGAACAATATTCGGCAGAAAATGGAATTGAAGTGGAAGTACAGAAGTTTCCCTGGGTTGCCAGTGGAAGGGCTGTATCCATGGACAGAAAAGATGGAGTGACTAAGGTTTTAGCTGATCCGTCCACTAAAAGGATCCTTGGCGTGGGCATTACCGGCCCGGGGGCTGGTGAAATGATTGCTGAAGCCACTTTGGCCATCGAAATGGCTGCTACGGTAGATGATCTTTCCATGACGATCCATGCGCATCCAACCCTATCAGAGACAGTGATGGAAACAGCAGAAATGTTTCACGGAGAAAGCACACACATTTTTAAACCTAAGGCTTGAGTTGTTTTTGAATCAAAATAAAAAGTCCGTTGAAATAATTCAGGGGACGTATTCAGCCAATTCGGGTTCATTTTCTGATAACTTTTCAGAAATTTAAATGAATTGTGCCAATTGTTTTTCATGAATTGGTATAAAATTTGGCACATCCAGGAATAATATTCCAACTTTGCAATTAAATCGTTTGGAATGGTAGAATCTCTGATCAATAATCCTATATTGCTGCTCTTTCTGGTGATAGCCATAGGTTATTGGATTGGGACCATCAGGATATTGGGAACCAATCTGGGCGTATCTGCTGTTTTGTTTGTCGGATTGATCTTTGGCGGCATTTCTCCCGATTTGAAAATACACGAGATCATCATTTTTCTCGGGTTGACCATATTTGTTTACTCCATTGGATTAAGCAGCGCTCCGAGTTTTTTCAGCACCATTCGCCAAAGGGGAGCCAATGATATTTACCTGATCATCGGTATGGCTATTGTCCCTGCGCTGATCAGCCTGGGTTTAGCTTATGTTTTCAATTTCAGCAATGTCATCATGAGCAGCGTTTTCGCGGGTAGCAGCACCAACACGCCGGCGCTCGCCAGCGTTCTGGATGCGATCAACAATTCTGCCGGAACAATGGATGCCATCAAATCCTTAAGTAACAGTGCAGTGGTGGGCTATTCGCTCACCTATCCGATGGGTATCATCGGAGTGATGCTGTCGCTGGCACTTTTCACCAGGATTTTGAAGATCGACTTCCGGGCTGAGGAGAAGGTTCTAAAAAAAGATTACCCGATCAAACAAGAGATCGTTAATGTTACCATACTCATTACCAACCCGGAAATCGGGGGTATGACAATCAGGGATATCAAGAAAAAACACAACTGGAAAGTCGTATTCGGACGATACAGAAGGAGGGACAAGGTTGAACTGAGCACCTGGGATACCAGTTTTGAGCAAGGGGATAAAATCGTTGTGGTAGGCGATAAGGATGTCATCGATGAAGTGATCATGACTTTGGGAGAGTTGAACGAAGACAATATTGAAATAGCACAGAGCGAATATGTCAACAAACGAATATTTGTTACCAATCCGGATATTGCAGGTGAAAAGCTGGTTTCACTCAATTTGTACGAGCGGTTTTCAGCCATCATACTCAGGATCAGAAGAGGCGATATGGATTTGTTGGCCACAAACAACACCAGACTTGAGTTGGGCGATCAGGTGCTGTTCATTTCCCGTCGCCGGGATATTGATAAGATTTCGGAGTTGTTTGGAGACTCTTTTGAGGCGTTGGGAAAGGTCAATTTGCTTTCCTTCGGACTTGGAATGGCGATTGGATTGCTGTTGGGTATGGTAACCATTACCTTGCCGGGCGATATATCCGTCAAACTCGGGATGGCGGGTGGTCCCATCATTGTTGCCCTGATCCTGGGCGCATTGAGAAGGACCGGACCGATCGTATGGACTTTACCTCATAGTGCAAACACCACCTTAAGGCAAATCGGATTGATCTTATTGCTTGCAGGTATCGGGATCAACTCCGGTCATACTTTTTTTCAGATGTTGATGAGCGGAGAAGGATATTTCATTTTGCTTGCCGGTTTCATCATCAGTTTTGTTACGGCCGCACTGTTTCTGATCATTGGTTACCGGTTGATGAAGATCCCGTATAGCATCCTTGTGGGCATGGTTGCCCAACATCCGGCCATTCTTGACATGAGCATTGAAAAAATCGGCAACAAATTGCCTGTAGTCGGATATTTACTGGCGCTTCCGATCTCTCTGATCTTTAAAATTATCCTGGCACAGGTTCTATTCAACCTGATGTAGAGTGTTACCGATCAACTGTTCAGCATATTCCATAGTGCATCCTTGAGTTCAGTCAGCCCTTTGCCGGAAACAGCAGAGAAAAATACATATTGAATTCCGCCAAAATCGAATTCCCTGCTGAGCAATTCCATCATTTCGTCGTCTACCAGGTCAGTTTTGGAGATGCCGACCAATCGGGGTTTGTCCGTCAACTCAGGATTATACAATTCCAATTCTCTCAATAACACCTTGTATTCCTTATTGATATCTTCTGCTTCCACAGAGATGATAAACAGCAACACTGAATTTCGTTCGATGTGTTTGAGGAATTGTAAGCCTAGTCCCTTCCCCGCGTGCGCATTTTCAATGATACCCGGGATATCAGCCATAATGAAAGATCTGGAATCACGGTAAGATACGATGCCAAGGTTGGGTGTCAGTGTAGTGAACGGATAATTGGCAATTTCAGGTTTTGCAGCGGTGATGGATGACAGCAGGGTAGATTTTCCGGCATTGGGAAATCCTACCAGGCCTACATCGGCCAGTATTTTAAGTTCAAGGATCCGGTAACCTTCTTCGCCCGGCTCTCCAGGTTGTGCATACTTGGGAGCCTGATTGGTAGCCGATTTAAAATGCGTATTTCCCTGACCGCCTCTGCCACCTTTCATCATGATTTTGGTTTCACCGTGTTCGGTGACTTCCATCAGGATCTCACCCGTATCGGGATCTTTTACAACGGTGCCGCAAGGAACTTCCAGGATGACATCTTCGCCAAAAGCGCCACTTGAGTTATTTCCGGAACCGGAAACTCCGTGCTCAGCCTTGATATGTTTTCTGTATTTCAGCGAAAGCAAAGTCCAGAGTTGGGCATTTGCTTTGAGGATGATATGACCTCCGCGGCCACCATCGCCGCCATCGGGTCCACCTCGGGGATTTTTCTTTTCTCTGAGAAAATGTGCAGATCCGGCGCCTCCATTTCCGCTTTCACACCAGATTTTTACATAATCTATAAAGTTCCTTTCTGACATTTTATATACATTAGAGGGACAAAGGTAAGAAAAATACACATCCCTGATCCCTTAATATTAGATGTTTCAGCGCTTTATTCAGGCTTCAATACTTTGGCTGAGCATCCGGATACCTGGAGCAGATGCTACTGACCAAAGTAAACTGCTTTGTGAACCGATAATCAGCTCACTCATTGCGGGTCAATGAACACACTTAATTGAATTAATTATACAAAACCACATTGCAGGAAAGGATTTATACTGTTTACGTTCACTGATCACAGTTCACCCTTCAATTTTACAAAATATTCAATGAAATAAAAGGGTGTGCCAAAACGCATATTTGAAAATTGCACTGAAAAAGATGATGTGAAATGGCCGGATTTTGGAGGGAATATTGTTGGAACATGGAACTATTTTTTGAAGATGATTTGGAGGATGTTGGTCATAAAGATGGAGGATTGGATAATGATATTTGAACAACCGGTAGTTGAGCATTGGGGCATATCATGCCAAAATGGGGGTATTTGCTTAACAAATCATTAGTGAAATGGGAAAATGATATTTTTATATTGGGGAAATAAACAAGTTATTACAGCATTGCAGCCCAGCTTTTAAGTATTTTAGTGAAATCAAAAAAGATCAGTAGTTTTATCCGGGCTTAGGTTGGGCAGAGTGAATGGAATGAGCATGCTTCCGCTTAGGCTTCAGGAAGAAAAAGGAAGATGGTCAACACCGCTGTATAACATGCGCTATGAAAACAAGCCTCCTATCGTCGGCTCGTATCATAGCGCGACCGTTAGTCAAAATAAATACTCCCGGACTGCTGAATTTTTTACTCCAAAAAACCAGGAAAAAATGAACCTGGTACCCCCAAAACATCACATTCACAAACTCCTCCAGCCAATGTCCATCCTCCAATCACAAAACCATCCTTTCCTTACCATCACACCCACAGTAAATTGCATATTTGTCGTAATTGTTTTGATTTTTCTCAAAGATCATTTTAAATTTTATGCTATAAAACATGCGTTGTCTGAAGTTTGCAACTACAGACGGATATCGGATACAATATCCTTTATGAGGTAAGAGTGAACTAAGTTTGAAACTTCTGTACGATCATTTTAGATAGAACTGTAATTGGATGGTGTTCAGGCATCGGGGCAGTGGGATAAAAGTCTGAAGTTGGAAACTATAGACAACGGGGGAAATTTCCCATTGCTGAACGGTTTCAGGTAATCAAACTTTAAAACTGTTTAATGATTGCTCAGATTTATTATCATGAATAAAGGGCAAAAAAAGCCATTAAATACCAATATGGATCAAATCTGTCATAATCAAGATTGAAAAAACAGGGATTTCCATTACTGTAAAAACAAATTTGCACTCACAGGCATCAGGATACAGCCCTTCCTCGTCTCTTAAAGGATAAAAAACCAAACCCAAATGCCTGTGTACGATCATCTTTGAACCCTCGCGAGTATAAGGCTATAACAAAGATCTCTTCATCTGCCAGTGCAAATTGTACCACTCAATCAAGCTTAAATCAAAAAGTTTTCCGGCATGTCAGAAATACATTTCAACTTAACCCTCTTCTTCGTACGGGGTCAACTTCTGTCTTTCATGGGGATAATTCAAAACCAACAGACAGTTGTTGAGAATCACCATTTCTTGCTCAAATTTCAAATGCAAACCTAATGATTTACACATCATATTTCAAAAGGTGTTTTTCCTGTTTTTTATGGGTGTTTTTCCTGTTATAAATAGAGTGTTTTTCCTGTTTTTTGTGGGTGTTCGGTAAATATTGAGCATTTTTATCCCGCAAATCAATAACAAAAACGGTTGGAATCAGATTTTTGGCAGACAATCTCTTTATGCTAAAATCATCAGTTTCAGATGGCTATCCATTAGCATGCATCAGTTTTTCAGCGTATCAGATGACCTGAGAAATTTGAATTCAATATTCCTTCTGGTGTAAAAGCCGGATTAATTATTAGTGTCTTAAAATTTGAATTCGTGCACTTTTTGGCAGAACTTTGATGAATTTGATTCTGGATATAAAGCCAAACAGATTATAAATCAATCAATTGCCTTTCTCTTAATGTTTTACAATAAAAAAGCCCTCAGTCTTTTTGGACTAAGGGCACAAAGTGATTTCATGGGATTATTTTCACAATGAATAGATTTTCGTTTTATTCCTGATCAAATAATCCATCAAAATTAAGTCTATGCATACAAACATAAAAGATGAAATTTCCTGTTTCTATTCAGGAAAAACACCTTTTTTTCTCTGGTGTAAATCCCCGCAAGATTACATGAAAACCCTGTTGAACTGTTAGATAATTTGTTATATTTTCGTGGTTTAATTTAACAAAACAAACTTTAAATAATGGCACAAAGAATCAACGGAACCATCCATCAGCTAAGAGCCGGCCAATTGATCAGGAATTTTGATCAATACCTTACAACCCTCAAAGGTGATCCAAATGCAAATTATGCCAATTGCGCATGGTTTGATATTGCGGACCTGGAAGAGTACATCGCCAGTGTAAAGCAGGCAGCAAGTAACACAGGTAAAAAATTCTCAGGACTCAGAATTTATTTCGGAAAATATAACGAAACCATGGCTTATGATGACCTCACCGTGATCATGGCACCCACACAAGCGACTGATCTGAATTCACCGGGTACCGCGGAGGATAGTGACATGACTTTTGAAGCAGAAAATTTTGGCACTATTGGATTTCCTCCTAAAAAGAATTACCCACATAATTAGTTCTGATTAGTGAATATTTACCTTTATTTAGCCCTGGTCCTGATATTGCCTTTTTCATCATTGGTTATTTCCTTGTTTTTCAACAGAAATAAAACCAACTATGATCTGTATTTAAATCTGGGCCTGGGCTATATGTTTTTCAATGAACTGCTAAACTTATATATTGGAGTATACACCACATTACCTCAAATTCCATTCGCAAATATATATTGTCTAATATTTCCATTAATTATCTACCGGCTATTTTATAACATTTCAAATTCTGAAATTTTCAGAAAGCGGATCAAGTTCATGGCTATTGGCCTTATGGTCTTTTTTATCATTGACAATCTGATCCAAAGGGACTTTTTTACAAATTTCCAATTTCACACCTACCTGGTATCTACTTTGATATTGATATATATCGTGACCGTAATTCTCCTTCAGATCATGAAGTCAGATATCATTCATGAATACCTGCGATCCAAATCATTCTGGATCAGCTTGGGTTTGCTCCTTTTTTATGTCCCTTTTTTGCCGGTGATCATAACATTTGAATTTATGGTAGTTAATTTTGAAATAAAAAATATCATTACCCTGTTTTTAATTATGGTCATGAATTTTTGTTTTATCTATGCCTCATTATGGACAAAACACAGGTAATTTATTTGATCTTGTTCTCTGTTTCCGTTTTGCTGATCATGGTCAGTCTCGTATTTGTATTGTTTTCTGTTTTCAATAAACGAAGGATGAAATTCATTATCGAAAAACAGGAAGCCGAGAAACAGGCAGAGATCGAAATGGCAAAAATCAGGATTGAAAATCAGGAAAACCTGCTCAAAAGCATCAGTTGGGAACTTCATGACAATATCGGACAGTTGCTTTCAGTCAGCAAAATGCAATTGTCGATGCTGCCTGAACAGCCAACCGATCTATCCAGAAAAATGGTGAATGATACCCTGGATGTGCTTAGTCGTGTTTTGGAAGATGTCAGAAGTCTGTCAAAGTCTCTGAATACAGATTCAGTTGGCTTTATGGGATTGGTTAAAGCCACCGGATTTGAAATAGACAGGTTAAACAGGATTAAATTTCTCAACGCAAAATTCAATATAACCGGCAAACCCTTCCCGCTAAAAAATGATGATGAAATAGTACTTTTCAGGATATTACAGGAACTCATTTCGAATGTGATCAAACATGCAAAAGCGTCAGAGTTTGAATTGCATTTCCACTACGCAAACAATGGTTTGGTAATTACCGCGCAGGATGATGGGATTGGAATGGATATCAGCAAAGAACATTATGGCATCGGGTTAAAAAATATTGTTTCCAGAATTAAATTTTTGAATGGAAGCATTGATTTTCACAATAAAAATGAAGGCGGCGTTTTAACAAGCATTAAATACACCATTAAAGACCCGGATGTTATGAATGCGTAAAATCTTACTATCAATTATAGATGCAATTTATTTCGATCATATAGAAATGATCAACTACATTGTGTAAAATTTTTGGAAGTACTGATTTTTCGCAGGTGCATTAACCGTTGGAAAGATCATGTAGTGCAAACTGTTTTTATTCTATATTCTGTCTGTCTGAAAAACAGATTTGACCAAAGGAAAACAATCTTAAAACTTAATTATGCAAAAAAAGGTATTTATCATCGATGACCATGAATTATTCAGCAGATCTCTTGAAATGATGATAAACAGTTTTGAGGATTACCGGGTGACTTTTTGCGGACAAAACGGGCAGGACTTAGTGAACAAACTTAACAATAAATCCTCGGCAACTCCCGACATCATTTTACTTGATGTCAACATGCCTGTCATGAATGGATATGAAACTGCTGACTGGCTTATGCAGCATCATCCGGAACTGAATGTTTTGGTTTTATCAATGCTTGACAATGAAGATATCATTTTGAAGATGATCAAAAAAGGCATTAAAGGCTATATTCTCAAGGATATTTCTCCTAAAATCCTTCGAAAAGCTCTTGATGATACCATAAACTACGGTTTTTATCAATCAGAACTAGTTACCAAAGCACTCATTAAAGCTGTGAATAAAGATAAATTGAAAGAACTTGACCTGAAAGAAAAAGAACTTCAGTTTGTTAAGTTATCCTGTTCCGAAATGACTTATAAGGAAATTGCTTCAGTCATGAGTCTGAGTCCCAAAACCATTGATGGCTACAGAGATATGCTTTTTGAAAAACTTGAGGTTAAATCCCGAGTTGGTTTGGTCATTTATGCCATCAGGCATGGTTTGTATGAAATCTGAACTTGTTTTAAAACTTTCCTTTGTATTTGCATGGCATACAGTTTAGCCCTACCTATGGACAAAAGTGTCTGAAAAAATCAATTACCTTTGCCCATTGCGTTCAGACAATCCGGGTAATTGAGCTTTTTTTGGATTTCAACATTTTAATGCCCTTTAGCTTTTGTTCCAAATTTCACTTTGCCGGGGTTGCGGCTTTTCTTTTATCATTCTTCGGCAACGGTTCGTATCCCGACCCACTGCGTTCTCTGAAGTTTGAAACTTCAGACGGATATGGATGCAATATCATTTTAGTGGTTAGTGTGAACTGAAGTTTGAAACTTCCGGAAGATCATTTTAAGCAGGATTGTAATTGGATGGTGTTCAGGCATCGGGTCAGAGGGATACAAGTCTGAAGTTGCAAACTTCAGACAACGGGTCGCTGGAGGGCAATTATTTTGAAAATCAGTGCATTAATTATTCAGGGAAAGTATTAATTTTAAACCCTAATCTCTTATTTATGCAACAGTTTATCTTTTTTCTATGGATCACTTTAATTTCTGTCACCTGTTCATTTGGTCAGAAGAGTGCCGATGAACAAAAACTCCGGCAGCAGGAAAAGATCCTGAAAGGCTATTCCGCTATGGACAACAATCAAAAGCTACAAGCATGTAAGGATATCACAAGTATTTGGTTCGATACGATAAGATATACACCTAAGGAAAAAATATCCAGGGAGCAATACAAAAGAAATGATGTGTTTCCGCTTGCTTTTGAATTAACCAATAAAAATAACAGGTATGATAAAAAAATAGTTTACTTCAATTCGAGGGATGGAAAAATAACAAAAGTGCTGGATCTGCAAAAACTAAATCCTTATACCAAGGCTAAAAACCCCGGATTGGATGAGAATATGCGTTACCTTGGAGAAATGAATCATATACCGGTGACAGATGATCAAGGAAAAAGGAGAGAGATTGAGAAGTTTATATCATGGGATATGGGACGGTGGGAAAACAATCATATTCTATGGTGTTTCCGTAAGTATGCATTAACAAATAAAGAGCAGGTGATAGATGAGTGGAATACTTTTTTGATTACAGACAGCATTGGTAATATAATAATGCTTAAAGAGTATAACTTGCATAGCATTAGGTATAAATTAAATGAAGATGCAAGCTATCTTATAATTGATGTTGCAGTAGAAGGCTGGGAGGCTAAAGGATTTATCATCACGGATGTAAAGAAAAATAAGATCGAATACAACTTTAAAATGGATAATAATGATGTTAGACATTTGAATGGGGCAATATTTTCAGATAACAACAAGAGTATAATTATAGCTAGTATTCCGTTCCCTAATAACCACGATGACAATGTCACATTTTACGAAGAGAAAATCATTGTTAACATGGAGAAAAGAATAGAATACAGATATAGTTTCACCAAAGCAGAATGGACAGAAGTAGTTCAAAACCGTGAACATAAATATAAAAACTATGAAATATTGTTAAATTATTTTGATTTTACTCAAAGATCATTTTAAATTTTATCATATAAAACATGCGTTGTCTGAAGTTTGCAACTTCTGATGGATATGGATGCAATATCATTTTGGCATTAAGAGTGAGATGAAGTTTGAAACTTCTGGAAGGTAATTTTAAGCAGGATTGTAATAGGATGGTGTTCAGGCATCGGGTCAGAGGGATATAAGTCTGAAGTTGCAAACTTCAGGCAACGGGGAATCAAAGTTTTGAAATAGAGTAAACTCCTTGTCTTCCTTTCTAATGGAATTTATATCTTTAATGCTAGGTGTTTACAAAAACGCAAAAAATCGCCTTATTTCTCCCGATGCTTTCTCTTCGGTACCGGATCATATCCCGATCCACCCCAGGGATTGCAACTGACTATGCGTTTGACAGCCATCCAGCTGCCCCGGAAAATACCCCATTCCCTGATGGCTTCAATCGTGTAGTGCGAGCATGTCGGTGTGTAGCGACAGTTTTTGCCCAACAAGGGAGATAAAAAGATCTGATAGATCCTGATGGGCAGGATCAATATCCATTTAAAAAGCTGATGTATATAATCGATAAGTTTCATTATTGTTGAATTGCCTGTATATTAATTATTTCCCCAGTATAAACACCACAGGATACTTTCCAAGTTCACCCATCGTCTTTTTTTTCCACTCCGAAACAGGGTAGGTGTGGATCATCTCCAAAGGTCCGGTGATATCCCTGGCTATGCAAAGCTTTACAGCAGGATTTATTACTTCAAGGATCGTCCTGAAAATCTGTTCATTTCTGTACGGTGTCTCGATAAAGATCTGACTGATCCCGTGCTTCCATACCGATTGCTCCAATTCCTGCAGTTTTTTTCTCAGCTGATCCTTTTTCACCGGCAAATATCCGTGAAAACAGAACTGCTGTCCATTCAGACCGGATGCTGCCAGGGCAAGAAACAGGGAACCCGGCCCGGTCAGCGGAACGACCTGAATGCCAAGCTTATGAGCCAGGCGAACGATTTCAGTACCGGGATCTGCAATGGCCGGAATCCCGGCCTCGGACATCAAACCCATATCATGTCCTTCAAAAACAGGCTGAAGGATGGATGCCGTGATCTGATCCTTTGACCGATTGTCCAGTTCAACATAACTGATCTGACTGATATCCCCGTTAAAACCGCTTTCCCTCATCCATCTTCTGGCCGTCCGGGCACGTTCAACAATAAAATATCGTAGAGCATGCATGGTGTTAAGCACGGAAGCTGGAATGGTTTCCAGCCTGCCTTCGGAGATCGGAACAGGGATCAGGTATAATTTTCCTTGTTTTTCCAAGGTATGTGATTTATAAACTTTAGTTCAAATCAGCAAAAATGAAATCAAAATTTTTACGATGCGCCAAACATAATTTTGTGTGCCATTGTCCTGGTTTAGCCCAGGCTGGCCCCAAAATAATATCTGTTCATTCGGGCAATATTGGTCAGGCTGATGCCTTTGGGACATTCCACTTCACATGCACCGATATTGGAACAGGCACCGAATCCTTCCTTATCCATTTGCATGACCATTTTGAGCGTTCTGCTTTTGTTTTCCACCTTTCCCTGGGGTAACAAACCGAGATGGGAAATCTTGGCAGAAGTAAACAGCATGGCAGATCCGTTGGGACAGGCAGCCACACAGGCTCCGCAACCGATGCAGGCAGCGGAGTCGAATGCCATAGAGGCAATATCCTTATTGACGGGGATCGCATTGGCGTCCTGAGCATTACCCGCATTCACTGAAATATATCCTCCTGCCTGAATGACCCGGTCCAAAGCCGAACGATCGATTACCAGATCTTTGATCACAGGAAAAGCCCTGGCTCTGAACGGCTCGATCACAATGGTATCTCCGTCTTTAAAGAATCTCATATGCAACTGGCAGGTGGTAGTGCCCTGCAATAACCCATGAGGCCTTCCATTGATCACCAGGCTACAGGTCCCGCAGATACCTTCCCTGCAATCATGTTCAAAAGAAACCGGTTCTTTTTTCTGAGAGACCAGTTGTTCATTGAGTACATCCAGCATTTCAAGAAAAGACATATGCTCGTTGGCCACCACCTTATATATTTCAAAGCGTCCTTTGTCTTTAGGATTATTTTGTCTCCAGACTTTTAGCGTAAGATTCATGTGCAATTTTATTTTTGTTGCTTAAAACCAGATGCTGATAAAAACCATTTTAATCGCAATGTTATTTATAACTCCTGGTTTTCAATTCGATATTTTCAAATCTTAATTCTTCCTTATGCAATTTATGTTCACCGTTTTCTTTCCATTCCCAGGCGGCAACGTAGGCAAAATTGGCATCATTCCTGAGCGCTTCACCTTCCGGTGACTGATACTCTTCCCTGAAATGACCTCCGCAGGATTCATTCCTGTGCAGTGCATCGACAGCCAGTAATTCACCCAGTTCAAGGAAATCAGCCACTTTGGTTGCCTTTTCCAGTTCATAGTTGTATTCATCTGCTTTCCCCGGGATAAAGACGTCGCGATAAAATTCTTCACGTAATTTCCTGATCTCCTCAATGGCCATTTTGAGCCCTTCCTCATTCCTGGACATACCCACGCGATCCCACATGATCCGGCCAAGACGGCGATGGAAGCTCTCAACGGACTGATTGCCCTGAACGGACATCAGGCGATGGATTCTATCGCTGACTTCTTTTTCTGCCTGCTCAAACTCAGGGCTGTTGGTATCAAATTTAGGTGTGCGGATATCATTGGAAAGGAACTGACCTATGGTATAAGTGATCACAAAATAGCCATCCGCAAGCCCTTGCATCAATGCCGAAGCTCCGAGTCTGTTGGCTCCGTGATCTGAGAAATTGGCTTCTCCCAGCACAAAAAGTCCCGGAATATTGGATTCAAGGTTGTAATCCACCCAAAGTCCGCCCATGGTATAATGGATAGCCGGATAGATCTTCATGGGCACTTTATAAGGATCTTCTCCTGTGATCTTCTCATACATTTCGAAAAGGTTGCCATATTTTTCAGATACCACTTCTTCACCAAGTCTGATAATGGTCTGTTTATCCGGATTGGCCAGGCCTGTGGAGATCGCTTTGGATCTTCCGTATCTTTCTATGGCTGAAGCAAAATCGAGATATACTGCCAATCCTGTAGGGCTTACCCCATTGCCTTCATCGCAGGCCACTTTGGCTGCCCTTGAAGCCACATCCCTTGGCACCAGGTTGCCGAATGCGGGATACCTTCTCTCAAGGAAGTAATCTCTGTCCACTTCAGGGATATCGAGCGGTGATTTTCTCCCTTCCCTGATGGCCTGGGCATCTTCCTTATGTTTAGGCACCCAAACCCTGCCGTCATTTCTGAGAGATTCTGACATTAACGTCAGTTTTGACTGGTAATCCCCTGACACCGGAATGCATGTGGGATGGATCTGGACAAAGCAGGGATTGGCCATAAATGCACCTTTTTTAACAGCTTTCCATGCTGCGGTTGCATTGCAGTACATGGCATTGGTTGACAGGTAAAACACATTGCCATAACCGCCGGTTGCCAGCACAACTGCGTGAGCAGCAAATCGTTCCAACTTTCCAGTCAGCAAATTTCTGGCGATGATCCCACGGGCTTTACCGCCTACGATGACCAATTCGAGCATCTCATGCCGGTTGTACATTTCCACTTGTCCCAGTGAAATCTGGCGGGAAAGTGAGCTGTAGGCGCCGATCAACAATTGCTGGCCGGTCTGTCCTCTGGCATAGAAGGTTCTGGACACCTGCACGCCGCCAAAGGACCTGTTGTCCAGCAGACCTCCGTACTCCCTGGCGAATGGAACACCCTGTGCAACAGCCTGGTCGATGATGTCTGCGCTCACTTCTGCAAGGCGATACACATTGGCCTCGCGGGCACGGTAATCACCGCCTTTGATGGTATCATAAAACAACCTGTAAGTGCTGTCTCCATCGTTGGCATAATTTTTAGCTGCATTGATACCACCCTGAGCTGCAATACTATGCGCTCTTCGCGGGCTGTCATGGTAGGTGAATGCTTTTACCTTGTATCCCAGTTCAGCCAGGGAAGCAGCTGCTGAAGCGCCTGCCAGGCCGGTTCCGACTACAATGATCTCCAATTTTCTCTTATTGTTGGGAGCCACCAGATTCATTTTTGACCGATAATCAGTCCATTTGTTAGAAAGCGGGCCCTGAGGAATTTTACCGTTCAACATGAGATTTATTTTAACTTTAAAAAATTAAGCGGGAATAGGTACTGTGAAATAAACATATAAAGGAATGATAAAATATCCCAAAGAAATAATTATGGAATAGATCCATCCAAACCCTTTAATAATCGGTGTATATTTACTGTGATTGAGTCCCAAAGTTTGAAAAGCGCTATGAAAACCATGATTTAAGTGGAAAAAAAGCGCGATGATCCCTAATTCATATATAACAAGGTAAGCAGGTATTTTAAAGGTAGCGACTACACCTGAATACAATGTGTATTCATCCAAAGAACCGGTTTTCATTTTCAACCAAAAATCACCCATATGAAAAACAAGAAAGACAAAAATCAATAATCCAAGGTAAAACATATTTTTGGCGGCAAATCCGGCGTTTGCATTAGTTGATACTGCGTAAGTTTTACCCTTGGATTTACGGTTATTTATCCATAATAAAGTGCCTTGAATAGCATGTAAAACAATAAAAATATAGAGCATGTAGGCAGAAATTTTAATAATGGGGTTAACTTTCATAAACTGCACATATTTGGTAAAAGCTTCACCGCCGTCATTATAAAGCAAATTCGTATTACCGAAAAGATGTACAGCGAGGAAAAATACCAGGAACAATCCGGTCAGTCCCATAATAAGTTTACGTCCAATACTTGAAATCAGAAAATCAGTCAGCCATTTCATAAAATAGAAAGAATTTTATAAATATTCAATATCAGGATTTAATTCAATAAAATCAATTAAGCGCAAATTCCAAAAACAAGGAATTTTACAATTTAAGAACAAGATTTTGCAATTGAGGCCAAAAATAGTAAAAAAGTGAAGGTTAAAAAGGAAGGGATAAAAAAAAAGGGATAAAATTTATTTTTAAAAGTGAAGAAAAGCATAAAAAAACAAAGAGCCTGACCAAAA
>DDTL01000130.1 GCA_002344345.1 Saprospiraceae bacterium UBA2365
CGTATAAAATTCAAAATTTAAAAGTTTAAGAATATAAAAAATATCAATATGTAAATTTTTGAATTTATTTTGTTTGATTACTGATTTTTCATTAAAACTTCACAGAAAAAATTTTTTATTAGGTATTTTATTGTTTAGTTTTGTAGCTTGATCCTGTGTGGGGAAGGTGTGTGTATTTGATATTGAGGTAACCTGCCGGGAGCAAAGACGAAATTTTTAACCAAAACTTAACCTGAGATGAGAATCCTTGTTTCTCATAATCAAATGCTTTCAATGAAGCTGTTAAAAGCTTCATATCCCTATATTTATTATCTGAACCACCTCTTATTCCAAATTCTTATGAAAAATCGAATTTTACTACTCGTAGTAGCAATTGTTGTAATGTTGTACGGACAAACTAATGCCCAACTTACAGGCGTAAAAACCATTCCAGGGACATATGCTACGGTTGCTTTAGCCATAAATGACCTGAATACCCAGGGAGTAGGTGCCGGAGGCGTAACCTTTAATATTGCAGCAGGGTATACTGAGAATATTACTTCGCAGTTGACTATTACTGCAACAGGAAGCGCAGGAAATGTCATAATATTCCAGAAATCCGGTGCTGGTGCAAATCCTAAGATAACCCGGACAGATGCAGGAAGCAATGCTACTTCTGCATTTGGTGGTCTAGGAGATGCCGTTGTCAGGATAGATGGGACAGATTTCATCACATTCGATGGTGTTGATTTAGGTGCAACAGATTCGGGCATAGAATATGGATATTTTACGTTTAAACCCAGCGTAACAGATGGTTGCCAGGATGTTACCATTAAAAATTGTGAGATTGGATTAACAAAAGGGACCAGTGCTTATGTCATTGGAATTTACATTAGTAACGGCCCAACAGCCGTTAGTGCTGCAACCGGTGTTACAGTTACTGCAACCTCAGGTATAAACCAGAATATAATAATAACTGGCAATACAGTCAAGAATGTTCACTCAGGTATTCATGTAAGAGGCTCATCAGCAACGGGTTTTTATGACAGTAATGTAATAGTGGGACAAGCTGCTGCAAGTAATGTCATTAAGAATTTTGGTGGAGGATCCGTAACTACAAGCTATGGGGTATTCATCAATTATGTAAGTAATCCAACGGTAACATACAATACCATAAATAATGCACTGGAAGGCACCAATCATGCTTCAACATTGTATGGAATATATTATTCTTCAGTTCTTGGTGATTTGGTTGGAAGCAATAATACAATCAATCTGAGTAACTCTTCTACTTCTGCATGTCAATGGATTTACAACGCAAGTGCAGTAAATTCAGAAAACATAAATAGCAATGTATTCTCTGCAGGAACATTTGCTGCTACCTCAACTTCCTATTTCATTTACTCTTCAAATTCCACTCAGAATAAAACTATTTCCGGCAATGTGACCTCCGGTACCATCAATAAAACAGGGGCTGGTACTTTATATGGTTATTATAATTTTGGTTCGCCATCTGGCGGAACTGCAACTATTTCCAATAATAACTTTTCCAACATTTCACTAACAGGAGCCAGTTTATTTTATGGTATTTATCAGGCAACGAGTACTACTCAAATTGAAAAAATTCAGAATAATACCATTACCAATGTAATAGGTGGAACAAGTGCTGTTTATGGAATTAATCTGAACTATGGAGCCGTTGGAAGTGAAGTATCGGGCAATATTATTAATACTTTATCTTGTTCTTCAACTATATATGGACTTTGGATAGGTGCAACAGCCAGTGGAAGCCTCACAATATTCAATAATACAATCAATGGTATTTCAACCACCGGAGCATCATTAGCAGCAGGTATTGTTCATGCTTCAGGCACAAATTCAAATATTTATAATAATAAAATATACGATATTCAATCAAATAATGCCACAGGTAGTGCTTACGGATTGCAAGTTTCAGGTGGTGTGTTAGTCAATGTATATAACAACCTGATAGGAGATATTCGTACACCGCTGGCCAATGCCGCTATACCATTAGCAGGGATTTATGTTTCTGGAGGAACAACAGTAAATTTGTACTTCAATACTGTTTATTTAAATGGAACAAGTTCAGGTGCATTATTCGGTTCTGCTGCAATTTATGCAAGTACTACCCCGGTGCTTACGATGAGAAATAATATTTTTGTTAATTTATCTACACCTTTCGGAGCAACTGGCTATACTGCTGCTTACAGAAGATCTTCAACAACCCTTACCAGCTATACAACTGCTTCAAACAACAATATTTTTTATGCGGGTACTCCTTCAACAACCAACGTAATTTTCTTTGACGGAACTACGGCGCAGTCAACATTGGCAGATTACAAAGCATTAGTTGCACCCAGAGATGCGCTTTCAGGCACTGAGAACGTAGCATTTTTAAGTACATCCGGATCAAATGCCAACTTTTTGCATATTAATCCCGCGATTGCTACTCAAGTGGAAAGTGGTGCCACTAATGTTGTAGGAATTACTGACGATTTTGATGGTAACCTGAGAAATGTAAGTACACCTGATATTGGAGCAGATGAAGGTACGTTCATTTTATTGGATATCAATCCACCTTCTATAACGTATTCACCATTGCAAAATAGCTGTACGCCAGGACAAACTTCTCTGATCGCTACTATTATTGACCCAAGCGGAGTTCCGACTTCAGGTATTGGTTTGCCGGTTTTGTATTGGAGTATTAATGCGATTGGTGGCCCATTTACTGCAGCTACAGGAGTTTCTATCGGAAGCAATCAGTACCAGTTTAATTTTGGAGTCGGTTCAGTTTTAGGCGATATCATATATTACTATATTGTTGCTCAAGACATGCTTGCAGTTCCGAATGTTGGGGCATTTCCTGGTGGAGGTGCAGGTGGATTTACTGCTAATCCTCCAACAGCATCAACTCCTCCGACTACTCCAAGTTCCTATACTGTAATTCCTGTTTTAAGTGGAACATATACTGTGGGAGTTATGGGGAATTACCCAACGCTTACAAACGCCGTTACAGCTTATAATAATAGTTGTGTTGCCGGGTCTGTTGTATTTGAATTAATTGATGCCACATACTCAACTTCAGAAACTTTTCCTATAAATATTGGCGTGAATCCTTCTGCAAGTGCAGTCAATAACTTAACTATTCGGCCTGCAGCAAGTAATTCAGTAATGATCACCGGTTCTTCTGCCACTTCAATATTAACCCTCAACGGAGCTGATTATGTGACCATTGACGGTTCAAATTCGGGAGGCTTGGACAGGAGTTTGAGTATTGTTAATACTGCAGCAACAACAAATTCAGCTGTGATTTGGGTTGCAAGTCTGGGAAATGATCTGGGAGCAACTCATAATACGCTGAAAAATTTAAATATAACAGCTGGTGAAGTGGGAACTACCACCAGTATTAATACTTTTGGAATATTTGTAGCTGGAACTACCATTTCCAACACTGGATCTGGTTCGGACAATGACCATCTGACCATTCAAAACAATCTTATTAAAAAAGCAAGATATGCTATATATGGAAAGGCAGCCGCAGTAGTAAATTCCATTAATAATCTTCAAATCCTGGATAATATTATTGGGGCAACAGATCCAAATGAATATGTTACTTATAGAGGAATTGAAATTGCTTATGCTGATGAACCGGTCATTTCAGGAAACCTGATTTTTAACCTTATAATGGCATTAAGTGCCAATAATGCCGGCATTGATTGCGGTGCCGGAATAAATAATGGAACGATCGTTGGAAATAATATTTCAGGTGTTTATGCTGAATCAACAAATGGTTGGGGCGCATATGGAATAAATTTCAGCAGTGCTGTAAGTACTTCCAACAATCTTATTGCAAATAATTTTATCTCGGATATCAAAACCGTTAACTATTCATCAGGAAGTACAACTTATAATGCATTTGGCATTAGATTGGTTGGTGGTACCGGAACAAAAGTTTTCAATAATTCTATTAATATTAGTGGTAATGTTACCATAGTATCAGGCACCCCAACACAACCAAATTCTGCTGCGTTTATTGTGACAAGCACAGATGTATCGAATCTGCAAGTAAAGAACAATATTTTCAGGAATACGCAGACTTTTATTTCAGGAACACCAAAAATTTACAGTATCTGGCTTCCTTCTTCTTACACAGGACTGGCCGGAATAGACAATAATGATTATTTTGGAACAGATGGTCCTTCAGGAAATCCAACGACATATCATGTAGGAAGAGTAGGTACAACTGATTACACAACATTAGCTGCATGGCAAGGCTTCACGGGTCAGGATGCAAATTCTGAAAACGTGAACCCTGTTTTTACAAGTAATACTGACTTGCATTTAGTTGCAGGAAGTAATCCTTTACTTGAAGGAGGTGGTGTTTCAGTACCTGAAGTTACTGATGATATTGATGGGAATAACCGGCCAAATCCTCCAACAATCGGAGCACATGAATTAAACCCGGCCTCCCCATGTCCTCAGCTATCAATTGCTCCACCAAATGTAAATATTACTAATAGTGCATGCCAAAGCGGTTGTATAGTTGAAGGTGGATTGATTGAAGCTCCATCAAATTCTCCATGCCCTGAAGGTAGTACCTTACAATATCAGGTAAATGGTGGAGAATGGACAACCACACTTCCTGAATATCTGCAGGAAGGACCTGATCAAACAATTAAAACCAGGTGTTCATGTGATGAAGACCCGATGACTGTGAGCCCTGAATCAAATCCATTAACAACAGAACCTGGAACATGTGATGATCCAGATTCACCTTTTATTACCATTATTGACAATATATGTCCTTCAACTGAAGGATCTATTTCTGCAGATGGATGTGATCCGGGTACAATTCTGGAGTGGACTTTAGTTCAAAATGGACCCTGGTCTGAAACGGTTCCCGAATATACAACTGAGTCTTTCACAGTTTATGCAAGATGCACAGATCAGACAACTGGTTGTATTAGTGAGGTGACCAGTGAAATAACTGCTCCCGAAACATGTGAATCTGAACCCGAATGTCCGGAAGAAGCAAAACTGGTCATCAGTCAGGTATATGGTGGAGGAGGAAACTCTGGTGCAACTTATACACATGACTTTGTTGAGATATTCAATGCAGGAAATGTTGCAGCCAGTTTGAATGGTTTATCCCTGCAGTATGCCAGTGCGACCGGAACAGGTAATTTTGGAAGTTCAGGAACTCAATTGACTGAATTGCCTGATGTTAGTTTACTACCCGGTCAATATTTCCTTGTACAACAAGCTGGCGGAGCGAACGGTATTGCATTGCCAACTCCGGATTACATCGATCCTACTCCGATCAATATGTCCGGAACCAGCGGTAAAATTGCACTGGTAACTGGAATTACCTCGTTAGGGTGTAATGGTGGTTCAGCAGCATGCGATCAGACTCAATTGGACAGAATCATTGATCTGGTGGGTTTTGGTGCAGCAAACTTTTATGAAGGTTCAGGCCCGGCGCCAACTCTATCCAATACTACAGCTGCTTTTCGTGCGTTTGATGGTTGTTTAGACACGGATGATAATTTCAATGATTTCTTTGCAGATGTGCCTGCACCCAGAAATACGGCTAGCCCGATCCATAGTTGTGGAATTGAATCACCTGAAATAATAATAGTTGATAACGAATGTCCATCTACTGAAGGTTCAATAACAGCAGAGGGATGTGGCGAGGCATATAATTTAGAATGGGCTTTAAGCGAAAATGGTCCATGGAGTGAAAATGCTCCTGAATATACAATTGAACCAATGACAGTCTACGCAAGGTGCACTGATGGAGAAACCAACTGTTCAAGTCCTGTAGTGAACGCAACGACTGACCCGACTGATTGTTCCGTTTTTGAATGTGCCATTACTTCAATAATAGTTGATAATATTTCTGAATGCAATGACAACGAGACAGTTGGAACATCAGATGACTTTTTTACAGCTGATATAACTGTTAATTATGTAAATTATCCTGAGGTGGGTTCTTTAGTCATTTCAGGAGATGCTATGGCTTCCGAGTCAATTACTGAAATTGGAGAAACCTCACATACATTTATTGGAGTGATCATGAGCGCAGACGGCGGAAGCATAAGCCTGACTGCCGGATTTACTGCTGAAATGGATTGCACTTTGACAAATGAAAATGCCGGAACTGCTCCTAATTCATGTTCAGCAGAACCAACTATCGTAAATTACGGTGGACCTACCATTGAAGACCCATGTGTATGTGCAGGAGATGGACTTTTTGACGAAGAGGTAGTGATCACAGCCAATCCGGGTGATGTTTGGACTATATTTTTAAATACCGGATATCTCGATCCATTAACGGGGGATCCATTCCCTGTTGGAACTCCGTTTATTGTGAATCCATCTGATCCCACACAATATACTTTAGTAGGGCAGCATGTTGACGGAGTAGGGTATACTTTGACAGCAGCTTCATTAACAGATACTTTGACTATTTCAAACCTTTGCAATTATCCTGATGAACCGATCGTTGATCCAACCATCACTGTTTGTCAGGGTGGAAGTACACTCATTGAACCTGAATCAACCGGCGGCGGAATGGGTGGTGATTGCAATGCAACAGTAGATTTGATTATTACAGGTGTGATTGATGGTCCTTTGACTGGTGGTATTCCAAAAGCAGTTGAATTTTATGTGGTTAATGATATTCCAGACCTTAGTCTGTATGGTTTTGGAAGTGCGAATAACGGAGGTGGTACTGATGGACAGGAATTCACATTCCCTGCCGGTGCAGCAACTGCCGGTACACATTTATGGGTAGCTACTGAAGCCACAGCATTTACTTCTTTCTTCGGTTTCGCTCCAAGTTATATTGAAACCAATGCATCGAATATCAATGGTGACGATGCGATTGAGTTGTTCTTTAATGGCAGTGTCATTGATGTATTTGGTAATATCAATGTGGATGGAACAGGAACTGCATGGGATTATGAAGACGGATGGGTCTATAGAATAAATGATACGGGTGAAGATGGTACTACTTTTGTGTTAAGCAATTGGACATTCAGCGGACCTAATGCCCTGGATGGTACTACTTCCAATAGTTCTGCGAACAATCCGATGCCTATCGGTACGTATACTTGCCAATTGGCTGATAATCCTGTAATGTTCAATTTCTATGCAGATGCTAATCTGAATACATTGCTTGCCGGACCAGCATTTAGTTATAATCCTAATACGACTCCAGCCAATAGTCCTCAAACAATTTGGGTGACTTCTATTGATCCTGATACAGGTTGCGAGAGTGAACCGGTGACTGTGGTTATTACAGTTGTAGCCCCACCTGTTGTGAACGCAGGAAATAATCAGGCTTTTTGTGGTTTACCAACTTTTGTAAATATTTCAGCGACATCTACTGTATCAGGAACCTGGTCAACTCCCAATGGAGGTGGCTTAATTCAAAATCCAGGTTTGGCTTCTACCAGGTATTATCCTGTAACGGCTGATATTGGTAAAACTGTGATACTTACCTGGACAACTTCACCAAATCACATTTGTGGATCTATTTCAGATCAGATGGGCATACTTATTGTGCCGGAAACCCCTGATGCTGAGTTTGCTTATCCACAAGATGAATATTGCGAAACTTTTGTTGATCCAACGCCGGTACATACAACTGGTGTCGATGGAATATATACGTATGAAGTAGTTGTGGATGGACCAATTCTGGCAATTGACAGGAATACAGGTATAATTGATATGGATAACAGTGATTGGGGAACATATGATGTCACCAATACTGTTCAAGGTTGTGGTAATTTGATCATTACGGGTGTTTTGGATGGAAACCTTCCAGGTCAATTACCTAAGTTTGTAGAATTCTATGCATTGGCTGATATAGTGGATCTAAGTAAATACGGATTCAGCAGTGCAAACAATGGGGCGGGCTCAACAAATGCACCTGAATTTACTTTCCCGGCTGTAAGTGTTGATGCAGGTACATTTATTTGGGTAGCTACTGAAGTGACTGCTTTCACACAATTCTTCGGCTTCCCGCCGACCTATACTTCATTGGCTTCTAATATTAATGGGGATGATGCCATAGAATTATTCTGCAATGGACAAGTAATCGATGTCTTTGGCGATGTGACTTATGCGGCAGGAACTAATTTACCATGGAATTATTCTGATGGTTGGGCTTACCGTAAAAATAATACAAACATTGACGGTACCGTTTACAATCCAAATAACTGGAATTTTAGTGGAGTAAACGTTTTGACTGGTATAACTCAAAATAGTCTTGCTTCCAGCCCATTCCCATATGGTTCATACACCACGACTTCAACTGGATTGTGCCCTTCAAATACACACACAGTTGAAATTACCATTGGCGATTCACGATTACCTGAAGTAGTGTGTCCATTGAACATTCATCAGGCATTAGATCCGGGATTGTGTTCTGCCTGGTTGTTCTGGGAACCACCGGTAGTAACAGACAATTGTCCTGGAGAGCCAGTGATTACACAAATTTCAGGACCTGCCAGTGGAAGTGAATTTACTTTAAAGAATTCTCCATACACGATTGAATATGAGATTTATGATGCAAATGGTAACGGTCCGGTATTTTGCAGTTTTACAGTAAGAGTAACAGGGTTTGCAGAACCTACCTCAACGCTGGCTTGTAATGATGAGGTTCAGATTTCATTAGATAAGGATTGTACTGTAACATTGAATCCTGACATGTTCCTTGAAGGAGGACCATACAGTTGTTACAATGTTTTTGAATTATATGTAAATGCTGCCGGATATGAGGATCAGAATCTGACAAATCTGAAAGTGCATATTGAACCAGGCACCTACATGGTTACGATTCTGGATCCATTGAGTGGTAATAATTGTATGACTACCATGGTGTTGAAGGATAAAATTGCTCCAACGATCGAATGTACTACTTGTCCGGAAGGAGGTATTGTAGGCTATGGAATGCCGGTAAGTGAGTACGAGGGAATTTTGAGTTTAGATGATTATGATATTTTAAGCGAAATTGGAGCTTGCTGGAACTTTGATTTTGGACCATTAGCCGGAGTACACCCGATAGATGTTTATAAAATAACGGTTGATGTTACGGGCGCTTACAATTTTGCTGTGATCAGTAGTTGGGCTGATGCTGAACTTGCGATTTATGACCAGGAAATTGATCCGAATAACATGTGTAATGGTGTTATCGGAGGTGGAAATGACAATGGTCCTGGATTTGATCCGATCGCATCAGTGGTTTTAACTGCAGGACAGACTTATTATATAGCTGTAAGTAATTATTCTTCAACGCAGAATGGTACATATACACTTTCAATGAATGGAGATGTGGGCAATGTATTGCATTTGGATTTGCCGATATATGATCCTGCATGTACATTTGCAGGATGTAATCCTTCCATATATACTTTCCCATTGCCGGAAGTGGATGAAAATTGTGGATATACGCTTAGTTATGAAGATCAGTGGGTTGATGGACCGTATTGTGGTATTTATTTCCTCAGAAGGACATACACTGCAACTGACCATGCCGGCATGAGTGCAAGTTGTACAATGGAGTATTTATTTACAGGTTCAGGTCTGGAAGATGTGGTTTGGCCAAGAAACTGGGATGGAATTACCAATAACAATCCTATGTTAGAGTGCAGTGCCACCTTCCCTAAAGATCAGTATGGCAATCCGCATCCTAACTATACCGGATGGCCAAGTGGATATGATAAGAGTTGTGACAGGATCGAAGTTTTCTATACCGACAGAGTATATGCCAGTGATTGCGGACCAAAAATACTTCGTGATTGGGTTGTGATAGATGATTGTTGGGGATTGATCGAAGAATGGACACAGATCATTCGTATTGTTGATTCGACGCCACCTAAGGTTTGCGGTCCGGATGACATATTGGTAAATAATTTAGGGATTGTTTCGACAAATGGTTGGACATGTACCGGAGATTTGGTTGTTCCTAAACCATTGATTTGTGACAATTGTGATGAAGACCCAGGATATTCTGTTTCTGCTACTGCAGGCACGGTAGTTTATGTTCCTGCAACAAAGACCTGGGTAGTTTTTGGATTACCTAAGGGAATACATACGATTACATATACAGTTTTTGACTGGTGTGGAAACAGTAGCGAGCATTCATTCAATGTGGAAGTTTATGATGGTATTCCTCCTACACCTGTCTGTGAACAATACAAACAAGTGAGTCTGACATTTGACGGAATCAGTAGTTCTGCCAAGGTATGGGCAAATTCATTTGATAGCGGATCTCATGATAGCGGTTGTGGTCCGGTTTGGTTTAAAGTATTGAGAACAGATGGAGGCTGCATGTCATTCAATTGTGACAATACTGCCTGCACACAACAATGGTTTGATGATTATGTAGTTTATTGCTGTGATGATACCGGAAAAGAGATCATGACTACTTTGAGAGTTTTTGATGTGAACCCTGGACCTGGACCAATCAATCCTTCGAGGATGTTGCCGGGTGGTGATTTATATGGAAGGTATAATGATTGCATGACAACGGTTGATGTGGACGAAAAAGTTCCGCCAACCTTGTTCTGTGAAGATATTACCATTACTTGTGAAGATAATATACATCCTGATCATACAGGTTATCCGACTGTGTTGTCAGCTTGCGGAAATTATGAATTGAAATGGACAGATAATCTGACTACGCTGAATACATGCAATGTTGGTTACTTTATAAGAAAATGGGAAATATTTGTAAATAATGTGAAGAGAGGAGAATGCAATCAAAGAATTGATGTTTTGGAGACATTGCCTTTTGATCCGTTGACAATAGTATTTCCGTATATCAGCCAGGAGAACTGTCTGAAAGAAGAACCAATCGGAGGTGCTCCTACATGGGAGACAAATCCTTGTATTATAGTGGATGCTACATTGATCAGGGTTGATACATTCAGATTTGTAGAAGACGCCTGTTATAAAATTTTAAGGGAATGGGCTGTTGTTGATTGGTGTACTTATAAAGCCAATACTGGTGCAGAATGGAATCTGGATGAGTACAGGTATATTTCAAACAACCGAAGAGCTATTCTTGATCCTGCGAAATTCAGTGCAGCAGACAGAGATGGCTATTACAGGTTTACCGAAGTGATCATGGTTTATGACAATACACCTGCAAATATTGAAGTTGCTGATGTATGTCTTGGAGTGGCAACTTGTGTAACTGCAGTTGAGACCCATACGATCACAGCAAACTCATTTGAAGATGATGCAGATTGTGGAGGAGAATACGAATGGACTTATGTTGTGAAGGATGAGTGTTGTGGAGCAGTTATTCAGTATTCAGCCAATAACAATGCCTATAAGGGAGCTAACTACCAGGGAGGCGTAATGGGTAAAGCGTCGCTGGACAAATTGAAGGAATCAAATGCTTCATTCAGATTGTTGCCAAGTTTGCCAATGGGCAGATACATAGTCACCTGGACATTAAGTGATGGATGTGGAAATGTAGTTCAGGCTGATCAATTGATTGAAGTTGTTGACAAGAAGGCACCTACGCCCTTCCTTGTAGATATTTCTACAGCGTACATGGATAATTGCATGGTAGAAATAACAGCTATAATCTTTGATAAAAAAGCATGCGATGGTGATTGTCTGGCATCTTATGATAATTGTTCGGAAATATTGTATTTCACATTTACACCTGTGTTGCCAAAGATTGATCAAACCTGGGTTTTGGATGCATATGGTTTGTATTACTTCAATCCTGTGACAGGGGCTAAATCAACCAGGGCACAGTATTTGTTGGGGAATGCGCACAGTTGGGATCCGGTTAAACGAACCTCTGGTAAGGTGTTTGGCAAATTTGATGAAAGCACAGTGCTATTGCCTGTTGTTCTTGTAGATGTATATGTTTGGGATCAATTTGCACTGAATGAAGACTGTGATGATGGCAACTGGGATTTTGCAACAGTAACCTTGATCCTGAATGATGAAGGAGACGATTGTGGAGCTGGTCCTGGTTCACTGGTATCAGGAACCATTAAGCAGGCTGTTACTGATCAGTATATGAACAATGTGGAGGTGTTACTGGATAATGGAAGTCCTGAATATCCGTGGCATGCTGATACAGAAGGTGGAAATTATCAATTTGAAAGTGTAAAAAATGGTGAATATTGGTTGAGTGCAACAAAAGATGATGATCATGCCAATGGTATCAATACACTGGATCTGATCATGATCCAAAGGTATTTGCTTGGAATCAGCAGTAACTGGTCAGTATACAATCTGATAGCTGCTGACGCGAATGAGAGCCATCATATTTCCGGTGGAGATATATTGGCACTGAGGAATTTGATATTAGGAAAATCTGAAAAACTTCCAGGAGGAAGATCATGGATATTCCTTGACAAAGGTTTTGAGTTTACTAATCCGTCATTGCCATGGAATGAATTGGGAGATGCAGAGAAACTGGATGTTGAAGTAAGTACCAGTATCGGAGGCAATGACTTTGTGGGTATCAAGATCGGAGACATCAATATGACCGCCTATGCAAATGCCGATGATCAGAGTGTGGAAGTCAGAAATATTGAAAACTTTGAAATTGAAATTGAAGATGGTCTTGTGAAGAAAGGTGAGGTATTTGAACTTAACTTCTATAATACATCAGATCTCGATCTTTATGGTCTGCAATGGACATTGGGTCTGGATGGAGTTGAACTTATTGAAGTGAAAGAGGGACTCTTAGATATCCGGGAAGAATTGATAGGTAGAATTGCCGGTGATGTGGTCACAATGAGTTGGTTCAATATCGATGGAGTCACGGGTACTGAAGGAAACTTACTTTTCAGTCTTAAATTGAGGGCTTTAAAGAATATCAATAGAGGCGAATGTGTTCATATCAATTCTGATGTAACAAGGGCAGAAGCTTATGTTGGTAAAGAGTTAAATATTGCCGATCCTGTATTAGGAATAAGAGGAAGACATGACGCCTTTAATTTGTATCAGAATGAACCTAACCCATTCAGTAATGAAACTGTAATTGGCTTTGATTTACCAACGGCGGGTTCATATACGTTGAAAATCGTTGATGTGAATGGAAAATTACTGAAAGAAATTCAGAGTGAAGGTGTTAAAGGATACAACAAAGTGACTATTTCAAATAAGGACCTTATTTCCGGAATTTTGTACTATCATTTTGAAAGTGGTGAGCACTCAGGAGTTAGAAAAATGATCTTGGTGAAATAATCAAAAGCTATTTAAATATTAAGGCAGGCCGGTGTGAATCGGCCTGCTTTATTTTAAATATTCAATGTTGGTTTTACATTGTTTGGTTGTTTTGAGGGAATAAGATTCATTCTGAATTTTTAGAAGATGCAGTCAGGAGTTAATAGGTATTGAAAAATATGGGTGAAAATAAAATTTGCATAAGAGTTAAGTTTAGTGAAGAAATTCTCTCTCAAAGACTTAATTATGTATTGAATTTTATTGAAAATCATCCATTGTGCATCAATAGATTAACTTTCCATACTGGTGTTGAAGCTCAGAATGATATTGTATTGAATTACGGGTGTCAGGGATCTGATTCGATATTCATGCCAGCAAATTTATTTTTATTTACAGATAAAGTAAAAACGCCTGTTAAGTTATATACCAATAAATATTTGTGGAAAGATGGAGTAATTTATGATATTTCTGAAGTTCTTAACGATGGACTGAATAATTTTTTTGAAAATAGTCAGGTTGGGTTTGATGTATTTGAAACAATTTTTTTTCATTTGAGTAGGATTGAGGAGATTTGGATGGAGAATTCTTGTAAAGAATCGGGTTATTGGATGAGGGAAGATGACTTGCTGTTGATCCGGGAAAATATTTATGATGTACCTGTTGTAGACCACCTGGTGGTGGCATTAATGCAGGTTATGGGAATTTATCCTCAAGAAAAATTAACTGAATTTGTTCTTACCCATGATATTGATAAAATTTATAAATACAATAGTATAGTTGATGGAATGAAAGCGGATATCTGGCCAGTTATTTTTAGAAAAAGTTTAATTGATGGGTTTAAAAACCTTTATTATTTTGTTAAAGTCTGGCTGGGTAGATTGAAAGATCCATACGATAGTTTTCATTTTCTGTTGAATAAAGAAAATTTTTGGAAAGAGAAGATCATTTTTTTTATGGCGGGAGGGAAAAGTAATTTTGATTTGTTTGATAAGTTTTATCAAAGAGATTTTCATGAAATATTAGAAATAGCTAACTATAATGGATATATAACAGGTCTTCATCCCAGTTATTATTCAGGTTCTGATGAGACAATGTTCCTGAAAGAGATTGAGTTTCTTGAAGGGCATTGCGGTCATGAAGTGGTACACTCCAGACAACACTGGTTAAGGTTTTTCCACAATATTACGCCATCTATGCTTGAAAAATATGACATCAAAACTGATCACACGCTTGGTTATGCCAGGAACATTGGTTTTCGTTGCGGAACTGGTTTCGAATTTAATCTGTATCATTTTGAAGATGAACGTCCCTATGTCTTCAAAAGTAGGCCGTTGATTATAATGGATAGCGCTTTGATTCATTATTGCAGAGAGGATATGGATAGATTTTCACAAATTTTGGAAGATTTTCTAAGTAAAAATTTAAGTAATACTTGTATTACATTTAACTTCCATAATAGTACTTTTGATTATACACTTGGAGAAAGAAAGAAAATTGAAAAAATATATCTGAAAATGATCGATAAGGTAAAAGAGCAATTTCTTTTAACCAATAAGATCGCTTGATTGATATGAATTTTTAAGTTTAGTTTTCAAAACATGAACAACTTGTTTTAGTTCAAAGTATTTTTTGTATTTTCACTTAACAATAGGTAGCAACACAATTAAATGTAGTATTAATAGCCTTTATAATTTTATTTTCTTGTATATATAACCCAAAAATTAGTAAACATGTTAGGATCGAAAAAAGCGAGTAGTTCTGAAACCAATAAACCCATGCCTTCTGGACAATTGACGAATAGTATTGTATTGGATACTCATATAGAAGGAACTATAACGACGAATCATGATATCCGTGTTGATGGATCCATCAAAGGTAATCTTTTGAGTAAAGGGAAAGTTATTATTGGGGAAAACGGCAAAATAGAGGGAGAGATAAAATGTGAGAATGCAATTATTGAAGGTTTTTTCAAGGGTATTATTCATGTTGATCAGTTGTTAATTGTTTTATCTACGGCAAAAATTGATGGTGATGTTTATACTCAAAAGTTGCAGGTTGAGCCGGGCGCAATCTTTAATGTTAAATGCATCATGGGTGGTCAACAATTGAAGGTAAATAAGGAGAATCCTGCCGGAACTACCGGGAAATTGTCATAATTTGGGATTCGTAATTATTTACTTTAATTCCGTTTCCTGAAATCATTTTTGATGCAGCAAAGAAAATTGTTCCGAAGTAGTACAATTTTGGCCAGATATAGTGGTATGGCTCTTGAGTTGTTTATTTTTCTGATGATTTTGTTTTATTTAGGTAAGAAACTGGATTCGCTTTTAAGTAATAAGAAACCTTTTTTAGCAATTGCTGCAATGGTTCTTGGATTGACAGGCTATTTATATAAAGTTTATCGTGACAGCAGTATTAAGAATATCAAATGATGAACGATAAAAATTTTTATCTGAGCCTGGTAACTTTAACTATTATTGTATTTGGAGCTATTTACTGGATACATCTAAATACTGTAATGGCGCCATATTTTAATTTTTCAGCTGTTGGAATTGCCATAATGGTTGGATATAATATCCTGGCATATTATGTTGGGAAGAAATTGATGAATAGCAGGAAAAAGTATATATTTCTGAATTTTGTCCTTGCCAATATTTTCCTCAAAATTGCAGTGGTGATGTTATATATCATGAGTTATGTAAAATTCAATGAACCTTCTGAAAAATTATTTTTATTACCCTTCGTGGGTATTTATTTAGTTTATGCAGTTTTTGAAACCTATTTTCTTTATCAAATGGTCAATTTGAAGCAACGAAAAGATGAGCAAATTTAGAATTTTGACGGATGATGGTTTGAATTTTGAATTGTCTGAAACAGATATAGAACAATTGGACATCCTGGAAAACCAGGATGGTACATATTCTCTTATTCAAAATGGAAATTCATACAATATCGAAATCATCAGGAAGGATTATTTGAATAAAAAGTATGTTCTCAGGGTCAATGAGAAAGAGATTGGGTTAAATCTTAAGAATGAATTGGATGTTCAGATAGAGCAAATGGGTTATATTGATAAAGTGGGTATTTCTGGAGGGACGCTATATTCTCCCATGCCCGGTTTAGTTATAAAAAATAATGTCCGCATTGGCGATGAGGTTGAAAAAGGAGATGCTTTGATTGTGTTGGAAGCAATGAAAATGGAGAATATCATAAAAGCGCCTTTAAAAGGTGTTATCAAATCTGTTTTTGTAAAAGAAGGTGATTCGGTTTTAAAGAAACAGGTATTGCTTGAAATTGTGTGATACGTTTGAAGCTATAAGTTTGTTAAAATAAAAGAGAAAATTATTATTTTCGTAAAAAAATTGTCATGGTTGAGAAAAAAGCAAAATTTACAGATTGGGTATTATTATTTGTTTCAATTACATTAATAGTTTTGCTATTGATATTCTCATCCGAATGGTTTTGGGTGATGTTGCCATTTGTTGGATTGTTTGCAGTCAGGTCTTTAAATGTCATCTGATGATCGAATATCACGCAATGCTTATTGCGTTGAAGTTGATTTTCTCTTAAATATTATTTTAATATGAGTTTACTTACGGTTGGAACATTGGCTTTTGATTCCATACAGACGCCTTTTGGAAAAAGAGAACGAGTATTGGGTGGTTCCTGTACTTATGTAAGTTATGCAGCGTCCTATTTTACAGATGAGATAAAACTTGTTTCTATTGTGGGCGGTGATTTTCCATCGGATGAAATGGAAAATTTGAGAAGGTTGGGTGTGGATCTTGAGGGTCTTGAAATTAAACAGAATGGTAAAACTTTTTTCTGGGAGGGAAGATATCATCAGAATATGATCTCCAGGGATACCTTGGTTACCGATTTGAATGTATTGGATGATTTTAATCCCGTGCTACCTGAGTCTTTTAAAAAGGCATCATTTGTCATGCTTGGAAATCTGACCCCATCTCTGCAGGAACAAGTGTTGGATCAACTGGACAATCCGGAAGTCTTTATTGCGCTGGATACGATGAATTTTTGGATGGATATGGCTATGGATAAACTCCTTGAAGTTATTAGGAGGGTGGATGTACTGGTGATAAATGATGAAGAGGCCAGACAATTGAGCGGTGAATTTGCTTTGTCGAAAGCAGCTCTCAAAATTCTGAATATGGGACCGAAATATTTGGTCATTAAGAAAGGAGAACACGGATCATTATTGTTTTACAACGAAAAAATATTTTTTGCTCCTGGTTTGCCGCTTTCTGAAGTTGTTGATCCAACGGGAGCAGGAGATACTTTTGCCGGAGGATTCATGGGATATCTGAGTAAAACAGGTGATACCGGTTTTGAAAACATGAAAAGGGCTATTATTTATGGTTCTGCTATGGCCTCTTTCTGTGTTGAAGAATTTAGTCTCGACGGGATCAAAAACCTTTCAAAAGATGAGATTGAAAACAGGGTAAGAAATTTCTCTGAACTAGTAGATTTTAGTTTATAACGAATTCACTCTTAAATAATTGAACAGTTACCGTGAACCTGACTAGTATTGGTTCAGAACTGTAAGTATGTCTGGATAGAATGGATGGTTTAACCCTGAATAGGTGTTCTGTCTCCATAAAATGATGAGAAAAAATGAAAATCTTTGAATTTATCTGTACATCTTTATAATAATTGAATAAGTTTTTTCTAGTGCCTGTTTTTACCTGGGATCTGGGTTATATGCCTTGCAGTCTAAAATTTTTTTGAATAGTGGGTAGTATCTTTTCTGCTTTATTCACTGTTATTTTAGAGATGATTTCTAATGTATGGATATTGGATTTCAGACATATTGAATTAACCCAGGAATTTTTTGTCCTTCTTTAGGTATTTAATCCTGATCACTATAGATAGGAAAACCTGGTAGCTAATATCCTTCCTACCCAATTTCCCTTAGAAAAATTTCCTATTTTTTTGTAAGCTTTTGAGTTCATCTCTTGAAAGCAATTTTTTAAAATATTGTTGACAAAGCTTTATTTTGAATGGAAATTACATCGTCCTATTCTTTGAATTTTAATTGTTTTTTTTTGAAAGTTATATGCCTTTGTCCATATATTTCTGTTTATTATGGCTGGGAAAGAAAAGATATTTGCGCTGCATAATGTAAAATCCGGTTCAAACTGAC
>DDTL01000166.1 GCA_002344345.1 Saprospiraceae bacterium UBA2365
AATTATCAAAACACTCCTCCCATTCCCTACAAAGTCCCGCAGGGATGACGGGTGGATAACCGTATGCACGCGATAGCGCAGCTTACGGACATGATAAAAACGGATTAAAACCCCGCATGGGGTGAGATCATCTTTTACCCGGTACAAAAGTTTCTTTCGGATAACAACTCCATATCATCTTGTTAAAAGAATTGAGATGCTTTACTGCTTACACGTCACATTCATTGTAATGTCGCCCTTGCAGGGCTCTGAAATACAGGTGGTGCAGGGACCGTAAGCTGCGTTAGCGCTTGCATACGGTTAATAATCATTTCGTCCCTGCGGGACTTTTCGGAGCAGACTCAATTATCAAATTTTCATATCAGATGATCTGATCATCTGATAATCAGACCATCAGATCGTCTGAACAAATAAATCCATTCCTGGTATTAACCTTATCGAAGTTTCATGATTTTAACCGTCTCACTTCCGGCCAATTTTCCCTTTCTGAACAAATCTATTTTACCAAACTGAATATAATCATCAGAAAGTACTTCCAGATATTTTGCACCCGATACTTGCTGGAGTTTCACCTGATCTACCTTTTGTCCCAATAAATTGTAGAAAGTGACGATCACTTCATCATACAAGTTTTCTTTAAAATCGAGGTTCATCCGGTTTGATTCCGATGAATAATAGTAATTGCCGGCAGGAGATGAGGGATCAGTTATGTCAGTAGTACTGCAACAGACCTTCCCTAATTCGGTAGATTTTCTACAGGATTCGTCCCCAAGGTCAATGATGTCAAATTGATATGAAGTTTCACAGTCAGCATTCAGTCCTTCAAGTAATACCGGAAGATTGGAATACGTATAAGTGCCGTAATTTTTATCATTACCACGGATCATGAAGCTTTCGCTCGTATGATTATGGCTAAAATCGATCTCAACGTTGAAAAGATCATTTTCACATGTCATCACATTTGCATCTAATTCAAAAATATTGCAAATATCTGATGGATTGCACGGATTATTAACAATTCCAACGGCACAACATTCTTCCTGGTCATTGATGCAGACTATAATGGTATCTGCCTGAAATCCTGAGTTTTCAAACGCAAGTGTCAAAGGCAATGTATTGAGGTTAAAATTACCAATATACCAACCATTGAACCACAGTTCGAACAGATCATTGCCCGGATTATCATAATTAAAATCAATAGTCAAAAGAAAATCTTCATCGGAATTACATTCGGAGGCTGAAAGCGAAAGATCAGTAATGGAACAATCTCCTTCACAACAAACCACGCCCAATCCAGTGGCACTGTGACAATCTTCATGCTCAAGATCTCTTATTCCGAATTCATAATTCGTCTCGCAATTGGCAGCAAGTCCTTCCAGCAATACAGGCAGATCCGCATACGCAAAATGTCCGTACATCACCCCGTTGCCATTGATCCTGAAACTGTCGCTGGTCGCTTCGTGTTCAAAATTGATCAAAACATTGAACAAGCCGTTCTCACAGGTGGTAACTTCTGCTGTTACATTTGAAATATCGCAGTTTTCAACGATGTAGCATGGATTGGCTATATTGCCATCGATGCAACAATTATCAACATCATTGATGCACACCAGTACATGATCATACGCCTGTGTGGTATTTTCCATCGTCAGGGTCAATGGCAATGCTGTGATTAAAAAATTTCCCCGAAATACTGAATTCACCCAGACATCAAAATATGCATTCCCCGGATTCTCCACATCAAAATCAATGGTCAGCGAATGATGATTATTTTCAGCGCAATCAGATGTGGCCAATACCAGATTGGAAATTTCACACGCTCCTTCACAACAAACCACGCCCAATCCTGTTGCACTATGACAATCTTCATGCTCAAGATCTCTTATTCCGAATTCATAATTCGTCTCGCAATTGGCTGCAAGTCCTTCCAGCAATACAGGCAGATCCGCATACGCAAAATGTCCGTACATCACCCCGTTGCCATTGATCCTGAAACTGTCGCTGGTCGCTTCGTGTTCAAAATTGATCAAAACATTGAACAAGCCGTTCTCACAGGTGGTAACTTCTGCTGTTACATTATTTATATGACAATCAATTACATTTTTTCCAATTTTAAATACATCATTTGGCGATCCATCCGTAAAATGACCATTTAAACCATCATCAGCAGGAGAAGTTAAATTACCCAATGAAAAGGCTACATTAAAATTGAAATTAAGTAAAAACACACTTAAAAAAAGTAAAAATGATTTCATGTACAACATACTAAAAATTATTAAATATCAGATCCATTTTAGCAAAAAGATAAGAATTTGATCAAAAACGCTGTCTAAACCCATGAGAGAAATAAATTTCGACCAATGATATACGTGCACTTGATCACTTAGGAAAGTCAAGCCTAAATTTAAAATCTTTTCCTTTCCACCACGCCAGTTGGCATAGTTATATGAATTAAAATTGATTTTTCGCAACAAATATATTTATTTTACCTGGCAATATGCACATTCCAATCCAAAACAATTTTGAAGGTTTTGGAATTATTTTTTTAATCTTGTGTAAAATTGTGACCAGAATTGAACAGAATGGAATTTCTTAGCAATAAAAAAAGCAACAAACCACAAAATAAGGATGAAAAAGAGATGAGTTTCCTGGAACATCTCGAGGAACTGCGAATGCATATCATTCGGTCAGCAATGTATGTGATTACAGTGGCGATCCTTGTTTTTATCGGAAAAGACTATGTGTTCAACAACATTATTTTTGGTCCGCTGTCAAAAGATTTTATCACATTCAGAGTGCTGTGTAGTTTTGGTGATCTGCTTTGCTTTGAACCACCGGATATGCCGATCATAACAAGAGCAATGGGGGAACAGTTTCTGGTCCATATCCAGGTATCTATGTGGATGGGATTCATAGTTGCCTTTCCGCTGGTATTGAGAGAAGTCTGGAAGTTTGCGGCACCCGGTTTATATCCCAAAGAAAAAAAAGTGTCCAAAGGATTTTTTTGGATTACATCCGGATTATTTGGGATTGGAGTGCTCTTCGGTTATTTTATTATGGCTCCATTTGCGATCAAATTTCTTGGAGAGTATTCCGTGGGTGATTTTGCAACAACTTCGCCTACCCTATCCTCGTATGTTGGTTATATGGTCATGTTTACGATACCTACAGGAATTGTTTTTGAACTACCGGTGTTGGCATTTTTCCTGGCCAAACTCGGCATCATTGGCCCACAAATGATGAGGACATACAGAAAACACGCAATCGTCGCCATCGCCGTTGTTGCAGCTGTGATCACTCCTCCGGATGTGATCACGATGATGTTGATCGGCATCCCGATCTATTTGCTGTATGAAATGAGCATTGTTGTTGTTCAAAGAGTGGAGAAAAAGTTAAAAAAGGATGTTTAAGTTATGCAAAAAACAATCAGATTAAGTTCCAACTGGACGATCGTTCTCAAAATTGTGATTCCAATAATTTGGCTGAGTTTTTTTGCTTCGCTTTTGCTGGCCAGTTTGCTGGCGAATGCCATCGAGGCTCCGCAGGTTGCCAATGCCTCATTCAAAATGAATATGGTAATTTTTATTATCAGTGGATTGGTATTTTTTTATTTCACCCTGTTCAGGATCAAAAGGGCTGATGCGGACGGGCAATTTATCTACATTTCAAATTATTTCAAAACTGTCCGATACACCTTGAATTCAGTTAAGGAATATGAATTGTATGATCACCTGCTTTTCAAGGCTATACATATCCACCTCCATGAAAAAGGTCGTTTTGGCAAAAGGATCATAATTCTGCCAAAGATGATCCACTTTAAAGTCTTCATCGAAGAAACCGGTCAATCCATAAAATTAAGAAATGCCGAATCCGGCGCTAAGTCTAACCCTTAGTTGTTTGCAAAACAAAAAGCATCTCGTAGCCAGCCTCTGACAGGAGAGATTTACCGGAAAACCGAATAAGGTCATACTGTACAACGGGGATAATATATGAAGTAGAAGCCAATCATTGATTCAGACGAAACAATCCTTCGGAAGTATTCACCCGAAATGCAGATATAAATCTATAGAAAAGGATCCCCTTTACCTGTTTGCTAAATCGATAACTTTACACATGTTTTTTATGCTTGATTTTATTGGGAAACTATCTCAACTGAAAAATACAAGCTTTGTTAAATACCATTTATCCGACCCTTCTTTATTAGAACTATAGATATTGAGTCTCCTCCGAAAAATCTTTCCTCCCTGAAAGGGGACATTAAATTTATTCATTTTCAATCGTTTATCGCTCCAGCCAACAAGCTTCTCTGATCAGCACAAAACCAAATGGAAACGATTGAAAATCAAAAAAACCTGACTTTTCGGAGCAGACTCAGATTTCAGATATCCGGTTTTTTAAAGGCTGGATGACAATTCAGATTTTCTTTTGAACAAATAAATTATGTTATCAAAATACAAGTTTCACCAATCTCCCCGAACTTTGCAACTAGCAAACCGGATCAAAGCATCGATAGCAAAACAAATGAATTAGTACCCTGTTGCGATAAGCATCTAAAAAAATTACAATTAATTTTATTGCATATTTTTACACATTATAAATAATTATAATATATTTGCGATATGAAAAGAATACTCATCATATTGTTTTTGTATGGAGCACCTTGTTTGCTGACAGGGAAAGGCGCCACCTTGCACAAAGCAGAAGATCCGTTTTTCTTCAAAATAACTGCTGAACGAGGTGATGGCATGTATACATTGTTCCGCAAATATAAGCTCGATCCAACGAGTTGTAACATTCAAAAATTTCTTGAGTTGAACAAACTTGAGTTGAATCAAAACCTTTTGGAAGGCAGATCTTATCAACTTCCAATCCTGATCTACAATTACGACGGTGTCAGTATTCGAAGCAGTATTGGAGATACTGATTTTGAAAAAGCAAAAAGGATCCAATTGTACAATGAATACATTCTTGCACAGGGTTTAAGGAAAACCCATTATGTGGATTCCAGGGTTCTGTGGGTACCATACAATGAAATTTACTGCGAGGAAGGCAGGGCAAAAACTACCGAAATTCAGGATAAAAAACCAGTCATTGAAGAAAATACAGGCAAAAAAGATATCAAAGGTTATATTAATGAACCCCTTTTTGGTGAAAGTTTTGCAAAAGTACCCATCGAAGATTATACGCTGAAAGATAAAGTGTTTTATGTTATCAGCGGACATGGAGGTCCGGACCCGGGAGCGATTTGCACCAATGCCCCAAAAATGATGTGCGAAGATGAATATGCTTACGATGTCGCATTAAGACTGGCCAGAAACCTGATGCAACATGGCGCGACGGTGCACGTCATCATTCAGGATAAAAACGATGGTATCCGCACTGAAAAATACCTGGAATGTGACACAGATGAAAAAACAATCACCGGGAAAAACCTTCCCATTAACCAGAAAAAAAGGCTCAAACAAAGGGTTGACATCGTCAACGAATTGTACGCAGAACACAAAAAAGAAGGAATAAAGGATCAGGTTATGATCTCTATCCATGTGGATTCCAGGAGCACAGGAACCCGACAGGATGTATTCTTTTACCATTCCGAAGGAAGTAAATCGGGTAAAAAAACTGCAGAATTACTTCATAAAACCTTTGATAAAAAATATGAATTATTTCAGAAAGGCAGAGGTTACAAAGGATTTGTTGAACCCAGACCTTTATATGTTTTAAAGTATTCACACCCAACCGCAGTATTTGTCGAAATGGCCAACATCAAAAACCTCAACGACCACCAGCGGCTAATCCTTGACACCAACCGGCAGGCAATAGCAAACTGGTTGTTTGAAGGCTTGCGCGATTCAGTATTAAAATAAGTTTTCAATTCGCATTTACTTCATTCGGTATGTTTGAGTCAAGTCTAAAAAGTATAAAGTCTGTATAGTAAAAAGTGTAAATAATTGATATTTAATTCTTTAACTAAAAATGCAAAATTATCATTAACATCTCAAAATCAACCCTATAACTTTATGTTCTTTCAACTTTATAACCTTTTGGACTGAACTCATGTATAGAAAATCCGGCTCTTTTAATTTTTTATCAGAAATGGAGTCTTATAACACTATATGCTAAAAAAAAATGTAGTTATTTAGGTGGTCAGCCAATTAGTCTGTTAGCCTGTTAGTCTCTTTGAATTGAGCGTGTACTTTGAGCAAAAGACACGAAATTTGTCCTGGAATCAGAGGTTTTAACCTTTTGTATAAATCATTAGCTAATAGACTTAAGACTAAAAGACTATTGAGCTAAACAATTACAAAAAAATTATACTATTTGTTAAGGCATAAAAATCAATACGTTAGAAATCTGATACAATATGATATATCCATTTGGTTCATGACGGAACATCTGATATCATTCCTGATTATGACATTACTATTTTCGTCAAATTTTAATTAGAATCTTTCTAATTAATGTAGCTTCATTTACTTTTACAGAAATTATGATCGAAAATATGCATAAAGACAGATTGAAATATGTGAACCAAGTTTTATTTTTGACTTTTTAGTTTTTGATATTGTCTTATTTTAATTTAAGTAATACTTTAAGTAAATTTATTTAATCTATTAATATTCAATATTTTAAAATTAATTTAATCGGTTCATATTTTCTGTCAAAGTTTTTTGATAATTGAATTCAAACTAAATAAAAATATCTAAAAATGTCTTTGAAACCAATGTTTAGCAATTTATTAAAAACCATTCTCCTATTATTGTTTTTCACGCCAGCATTTGCGCAGATGAACAATTTCTCTGACGATGAATTGCGGAATTATCCGCATTGGTTTGATCTGATGCAGAAAGAAAATCCGAATTATTTTGAAGTTAAAAAGGCGTATGACCTGTATTTTGAAAAGCATGAAAAAGCGAGAGGAACCGGTTACAAAAATTTTGAAAGATGGGCATGGAAAAATCGGGGCGACTTTGATGAACTGGGTTTTCTGAATCCGGCAAAGCTTTTTAAGTCTTATATGAGAGAAAATCAAAATGGTTTCAATCGTGGTCCTTCCGGGAATGCAGGCAATTGGATTGAACTCGGACCTAAGGTTTATCCTGTAAATGTTTCAGGTCAGGAAACTGGTACAGGTAGGGTAAATGCCATTGCTTTTCATCCGACCGATCCTGATGTATTCTGGATTGGAGCGCCTTCAGGAGGATTGTGGCAATCAAACGATGGTGGGGATTCCTATTTCTCCAATACAGATCAGCTACCTTCATTGGGTGTTTCAAGTATCATCGTGCATCCAGTCAATCCGGATACCATTTTTATTGGCACCGGTGACAGAGACGCAGGAAATGCCCCGGGATTGGGCGTATTCAGATCAGTTGATGGAGGAGCTAACTGGACTCAGCAGAACAATGGTATGGGAGACCGTACTGTGAGTGACATGATCATCCATCCTACTAACAGACGAACCATTTTGGCGGCAACCAGTAATGGGATCTACAAGACTATAAATAGCGGCAATAATTGGACATTAAAGTCTGTTTCCAGTCACTTCAAGGATATTGAGTATCATCCTACAAACCCGAATTATGCTTATGCAACGGCCAATGGGTTATTTTATCGTTCAACAGATGCCGGGGAATCATGGGTACAAATCACTTCAGGTTTAATTGCTTGTAGCAGGATGGTACTTGGTGTCACTCCTGACGAACCAAATTCTGTATTCTGCCTGCTGACAGGTGGTTCTGCCATCTTTCACGGAATATTTAAATCAACTGATTCAGGATTAAATTTTACGCGGATCACACCTTCAAGTCATGCAAATATTTTAGGGTATAATGATGGAGATGACCATAGTCAGGCAAATTATGATCTTTGTATGCTGATAGATCCTGGTGATGCTGACAAAATTTTAGTGGGTTCGATCAATATTCACCTGAGCACAAACGGTGGTTTAAACTTCACAAAGAAAACCCACTGGAGCAATCAATTACATGCAGACCAACATGTTGTTGCACGTAATCCATTGAATGGCAGGATATATGAAGGCCATGACGGGGGTTTGCATTATTCAGATGATTATTTTACTACCTGGACTAATATCAGCGGCGGTCTGCGGATAGGCCAAACATACCGGATAGGGCAGGCAGCTTACAACAGGAAACTTGTGATCAACGGTTATCAGGATAACGGAACATCAATAGTGAAAGATGATATCTTTTACACAGTAGCAGGCGGTGATGGGATGGAATCAGCATTTGATTACAGCGATGAAAACTACGTATATACTACCTATATTTCCACGATCAAAAGATCAAACACAAGAGGCATAGGCGGCTGGAACATTATTGCCACCGAAGATGAGAACGGGATAGATGAAGAAGGTGCCTGGGTTACCCCTTATTCACTGCATGTCACCGATCCGAATACCATGTTTTTCGGGTATAAGAATATCTGGAGGACTAACAATGTAAAGTCTGATCCACCAACATGGACCAAAATCTCCAATTCTTTGGGAGGCACGAATAGTTATAATTTTGTATATACGGATCAATCTTTAGCAGATCCTAATACATTTTATGCAGTAAAAGAAAACAATACTGTTTTCAGATCTGATAATGTAAATGATTTGACCCCGGGTTGGATTGATTTAAGTGGATATTTGCCCGAAGGCAATTCAAACATTGATGACATTATTTGTCATCCTACTGATCCGGAAATAGTTTATTTGATCCAGAATGAAAAGATATATAAATCGGGAGATAAAGGTCAAACGTGGACGAATATTACGGGTTCAATCCCAACTTCCAACAATCTCAACACGTTGGTGATAGATAAATTCGGTAATGAATCATTGTATGTGGGTACTAAAACAGGTGTTTACCATAAAAATGCCGGGCTGGCAGATTGGATAGCTTTTGACGGAGATCTTCCGGTTGTGGATGTCAGGGAAATGGAAATTTATTACGGCGGAACTGCTTCGAGACTTCGCGCCGGAACTTATGGAAGAGGACTTTGGGAAACGGACCTTTACTTTGTTGATAATCAAGCTCCGGTGGCGAATTTTGCTGCAAGTAAAACAATATGTGAAGTTGGAGATGATATAAAACTGGAAGATTTGTCTGCAATCAGTCCGACATCATGGACATGGACTATCACTCCGGCTACATACACCTTTATTAATGGCACTAATTCCGGTTCGCAACACCCGGAAGTTGAATTTTCTGCATCCGGGTTATACACCATAACCCTGAATGTAACCAATTCCTATGGTAGTAATTCAAAGACCATTAATAAATATATTCAGGTTTTTTCAATTGTTGCCCCGAATTGTACACCCGTCACTCAGAATTTGGGAGGATATGGAATGGGAATTTACCAGGTACAATTAAATACAATCAACTATTATTCAAGTGATGCTCAAGGAGACAATCCAAATCCTCCCAAAGGATATCTGAATCTTATTTCAACTCAGAATACCATATTGTTGGCTAATACTCAATATACATTTACAGCTCAAATAGGTCACAACGTCAATTCTTATAAACAATATTGGAAAGTTTACATTGATTACAATAATGATGGTGATTTTGAAGATGCTAATGAGCTGATCTATTCTTCACCATCAGCAGTTGCGGGAGTATATTCAACAACATTTACTACTTTGTCAAATCCACCAGTGGTTAATCAATTGATCAGATTAAGAATTATAAGTGATTATTATACACTTTCCGGTCCTTGTGATAACCCGGATTACGGACAAGCAGAAGATTATGGGATTATTTTCAAAAATCTGCCTTCCCTAAGCACAAATAATATCACTGATATCACCTATAATTCTGCTGAATCAGGGGGAAATATTACCCAACAAGGTGGCTCAGCAGTGATTGCCCGTGGTTTGGTATGGAACATCCGTTCTGGAGCAACGCTGGACAATAATTGGGGGTACTCAGAAAACGGCTCAGGAACAGGATCTTTTACCGTAACCATCCCAGCTTTGTCGGCCAATACCCTCTATTATGTCCGTGCTTATGCCATTAACAGCGACGGGATTGCTTACGGTAACGAAGAGATATTTACGACACTGGATCAGATTCCTGAAGTGAGCACTACCACGCCTTTCCAGGTTTTGTATCTGACAGCCACCAGCGGTGGAAACATAACAGATGACAAAGGCAAAACCATCCTGGAAAGAGGTGTCGTCTGGAATACCACTGGAGAACCATCCTTGAGCTCCTGCATTGGTAAAACCACGGACGGAACAGGCTCAGGTATTTTCGTCAGCAATATTACCGGATTAAATACCAATACTCAGTATTACGTAAAGGCTTATGCAAGAAATAGTTATGGAATAGGATACGGAGAAGAAAAAACTTTCACGACCTTACCTGAGGATATCAATCAATCCAGCAATATTATTTTTTCTGAGGTTTCTACCAGTAAGATAAAATTGGAATGGACCAACGGAACCGGAGCTTCCAGGATCGTGAAAATAAATAATGTGAATAGTTTCACCTTGCCGGTAAATGGCACGAATCCTTCAGCAAACACAGTATACGCCGGTGGTGAACAAGTGATTTACAATGGCAGTGGAAATTCGGTGACCGTAACCAATCTGAATCCTGCAACCACTTATTATTTTCATGTGTTCGATTACAACGGTTCAGGCGCTTCCACTGTATATAATATAGCTCCGGGTAATGGTAATCCTACTTCCAGAGCTACTTATTGCCTGCCAACTTATGCCAATGGTGATGTTCAAACTCATATTAAAGGATTTATTATCAATAAGATAAATAATATTTCGGGCTCTTCTCACTATACAGATTACACAAATTTGAGCACAGCTTTATTGGCTGGAGAAACCTATGACGTCAGTGTGGAGATGTCTTATAATACACTAAGAGTCAGTTTGTGGATAGACTTCAATGATAATAGCATATTTGAGACAAGCGAAAAACTGCTCTCCGACCTGAGTTGTCCGGGGAATCATACTACTACCACTCAGATCACCATTCCATCCAGTGTGGATCCGGGATCTCACGTTTTACGCGTCAGGGCTGCCTGGAGCAGCGGTTATGATGCATGTGCTGTTGGCAACTGGGGCGAAGCGGAAGATTATATGGTGGAGATCAAAGACTTTTTTACCTGGGATGGTTCAAGTTCAAACAATTGGAACACCGGATCTAACTGGGATGTGGGTAAGGTGCCCGGAACCGGTGACATTGTAGAAATTGAAAATGTTGCGAATGAACCCGTGATCCAGGTCGGACAAACGGTAAATGTCAAGAAAGTTACTTTTCTGAATGGTTCAGAAATTGAGGTGAATGGTACGTTGAATGTTGAAGAATAACGGCAAATATAATTTGTTTTCCCCGGGTCAATCTTCCAAAAAGACTTTATTGGCCTGGGGAAAATTATCTTCAAATCTCATCAACGGTATCTCAATAAAGAAATCTGAACCTTCATTTTCGATCGTTTCAAAATAAATCCTTCCGCCGAACGATTCCAGCATGTTGATGGCAATAGCCAATCCGAGCCCGGTTCCACTGCTTTTGGTGGTAAAATTGGGAGAAAATACCTTTTCTCGCATGTCTTCAGGGATGCCGGTGCCATTATCACTGACTTTGATCACCGCATTGCTTTCCTGTCTGTACAGGTCTATCGATATTTGTCCGGGTCTGTCCTCAGGTATCGCCTGGATAGCATTTTTGATCACATTGTTCAGGATGCGTACCATGTGATTTTTATCAGCAAAAACCAATACATCATTGATTGGGAGGGTCAGTTTGAAGCTCATGTCTTCTCTTTTTCGGAAAAAATCATGCACTTTTTTGACGATGTCATTGAGGTTGAGTTTTTCATTTCTCGCATCAGGCAATTGGGCAAAATTGGAAAATTCAGAGGCTATCTGCGACAGGTTATCGATTTGCTCAATGAGACTCGGCGCCAGTTGGGCAATGAGTTGTGGTGCCAATTCGGGATTAGAGCCTACCTTTGATTCCAGATATTGAATATTGAGTTTTAAAGGAGTCAATGGATTTTTTATCTCATGAGCCACCTGCTGTGCCATTTCTTTCCAGGCGGAATCTCTTTCTATTTTTGCCATTAGCCTGGCATTGTCACCGAGTTTTATGATCATCTCATTGTAAATGGTGATCAAAGCGCCGATCTCGTCTTCATTTTGCCATTCAACAGTTTCATTTTTTCTCGAAAGTTTGAGGCCTTTTAACTTTTGACCCAGAATATCTATTGGATTTGTGATGGAATTGGACAAACCGATGGCAATCACCACTGAAAGTATGAATAACACAGCGTAAATACTCAAAAACGTACCAAGCAGGTCAGAAATTTTACTTTGCAAACCATGATTAAATCGGGTCGGAGAGTAAATAAAATGTTTAGTTCCTTCAGTAAATTTCAGCGGTGTGAAAATCCCGGATGATGCCTTGATAAAATTGTTCTTTCCATGGGTACAACTGTCAATGAGCTGATTATGGAATTGATTATAAGGTATTCTGAGTATTACATCTTCAGAAGGGAATTTTTGTAACACAGATCCTGTATTGCGTTTGGAAACTGGTGTAATGTAAAAATCATAATCCTGCTGGTTTACAGGCAATATAAAAGTGCAGGTATGTTTGGCATGAGCAGGTATTTTATCGATGGCAGGTTGAAGTTCCGATTGCAAAGCATTAGCGTTGGCTTTAACAATTTCCTCATTTTGAAGCGTATATATTTTTTTGAAATATCCGGCCGAAACGAATCCTGCTATGATAAATGCAATGACTGTCAGGCTAAGTATGCTCAGTTGTATCCTGCTTCTGAGGGATTTTTGAAGGAAAAATGACAGATCAATGTCTTTTGGTAGAATTTTCAGTTTTGCATCCAACATGGACAGGGAAAATAAGCCTATACTGATAACGAAAAAAAGTGCTGCGATGAGGGAAACAGGTCTTAGTAATCCCGGGATCTTCTGACTGCTCATGATGGCATAGCCCGAGTCATTCGAATGGCTAACATAACTGTACCCTTTTTTATTCCAGATGGAATCGGTCTCAGGAAAATGGTTTTCAGGTGTATCTATCCAGTTCTTCTGGAGATCTGCGAGAATAAATTCGGTATTTGGAACGTTTTTTTCTTTCAGATTTTGATTTTTCACAAGCAAAACAGTTCTGAAGCCTGTCAATTTGTTATTTTTTAATAATGAAAAATAACTGCCACTCAACGGATCAAAATAAAGTGAATCTGTAATTTTTGCCATTTTGTCCATTAATGATCCAAAACCTGCTTCAGGAATATTGACCGTATCAGAATTTTGGGAACTCAAAATGTTTTTAGATTGGCCCAAAATATATTGCTCTGTCTTTTGGTCCCTGTCAAAAAGTATTTGATTCAAATCTTTTTGCCGTTCAGACAGATCTTTTTGTAAATCCGTATAGAAAATAATAAATGAAAGAAAGGAAGAAATGACGATCATCCAGGTGACCAACCAATTGGAACTGAACGATTTCCTGTCAAAATACAGATCTAACAAAACGATAAGAATCAGAAAACCAAGTAAAAATGGAATAAATGGCACCCAGATCCAGTCCATGAGTTCAAAAATAAATAAAACCAGGATGGTAGCACCGATGTAAGATATTTTGGACTGAGTATTGACTTTTAATTGGTGGATATTCTTATAAATTTTTAGGATAAGGTAAACGGAAAGTATAAAAAAGAATAAAAGTATCAACAAAACGACTATTTCCTCGAAATTGACAGAGAACAGCCGATCAAGGTTGAAATTTTCATTTGCATTGAGATATAAAAACCCTGTAAAATTCAATGTAAGGGTTGCGATCATTCCAATGGAGAAAAATAAAAACAGCCCGATAACTTTACCGGAAATATTAATTTTTCCAGTGTTTAATGGAATGAGGTCAACCGAAGAAATGAAATATATTCCTAAAATCTCAAGGAGGATGATGCTCAACGGGCTAACAGGTAAATATTGCGGGATGAAATGCGAAGTTAGCAGCCAACCCCCGGGTAAGACATTCAGTACATCCAGAAGGAGAATGCAGAGAGCAAACATAGCAGGGACTAATAGGCTTGCAAATGCCGGTTTATTGGATCCGGGAAAATGTTTTATCAATGATTTTAGTCTGGTTTTCAATAGGATGAACGATGAAGTAATCATTAATATAATGAACCAACCAAACAGTTCGGAGTGGGTTTTATGTGTTTTTTCCGTTAAATTGAAGCTGAATTTTCTCCTGTAGGTAAGTGTGGTTTGTCGGAGGTTTTTTGAAAAAACAGGCAAATTGGATAGGGTAGTTGATTTGTTTTTATAACCTGTTACAGGAATATATATGTATGTAATCAGATCCTGGATCCTGTTTTGAAATATGAGTCCCTGTATATCCTTGTGTGAGAAAAGTGAGATGGAGTCTTTGCCTGTCAAAAAGTTGTCAGGACTGGGTAATCTTTCATCATTCCAAAAAATGAGGCTGTCATTAAGGTCATAGATAAAAACAGGAACAGCCAGTTTTATGTCAGGAAAATCTTCTACTTTGCTGAGCCTGGATAAGGTTTCCCGGTGAATCCTGTCAACCTCGTGAGTGAATGACTGATTTAGTTTTTCCTGGTCAGGTAAAACCCAACTCAACAGGACCATTATGACAGTTGCAAATGCCAGTCCTGTGCCGGTTGCAGTTCTTATATTAAATTTTTGCCGCATAATGATGCATTATACGGCAAAAATAAACATTTATATATTAAAAAATAGTTTAATATTAAATATATTTTTAAGTATTGAGGTCGAAAAGTTATTAACAGATTTTATACGGTCAAAATATCTTTTTCTTTAGCTTTCAATAGTTCATCTATTTTATGGCTGAAATCATCGATCATTTTTTCGACTTCTTTCTCTTTCTTTTTCCCCATGTCTTCAGGATAGCCATTATCAACTTGCTTTTTGATCTGATCCATCAGTTTATGTCTGGTGCTTCTGAGGCTCACCCGGGCATCTTCCCCGAGAGCAAAGGCTTGCTTTACCAGTATTTTTCTTCTTTCTTCTGTCAGCGGTGGAATTGTCAACCGAATGGTTTCACCGTCATTCATCGGTGTGATACCCAGGTTGGACGCCAGCAACGCCTTTTCAATCACCTTGATGATGGATCTGTCCCACGGCTGTATGCTGATGGTTTTGGAGTCAACAGCAGTCACATTGGCTACATGCTGAAGTGCGGTCAGTGCACCGTAGCTTTCGACATGAATGCCTGCAACAATGGCTGGATTGGCCTTGCCTGTTCTGATAGATACCAATTCATTCGCAAAGTGATCCACTGCTTTTTGCATATGTTCTTTTCCTTCCTGTAAATAATTTTCAATCGTTTTCTCCATAAACAAAATCTTTTGCAATTTGGATGAATTTATTAATAATCGTCCGCGCCTCACCGGAGCAGTGCAACAAATTTAATAAATTCTTTTTAAATACCATAATTCTGGCCTTTCATGTATGTGTATCATAGAACTGCTGATTTAGCAGCTGTATACTATCTGATTCAAATTCAATGCTTTATTGAAATGTTTCAATATTTTTTAAAAACTTAACGCTCTTGAATAACAAACAAAACAGCTTATACAAGCGTGATTGGCTGTCCGGATAGTTAATAAATCCTGATTGTATAAAATCATCTTCTTGCAAATGAAAAGATCAGATAGACCAAAATTACCAGTGAAGATAGCGCTGCAGAAACATAGGTCATTGCTGCCCATTTCAATGCATCTTTGGCTCCGGCTTGTTCATTTGAGGTGGTAATCCCAGCCTGTTCTAGCCAGACAAGGGCCCGTTTACTGGCATCGAACTCGACGGGTAATGTAACAAAACTGAAAAGAGTGGTCAATGCAAACGTTCCAATCGTTATGAGCATCAGCGCTGGGAACTGACTCATCACCACAAAAGCAATAATGAGTAAAAATTGCTGAAACTGAGAGGCTACCTGCACAACAGGAACCAGGCTTGAACGCAATTGGAGCATTGGATATGCTTTTGCATGCTGAACTGCGTGACCACACTCGTGCGCAGCAACGGCTGCTGCAGCTATGCTGTTACCCTGATATACTTCAGGACTGAGACTCACAGTTTTTTTGAGGGGATTGTAATGATCAGTCAGGAAGCCTTGACCCATTACGATCTGTACATCCTGTATGCCGTAATCCATCAGCATTTTCCGTGCTACCTCTGCACCTGTAAGACCTGAATTCAGGAAATAACCACTATATTTTTTAAACTTGGATTTTAGTTGACTGCTGACCAGGAACCCGATCACACTCAATAAAATAGTTATCGCATATACACCCATCATAATTTTAAAATTTGTTTTTGATCAAAATAACATCATTTCACAAAGCGGTCGTTTATGATTTAAATATTATTTTAATATGTTAGTAAATGAAATTTAATTATTTATATACCATTTTCTGGTTTAAAAAATCAATTCATTTAATCGATCATATCAAAACCAGTATATTTCCGGAGGACTTTTGGAACTTTTATCCCTGATTCACATTGATTGTTTTCCAAAACAGCTGCAACGATCCTTGCCAATGCCAGTGCACTTCCGTTCAGTGTATGTGCCAGATTTGTTTTTCCGGTTTCATCTTTATATCTGAGCATCAGCCTGTTGGCTTGAAAATCCTCAAAATTGGAAACTGAACTCACTTCGAGCCATTTCTTTTGGGCAGTTGCATATACTTCAAAATCGAAAGTCAATGCGGAAGTAAATCCCAAATCTCCACCGCATAAACGCAAAATCCGGTATGGAAGTTCAAGTTTGATCAGAAGTTTTTCCACATGATCCAGCATTTTTTGCAATGTTTCATAGGATTTGTCAGGGTGTTCAATATGAACAATCTCTACTTTATCAAACTGGTGAACCCTGTTGAGACCTTTGACATCAGAACCATAGGATCCTGCTTCCCTTCTGAAACATGGGGTCATGCCAACCATACGGATCGGGAAATCGCTTTCTTTTAAAATGACATCTCTGTAAATATTGGTAATGGGTACTTCGCCGGTAGGGATGAGATAAAAATTATCTTCCTGTATAAAGTACATTTGTCCTTCCTTGTCGGGTAATTGTCCGGTTGCCCGTGCAGAATCTTCATTCACCAGGAAAGGAGGTCTGATCTCCAGGTATCCATTGTCAATGGCTTCATCCAGGAAAAAATTGATCAATGCTCGATTGAGTCTGGCTCCTTTGCCCTGGAAAAGAGGGAAACCTGAACCGGTAATAAAAGCACCTCTTTCAAAGTCGATGATATTGTATTTTTTTGCAAGCTCCCAATGTGGTAATGGTTTTTCTCCTATATCTGGAAAGTCGTTTTGCCAGTCTTTGTACACCTCATTGTCTTCGGCGCCTTTTCCAAATGGAACAGAATCGTGTAAGGCATTTGGAACTGTCAACAGTTTGTCGCCGAGCTCGGTTTTGCAGTTTCTGAAAGCTTCTTCCAATTCTTTGATGGACTCTTTCAATTGAGGAATCCTTTCTTTTAACTGATCAGCTTCCTCAACTGACCCTTTTTTCATGAGTTCACCGATTTTTGCGGAGAGTTGCCTGGTTTCGTTTAGACTTGAATCCAATTGCAACTGAAAGTTTTTTCTTTGGTCATCCAATGCGTTGATCTCATCAATAACCGCAATTCTGTCCTGATTCCAACCTCTTTTCTCCAGGCTTTTTCTGACCATTTCGGTCTGGGTCCTTAATTTATTTACAGGTATCATGAAGTGTGCTTAAATTATTGCAAAATTATAAAAAAAACAGTTACATCAATCTTTTGTTTGGATTTAGTTGTAAACAGTTGTTAGGCGCTTTGGAATCAAAACTAACCAACATGTTGTTCGATTCAGAGGTATGTAAACAAATTTTTCTGTTCTGACTTCCAGCAAAGCGGCTTTTTTTATGGTTTACTATCAAAAAACACAGTGTTTTTAAGGTTGAATAGGTGTATTTTTGTCATAATCATAAAGTAATTTGATGTAGAAATAAAACCATGCATAATATTTATCCGCAGGATGAAATTCAACGGGGTCAAACCCCCGTACGGGCAGGCCCCTATTGCGGGATAATAAATCATTTTCTTCCTTGATTCTGGCACGTCCTGGTTAAGTTCATATATACTACAGACATTTTGGGATCAGATGGTCAGCCAACATGCAGGTTCGGGGTAAATTCGAAATCTGATATTTTGATCTGTCAGAGATAAAAGAACCAGATACTATCAACAGGAAGATGAAAAAAGGATTCAAAACAAGTCAATTAAAAATGGAAAATTCTATTCAGAAAATCTTGTTTTTTCAATCATTTATGTGGATATTTGTAGCATAAAAGATTTCGTATTATAATTTGACCAGCCACCTTTTTCTTTACCTGAGCGTAGCATAGGTTTACATGATTTTAATGCAAAACGGATTATTTTAATGGATATAATTTTTTTTTTTTAGATATTTTTAAAATAAATAGTTGGGTGTATTCAAATAAAAACTTTATTTTTGCCCTGAAAACGCATCCGAAAGATTTTTTTCAGCACTTCAAAGATAATTGAGATTGTAAATCCCTCATTTTGATTGAACGCTTTTTTAGTTAGATTTTCATATTATCATATTATAATTTAAATCGATGTACGATATTTTGCAGTTGAATTCTATGCTGGTGCCGGAACTTCGCGACATAGCAGAAAGTATGGGCATAGACTCATATAAGAAATTATCCAAACAGGATCTGATCTATAAAATTCTGGATGAACAGGCATTGAAAATGAATGCGTTGTCTACTCCTGAGAAAGATGATGGTTCAGAAAATGATAGGAAAAAAGAACGTGCACCCCGTCAGCACAGGGGTCCCAAAAAAAATGTGGAGCCTCCCAAAGAAATAGTATCTGAAAAAGATGAAAAGGATACAGAAGCTGAAGCGGATTTTGATCAAAGCAACCAGAACAATACTGATGGTCGGGGAAAGCGTCGTCGCAGGGTGATGGCTCCTTTGGCAGAAAAAGTTGCGGCACAAAAACCTGTTGAAAAGGAGGAATTGCATGAGGGAAAAGATCCGGTCAAAGCGAGGGAAATTGTACCTTTTACAGAAATACGTGACCAGGAGAAAACCGCCTCGGATCCTGAAAAATCAAATGAAACAACTGGTTTTAAAGATAGGCCTTATAAAAGAGAAAAAGACTTCAGAAAAGATAAAAATCAGCGTCCGGGATATCAGAATAACGGGAAAAACGAAGGTATTCCTGAGCAGGTAAAAGAAATGGAACCAGAAGGTCCTCAGTTTAATATTGACATGGATGCCGTGGTTACCGGAGAAGGTATTCTTGAAATGATGCCTGATGGTTTTGGTTTTTTACGGTCTTCAGATTATAACTATCTGACATCCCCTGACGATATTTATGTTTCACCTTCCCAGGTCAAACTTTTCGGGTTGAAAACAGGAGATACTGTCAGGGGAAAAGTGCGTCCTCCAAAGGAAGGAGAAAAATATTTTGCATTATTGAGGGTAGACCTGATCAATGGTATTACTCCTGATATGATCCGGGACAGAGTGCCTTTTGACTACCTGACGCCGCTGTTCCCTTCAGAAAAATTTAATCTGATCACGGATCCTTTGGGCAGGGATTATGGCAATAGGATGATTGACCTGTTCACACCGATAGGGAAAGGACAAAGGGGATTGATCGTTGCTCAACCAAAAACGGGTAAAACATTTTTGTTGAAAGATGTAGCCAATGCCATTTCCAGGAATCATCCTGAAGTATATCTGATCGTTCTTTTGGTGGATGAAAGACCTGAAGAGGTAACGGATATGAAAAGAAGTGTTACGGCAGAGGTGGTAGCATCCAATTTTGACGAACCGGCATCCAACCACGTTCGCGTGGCTAACATTGTCTTGGAAAAAGCAAAAAGATTGGTTGAGAGCGGACATGATGTGGTGATCCTGTTGGATTCCATTACGCGACTGGCCCGTGCATACAATACCGTTGCTCCTGCCAGTGGAAAAGTGTTGTCCGGTGGTGTTGAAGCAAATGCCTTGCACAAACCCAAAAAGTTTTTCGGTGCAGCAAGAAAAATAGAAGGAGGCGGTTCCCTGACCATTTTGGCGACTGCCTTGATCGATACAGGATCCAAAATGGATGAGGTGATCTTTGAAGAATTCAAGGGAACAGGAAATATGGAATTGCAACTGGACAGAAGCTTGTCGAACAAGCGTCTATATCCAGCCATCGACCTGACCAATTCAAGTACCAGAAGAGATGAGTTATTGTTGGATAAAGATATTCTGCAAAGAATGTTCATATTGAGAAATCATCTTGCTGATATGAAATCAATCGAAGCGATGGAGTTCATCAGGAAGTTTATGTTCAAAACCAAGACCAATGAAGAGTTTTTGGCTTCCATGAACGGATAAAAAGTGAATGTGAAATTTTTATTTAAGAATTATTAGATTTACCTTTGCAAATCTTTTGAAAAAGAGTTAAAATATTAGTTATGAAGAGGACATATCAGCCATCAAGACGTAAGAGAACAAACAAGCACGGATTCAGATCCAGGATGGAGACAAAAAACGGTAGAAAAGTATTGGCCAGGAGAAGAGCAAAAGGCAGAGCAAAACTATCTGTTTCGGATGAAAGAAGATTGAAACCTGCTTAATCTTAGAATTGCTGTTTATTGGACAGCATAATGAAGGAGTATTTCGCGGTAATATCATTATAAGAATTTACTTCATTTAATCATTGTATAAGGAATTATGTAGTCTCATAACGGCTCATAATTCCTTGTTTTTTATGAAAAAACATGATTTTCCGAGAACTGAGTGCTTGAAAAGCAGTAAGCTGTTCAGGAAGGTAATTCTTGAAGGGCATTCAGTTTTTCAACACCCTCTCAAACTGCATTTTATGATCACCTACCTTGATAAACCAGCTTCTGTATCATTACTTCTTGCAGGTTTCAGTATTTCAAAACGGAAACACCCAAAAGCAACTACCCGGAATTTATTGAAAAGAAGGATGAAGGAAGCTTTCCGGCTAAACAAAGAATTGGCAAAAGAGACTATCGCTACTTTCCCAAATTATCATTTAGATCTTGTAGTCATTTATCAGGTGGGAGAAATATGTAATTATAAACAAATCGAACAAGCCCTTATCAAATGCCTTCAAAAGCTAAAAAACCAGTTATGTTCTTTTGAGATGAATACCATTTAAAGCTATTTGAAGATTTTCCTGACCCGGACGAGCCTGAACCAACGAGGATAATGATTTAAGATCCCCACCATTCGGGCAACCCATACGGGCAGGCCCATACGGGCAGGCCCATACGGGCAGGCCCATACGGGCAGGCAACAAACACCGATGAACGATTTCAGATATGGCAATTTTAATCTAAAATCTTAAGTCGTTCATGCTTTGCTTACCAGTAGAGCTTACCCGTAGAGGGTTCGACCCCGTTGGATTTACATCCTACTGGGTAAATATTCTTTGTGGCTTTATTTCCACATCAAATTTCTTTATAATTATGACAAAAATACATCCATTCAACCTTAAAAACACTATGTTTTTTGTTGGTAAGTCCCAAAAAAAAGCCTCTTTGCGTGAAGTCAGAGCATAATTTTAATTTAACTGTTATTGTTTAGCTAGATAGTCTTTTAGCCTTAAGTCTATTAGCTAATGATTTAAACCAGGGGTTAAAACAGCTGATTCCAGAACAAATCTGTCTTTTGCTCAATGTACTCGGTCAGTACTAAGCGTCTGAAAGGCTATCAGACTTAATAGCTAACAACCTGAATAACTACGTTTAACCAACATCTGAAACGACCAACATCTTAATTGGGTTTGGCTCCTAAGCGCCTGAAACAAAAAAGGGACTGTCTTTCGACAGTCCCTCAACACTTTTTAGCAAAAAATATTATTCTATGATAATTTGTTTTGTTGCCTGATTGCCATTTTGGCTCATCAAATGAATATAATAGTTTCCTGATGGCAAATTACCTGTTTGGATCTCTGTTTTGCCAGAGCTCAAATCAGCTTTTGTCTGAGAAACTACCTGACCAAAGAGGTTGTACAACTTAATGGTGGTAGAACCTGTGAATATCTCGGTATCTGCTTCGATATGAATACCTGTTGATGATGCAGCAGGGTTAGGATATACTGCAACTGATTCGTTGAAGTATGCTTCAAACACTTCACTTAATGTTCCCCCGGCTAACTGAAGGTCTCCATGAACGCCTGTGTTGTTCCAGTTATCACCGGTTCCGGCCCAGGCTGACTGATAATCTCTACCGATACCTTTATCTGAGTCATTGTTGCCAATTGAGAAGCCCATCGTTCTGTTTCTTGCTGGTGCAAATCCAAATCCGTCCCATCCAATTCTCAATTCAACATTGTATCCGTTGGAAGTCGGGAACCATTTTCCTTCGATATCTGTGATCTGAACTCCATCCGCTTTGACCCATGGAATGTCATTATTTCCATAATACATAATGATCTGAGTATCATAATCAGGGTCAAATTTACCGTCTGAGTCATGGTTTCCATCGAAATAGAATTCAATGGCATCATTGTCCCATGGGTTACCTGATCCTTCTACTACTGCATCTACTACTTTTATTCCAAAATAAACATTGTTTCCATCCCATACCGAACCCCAGGTAACAGTATTGTTGATTGGTCCGGCACCTGCTACAACGCCTGCATCCATTCCATAACTCAACGTATATTCGCCAAGATTTCCATCCATGGTTGGAGCATTATTTGCAAATTGTGATTTTGCTACTGTTGGTCCAATCGGTTCAGGAGTGAAGGAATAACTTCCATCAAGACAGCCAAAGCTCACTCTGTAACGACCGGCTGTAACAGGAATTGAACTACCTCCAACGGTGGCGGTTCCACTTGGGAATGCACTGTTGCCCCAGCTAACTGTAGAAGACTGATCTTTTCTGAAGACGATGTCCATCGCTGATTCGAATTCATAGGTTCCCACATAAGTTGTACTGTTTGAACCATCTGCATTGGAGGTTGGCTTTACACTGACGTCTCCGATCGTTTCAGCATACATGCTTATATTTCCGCAAGCAAGGTTGCCAAGATTTACTGCACCAAATGAAGAAGGACCATTACCACTTCCGTTCCAGATCAATTGATTTGCTCCGTCAACGATGACCATGTCCATTCCGATCTGACTGCCTGCAGCGGGAGTAATGCCCAATTTTTCCCAGGAAATGGCAGCTTCAAAAGACCAGCCACCTGCAATTGGACTTGTTTTTACCTCCGGTGAATAACCTGAAGGGCCTACTTCCACGACCACTCCTGCGTTTGCAGCTACGATACCAAATAAAATATCATGTGCATCATAATCTCCGCCTGATTTGTCTCCGTCAATCCCAATCACGGCTCCACCAGCCAACATATTAGCTTCATTGATGATACCAGCTATGTACAGATTTTCGTCGTTGTAAGCTACACCAAAAATTGGTTTTGCAGTAGAACTGCCATCACCAGCCAGAACTTTGGAGATTGGTTCATTGATGTTCCAGTCATTTTCATCCGCTTTGCCATCCACATTGATGGCAAAAACTTTAGGAGCGTAAACTGAACTTCCCAATCTGTTGAAATTAAAATCACCGGACAAACAGTTGAAGGTGATTTCATAAGTTCCGCCAGGAACATTTAAGAATTGAGATGCATCCTGTACACCAGTTCCGCTTGGGAAAGTTCCACCCCATACATCAAAAAATGTAAGGTCGCCATCTTCCCGGAACAATAATAATGTTCCTGAAGGGAAAGTATAGGTAAGGCTGAAATTACTTGGATGGTTGGGATCTCTTTTGAGCATCACATCGGTATAAAAACCGTCTGCATTTTCAATCCCCCAGTCATTGAAATCGCCTACCAGACCGATCTCACCACAGTAAGCATCATTTGCCTCGAATGCATAAGCAGCAGTCTGGCAATTGAAAGTTACATCATATTTACCAGCTACCAAAGGAATATTTGGTCCGTTTGGAGTTCCTGTACCTGTTGGCCAGGCAGAGTCACCCCAGTTGACTACCCAATCTTTATTTTGTCTGAATTTCACCTGCGAATCTTTGTTCCAAGATCTGTATAAATGCCAGAGGTTGGGATCATCAGCATCTCTGTTCATTTCAACATCGCCGTTCCATCCGTTGAAGGCTCCGATCATGCTCACTTCTCCGCAAGTTGCAACAAAATTATATTCGCCTGTGGAACAATTGAATGTGACATAGTAGTTGCCAATTAATGCCTGGATGTTATTTCCGTTAGCTACTCCAACGCCAGTAGGGAAAGCTGAATCACCCCAGTTGACGCCCCAGTTGCCTAATTCGCGGAATTTTACATCTGAAAATCCGTTACCATCGCTGTCTACATCCAGATTGACCATTGCTGTGAATAAATCCGGGTTTTCAGCATCTCTGTCCATCTCCAGATCAGCAGACCATGCTGTGAATTCGCCTATCAAGCCTACGTTTTGACAAGTAGCTGCGAAAGTATATTCACCTGTGCTGCAATTGAATGTCACAAAGTAATTGCCAACAGGAGCCTGAATGTTTGGTCCATTACCTGTTCCAACACCAGCAGGGAATGCTATGTCACCCCAATTTACGCCCCAATCACCCAATTCGCGGAATTTTACATCTGAGAATCCGTTTCCATCACTATCCACATTCAAGTTTACCATGGCTGTGAAAAGATTAGGATTTGCTGCATCTCTGGTCATTTCATGATCAGCGGACCAGGCTGTGAATTCTCCGATCAAACCGATGTTTTTGCAAGCGGGCGTGAAAGAATATTCACCGGTACTACAATTGAATGTTACAAAGTAGTTGCCGATTGGAGCCTGAATATTCGGTCCGTTTCCCGTGGCAGTTCCACTTGGGAAGGCTGCATCACCCCAGTTGACACCCCAGTCGCCCAATTCACGGAATTTCACATCAGAAAATCCATTGGCATCGCTGTCTACATCGAGGTTAACGATCGCAGTAAACAAGCTGGGATTATCAAGGTCTCTGGTCATTTCCAGATCCGCAGACCATGCAGTGAATTCACCTATCAGGCCCACTTTTTTGCATTGAGCATCCATTTGCCAGGCAGCTGCTATCAGGAGCCCGAAAACCAGAAGCACATTTAGTAAGTTTTTTCTCATACCACTTTACTTTTTAGTTGAAAATTGAATAAAAAAAATTGATATAATCTTAAATTAGTGTAAATTTGACACCAAGGTACTGTTTTTTTAATAAATTGTTCAATTAATTTTAATTTTTTGAGAATTTATTTGCTTAAACATTACTTGTTAATATCAATTATTCTTTTTCACTAATTCTTTAACTATGATACTAAAAATTTACACTCTGTTTAAACCCGTTTTGGTGAGTGTTTTTTTGCTCACTATTTTTGGGTTTTCAGCTAATGCTCAAAGGGTGATCACTGGTAAAGTGACTGATGTTTTGTCCGGTGAAAGCCTGATTGGAGCCAGCGTGGTGGTCACGGGAAAAACCAATATTGGCACTGTGACCGATTTTGACGGGAACTACGAACTGCAGGTGCCGGATGATGCAAAACAGCTCACATTCTCTTATGTTGGATACACTGAACAAATCATGGATATCTCCGGTTCCTTGATGAATGTTCAGTTGAGTGCAGGAAGACTGATAGAAGAAGTGGTAGTGGTTGGTTATGGAACCCAAAAGACCAAAGAGGTCACCAGCGCCATTACCAGCGTAAGTGCTGAAGATTTTAATCAGGGGAATATCAACAATGCTACACAATTGCTGCAGGGTAAAGTTCCCGGTTTGAGCATTGCAAAATCAGGTGGCGATCCCAACAGTGGTTTTAACATACGTTTGAGAGGGATTTCAACATTCGGTAGCAATACCCAACCTTTATTGATATTGGATGGAATAGTTGTTGATAATTTTGATGCCGTTGATCCACAGGATATTGAATCCTTCAGTGTACTGAAAGATGCTTCTGCTGCTGCGATTTATGGTACCAGGGCGTCTAACGGTGTGATCCTCATCAAAACGAAAGGGGGAAGCAAGGAAAAGAGTTTTGTGGAATACAAAGGACAGGTATCATTGGATCAGCTCGACAGACATGCCAATGTCCTATCTGCCGATGAGTACAAATCAATCAGCAGATCCATTGATTTTGTTGATGAGACAGAATGGTTTAAAGTGATCACCAGGGATGCGATAACCCAGGCACATGGTTTATCATATTCAGGAGGAACACCAAATTCTTCCTACAGGGTTTCCGCCAATTACAGAAATGGTGAAGGAGTAGCGCTCAGGTCTGGTTTTGAACAATACAACGGTCGCTTAAATTTCAATCATAAAGCATTCAACAACAAGCTCAATATGGACTTTACACTTTCATCCACGCTTAGAAATGAGGAAAATCCGGTCTATGATGCTTTTGGCTTTGCAACAGTATATAATCCGACGGCGCCAATTTATACAGCAGATGAAGAATGGGCTAAATGGGGCGGTTATTTTCAGCAGGATGCGTTCAATTTTTTCAATCCTCTGGCAGTTATTGAGCAAAATTTAAGAGATGCCAAAAAATTAAGTACATTATGGAAGTTAGGAGCAGATTATAACCTGTTGAAAAACCTTAAGTATTCTATCTCATACGCCCAAACCAGCAGGGATCATTTATATAGCGAATATTTCAGCAAAAAAGCTTACTGGTCTCCAAAAGGGCGGGGTGATGATAAAGGTTATGCCGGCAAATATACGAATAATTACGACAAAAAGCTGTTTGAGACCATGCTGGAATATAACCTCAATTTATCCAAATTTGAATCAAAATTGTTAGGAGGTTATTCATATCAGGATGAAAATTATCAGGAATTCGGCCTCAGTGCAGGTGGATTTTTGACAGATGGATTCTCTTATCACAATATAGATGCAGCAAAAGATATTACGGAGGGTAAAGCGGTTGTGAATTCATACAAAGATCAACGGAAACTGATCGCTTTTTTTGGAAGGTTAACTACTAACTATGATAATACCTATTTTTTAACTGCCAATTTAAGGAGAGAAGGTTCTACCATGTTTGGAGAAAATAACAAATGGGGTTGGTTCTACGGGGTTTCCGGAGGTATTGATGTGTCCAGGATAATTAAAATTCCATTTATTGACCGATTGAAACTAAGAGCGGGGTATGGCATCACTGGTAACCTGCCACCGAATCCTTATCTTGCCTGGTCGCTTTTCAACCAACAGGGCTCTTATTACAGCAATGGTGAATATGTGCCCGCTTATGGACCGAACAGGAATGAAAATGATTCTTTAAAATGGGAAACAAAAGCAGATTTGAATATTGGTTTCGATCTTGGCATGTTGGATTATAAAATGAACATCAGTTTTGATTATTATCAAACCAATATCAGCGACCTGATCCTGTTATTCAATGTCCGGGTGCCACCAAATCCATTCCCGGACAAGTATCTGAACCTGGGAGAACTGGCAACTTCAGGCATCGATTTAGGTTGGGGTTTACAGGATATAGCATTAGGGCCGGTTAAATGGTCAGTTGATCTGAATTTTTCAAAATATTTCAAGTCCTACATCAAAAAAATTACGAGTGGTGAGGTATTGGCCGAAAGTGAAAGGATCATTACGGATCTTGGAGCTCCAAACCTTGTGGGTATAAAGGTTATTAAATTTGCAGAAGGTGAGGAAGTTGGTCAGATCATCGGGCCGGTTTTTGACGGTATAGATGAAAATGGGCTGATGAAGTTTAAGGATATTGACGGCAATGGTCAGTTTGAAGATGGAATAGATGTTCAGGTATTAGGAAGCGGATTGCCGGATTATACCCTTGGATTGAACAATGCTTTCAAATGGGGAAATCTGGATTTCAACTTCTTTTTCCGCGGAGTTTTTGGTCATAGCCTACTGAATGTTAATAATGCCAAGTTCGGTGCGCCCAACGCGATTGCAGTTCAGAGTGGCATGAAACAGGTACTCGATTTTGCTGATGCCATAGACGGACCGACTTTTTCAGATGTACATGTTGAAGATGCATCCTTTGTTAAGCTCGACAATGCCTCGCTGGGTTACACCTTCAATACAAAAAGTAAGATGATCCAAAGTGCCCGTATTTATGTGACAGGACAGAATTTGCTGACATTTACCAATTACACTGGAATTGATCCTGAAGTCAGATACGAAGATGGAGGAAGCCCGCTTTCTCCAGGTATTGACAGGGAAAATACTTATGTCAGGGTGAGAGGATTTACTTTTGGATTGGATCTGAAATTTTAGAAAGTGAAGATTTTTTCAGCTTTGAGCCGAATCGATTGAAAGAAGTGAATACAAATTTAATTTTATGAGATTTTTTTTTATGATTCATCAATTAAAGTTTGATAAACATAAAAAAGTACAGTATGAAATTCACACAACAAAAAATATAGAGATGAAACAAATAAAATTTTTATCATTGTTTTTTTTCCTGGCTTTGCTTTTAATGACTCCCCAATCATGTACAAATCTGGATGAAACCATTTATTCAGATCTTGACGGGGACAAATTTTTTAGCAATCCGGAAAACATTGCTTCTGCCTTTGGCGTAGCATATACCAACCTTTATTGGACCATGGGGCATAAATATGGGGTCGGAAGAGATTGCGGAACAGATATTCTATGCGTGCCTCAAAGAGGTGGTGACTGGCTTGATGGTGGTGAATGGCATCGCTATCACAGACTTACAATGACGCCTAAGGAGGCTTATGTGGAATTTTGGTGGAACCTGTTATACAGCGGTGTCAATACCTGCAACAGGTTGATTTTGGGTTTTGACCAACTCGGACTGGAAAGTGCAAAACCTGCAATTGCCGAACTCAGAGCTTTCAGAGCATTTTATTATTGGTATCTTATGGATATCTACGGAAACGTTCCATTAGTAACCAGTTTTGATGTGCCGGCAGATTTTGCTCCTTCGAATAATTCCAGAATTGAAATTTACAATTTCATTGAACAGGAAGTCAATGCTGTGTTACCTGAATTGTCAAAAGAAACTGGCAGGTCGATATATAGCAGGATGAATTATTACGCTGCTCAGATGTTGCTGGCTAAATTATACATCAACGCTGAAATTTATACAGGTACAGCTCAATGGGCTAAAGCGGAAACCGCTTTGGATGCCATCATCAACTCTGGTGAATTTGCACTTGAGGCTGATTATTTTGCGAATTTTTCCAATAATGCAGATGCTTCAAAAGAATCCATTTTTGCAGTACCAATGGATGAAGTACTGGCTCAGGGGCTTGAAGTTCATTTGTTTTCACTTCACTATAGCTTGCAGCAAAAATTTCAGCTTACACAATTGCCATGGAATGGTTTGTCTGCACAGGAAAAGTTTTTTAATTTATTTGCATCCACAGATAAAAGAAGGAACGGATTGCTTTTTGGACCTCAATATGATGCAAATGGAGTCCAGATCACCGATCCGAGCTTTGAAAAATTCAATCCAGCCAATCCAGCGCTTCCGAGAGATCCCGACGGTGCCGGATTAAACCTCACACCTGCACTGAACATGCTTGAACCCAATTGCCTCAGACAGGCAGGAGCCAGGATCATTAAATATTTTCCAACACCCGGAACAGGCAGGTATATGAGCAATGATGTACAGATTTTCAGATATGCTGATGCTTTGTTAATGAAGGCAGAAGTGATGGTTCGCCAGGGGAATGCTGCGGGAGCTGCTGAATTCTTCAATATGGTTAGGGCGAGAGCTGGAATAGCTGCTATTGCGGCACCTACTTTGAACGATTTGCTGGACGAAAGGGCACGTGAATTGTATGCTGAGGGTCACAGAAGAAATGATTTGATCCGCTTTGGAAAATTTTTGGAAGAAAGGTGGGGGAAACCGTCTGCCAGCCCCGAAACAGCGATATTGTGGCCAATACCACAAACCCAGATCGATAATAATCCTAACCTCCAGCAGAATCCCGGATATAATTAGACAAATTGAACAAATAAAAAAAAGACCATCAATCGATGGTCTTTTTTGTTTTCAATTGGCAATATCTGAGATAAATTTGATCCGGATCAATTGTATTTCTTCAAACGTTATTTCGTCATCTTCAGCAGAAAGAGCTTTAAATGCATCCTCAACTGAATCAGAATCTGCAGTCATGAAATATTCATATATATCTTCCCTGGAATACTCATCTACCTTTTCACTGATATAATAATCAATATTCAGTTTTGTGCCTGAGTTCACTATAGCAAACATTTCGTCAAGGAGTTCAGAAAATGTCATACCCAGGTTTTGAGCGATATCTTCCAATGGGACTTTGCGGTCAACATTTTGAATGATCGTGATTTTGGTTTTGGATTTGTCTGCAACCTGTCTTACTAAAAATTCTGACGGGCGGTCAATTTCATTTTCCTCGACATATTTGCTTATGAAGTCCAGAAAAGGTTGAGCATATTTTTCAGCTTTCCCTTTGCTTACCCCTGAAATTTTCAACATATCCTCCATTGTGACAGGATAATAAACTGTCATGTCCTGAAGTGAGGGGTCAGAGAAAATTACCCAGGGCTTGATTTTGAGTTTTTTAGCTTGTTCATGTCTGATCTCTTTCAGAATAGCCAACAAAGTTTCATCCATGGCACCACCATTTCCCGAACCATTCATCTCAAGCAAATCGGACTCCTCTTCCCCCGTGTTGGAATAATCGTTATTGATGGCAGTTTGGATTTCCCATGGATTTTTTAAATAATCGTGACCATCCGGCGTTAGTTTCAAAATCCCATAAAGTTCAACGTCCTTATATAATAAGTTGTGAAGCAATGCCTGTCTGATAATGGAATGCCAGAATAGCTCATCGTGTTCCTCTCCCTGACCGAACAAAGGATGGTTGGCGTATTTAAAGTCCTTCATTTCCTTTGATTGTCTGCCGATGATAAACTCAATCAGTGTTTGAATTTTATTCTTTTCATGCAATTGTTTTACAGATTCAAGAACCAGTGTGATTTCTTGAGACGCTTCAATTTTAACTTTGGGATGTTTACAGTTGTCACACATATCATCGCAAAGGTCATCATTGAATTCTTCCCCGAAATAATGAAGCAGGAATTTACGTCTGCAGGAGCTTGTCTCAGAATAGGCAACGATCTCATCGATCAATTGCATGGTTAACTCTCGTTCAGCTACTGTTTTATCCTTCAAAAACTTTTCCAGTTTGATGATGTCTTTGTGAGAATAGTAAGCATAACAATAAGATACAATCCCATCCCTTCCGGCTCTTCCGGTTTCCTGGTAATAGTTTTCAATACTTTTTGGGATGTCATAGTGGATAACAAACCGGACATCCGGTTTATCTATCCCCATGCCAAATGCGATGGTAGCGCAAATTACATCGATTTCTTCCATCAGGAATTCATCCTGTATCCTACTCCTGCTTTTTGAATCCAGACCTGCATGGTATGGTGCAGCTTTTATTCCGTTTACAACCAGGATTTCAGCAAGTTCTTCAGTCATTTTCCTGCTTTGAACATAGATGATACCTGAGCGGTGACCCATCTGCTTAATTGTTTTTACAATGGAGGTAATGGTCTGATTTTTACTTGGCTTAGGTCTGACTTCATAAAACAGATTATGTCTGTTAAAAGAAGTAATAAAATGGTTGACATCTTTCATATTTAGATTTTTGATGATGTCATTCCTTACTTTTTCCGTGGCCGTAGCTGTTAACGTAATAATAGGGATCTCATGATCGATCTGGTCGAGCATGGTGCGGATTCTTCTGTATTCTGGTCTGAAATCGTGTCCCCACTCGGAGATGCAATGCGCTTCATCCACTGCTACAAAAGATAGGTTGACCAGCTTGAAAAACTCAATATTTTCGTCTTTGGTAAGTGTTTCCGGAGCAATGAACAGCATTTTGGTAGTGCCGGACATTATATCTTCTTTAACCTCTTTTATCTGAGTCCTGTTAAGTGATGAATTCAGAAAATGCGCTATTTTATCCGATTTACTGTAGCCTCTGATTGAATCTACCTGATCTTTCATCAAAGCGATCAGAGGCGAGATGATGATCGCAGTACCTTCCATGAGCAATGCAGGTAATTGATATGTGAGGGATTTACCTCCACCTGTCGGCATGATCACGAATGTGTTTTTGCCGCTCATGATGCTTTCTATGATTTCTTCCTGCTTCTCTTTAAAACCCGTAAAACCGAAATGCCTGCTCAGGGCATCTATAAGAATCTCTTTTTTAACCATTTAAATTGAGTTAGTTAAAGCTGATTGTATATGAAGAACCATTAACTTTGTATAAAATTAAAACTATTTTTCTTAAATATCCTAATATATGGTATAATCATTTTGTAAAAAAATACTTAATTCTTTAACTCTGCTTTTTATTGAATATTCCAATGGGTTATCGGCGATAAGAAATAGGTTGCGCAAAGTTGGGAATGGAACGATCAAATAGTTTGACCTCATCCTGTACCATCCCTTTTTTAGCGCCAGAAACGTTCTTTAAGTGGATAGAAGGGTTGTGAAATATGCAGCATATGATTTTTATGGTATTTAATTTACAAAACTTAGCCTGATCCAAAAATAAATTTGGCATTTTGAATTACTCTTGGTAACGTAACGATCATAGCCTGATATCGATGAGCAAATCACACAGGAAACTTTGTTTTATCTGCATGATTGATTTTCAGGGTATAAAACTAAGAATTACCAGGATTGTATTAATGATGCGATAGAGATGAGCAATAGTAGTTTTATTATTGAGTCTGCTGTGAAAAATCTTTGCCCCTAAAATCCACCCATGAAACTTTTTAAATGTTGATTATCAAATGTATATATTTAGCTTTGTGCTAATCTTCAGCACTGATGAATCAAGTTGTTCACCATCTGTGACGTCTAAATGTCGGGGCTAAAAACGATTGAAAATCAACAAATTAAAAGTCCCCTTTCAGGCATGTACTGACTGAAAACGTCAGTGCCTGTGCTGACTGTAAACGTCAGTGGGGATTTAGGGGCAAAGACTTTTCGGAGAAGACTCAAATTTATTACATATGCGAATCAAGGGTTAAAGTTAATTCTGCAGATAAGCAGGATTTTCTCACTTTTTTGCCTCGATCCTAAAGGATGAAAGCGAGAAAATCCTTTATCTTCCTTTAGGATTGAGGCCAAATAAAGGATTTTCGGAGCTTTTTTTCAACCCTTGATTCGCATTACATACTCAATTGCAGACAAAAGTAATTGAAGTTTAAGTTTCTATACGTTCCGTCGTGGCGATTAATACTTTTCGGAGCAGATGCAATTTTATTCAGGTTCAAATCCCAAGATCACTGAAAATTTAGCAAGATCTGACCATTTGGCATCTGGAATATCCTTGTCAAATCCAAGGCCGTAGTCAAATCCGAGCAATCCAAACATTGGCAGGAACGCCCTCAAACCTACACCAAAACTTCTTTTCAGGTCAAACGGATTGTATTCGCTGAATTTACCCCATGAATTTCCTCCCTGCAGGAAAAGCATACCATATATAGTGGAGTTGGGGTTGGTCGTGATGGGATATCTCAGTTCCAGTGTGAATTTATTGAAAATGGTTCCGCCATAATTGCTGTTTTCATCAATATCTTCCACATCATAACCTCTGAGGCTGTAAATATCTTTTCCTGTGATCCCTGATTGGTAGTTAGAAATGCCATCACCGCCAACCTCAAAACGTTCAAAAGGAATTTTACCAACTTCCTTGTTCAGATATCCAAGCAATCCGAATTTGACTGAAGTCATCATGACCAGGTTATCCCAGATATTATAATACCATTCAGCGCTGAATTTCCATTTGTGGTATTCAAGGTACTTGAATTTTCTTGCATCAATGATCTGATTGATATAATCAATACTATCTGAAGCTGAAATGATGGCACCATCACCCAGCGTTCTTTGATACTCATCAATGGCATCAATTCTTTCCTGAGCAGTCAGCTCATAATTGAGGTTTTTCCTGAATTGCGAATAAGGTGGTGTGATTTGCAGTGAAAGAGATATGCGGGATCCTGATTTTGGAAATATAGGTTCTGAAATGGAACTCCTGGTTAGGGATAAATTCAGATTAAAGTTGTTGAATACCCCGTTCCTTATATTGAAGTCACTTCGCTGGTAATCCGTCAAATTGATTTTTTCCAGATTAACTGTAGCATTGGCTACAAAATAATCATCCGGCCATTTAAGCGGGATCCCCAAACCGCCATATAATCTTCCGATTGAAAATGTTCCTGTACTTGCATAATCGATCAGTGTGTAGTATCCACCCAATGTCAGTCCGATCCGTTGTTTGCCTCCAAACCAGGGCTCAGTAAATGAAAAATTGTATGATTTATAATAGTTTCCGTTTGATTGTGCGCGGACACTGAATTTTTGGCCTTCTCCCTGAGGTAAAGGATTCCATGCTGAACGGTCATTGATCCTGTTGATCGAAAAATTATTGAAAGTCATACCCAATGTACCGATCAATCCGGTATAACCATATCCGGCGGATAATTCCAGCTGGTCAGAGGGCTTTTCTTCTAAAACATATTCGATGTCCACTGTACCTTTCTGAGGGTTGACCGGTGTGTTCATCTTGAGGCTTTCGGGATTGAAATAGCCGAGATTTATGATTTCACGCTGAGAACGTATGATATCAGTCCTACTAAATTTTTGTCCCGGTTTGGTCCGTATTTCTCTTCTTACCACATTATCATGGGTCCGGTCATTTCCTCTGATGATCACACGGTCAACTGTTGCCTGAGGTCCTTCATAAATCCGCATCTCCAGGTCTATTTTATTGCTGTCAACGGCTATTTCAGCCGGTTCTACACGGAAAAACAAATATCCCTGATCCATATACAGGGAACTCACATCCCTTCCGTCCATAGAGAACTGTAATCTCTTTTCGAGCAATTCTTTATTATAAATATCACCTTTCAGAATGCCCAATACATTGGATAAGACTTCATCCGTGTATATAGAATTGCCTTTCCATGCAATATTGTTGAAATAATATACATCTCCCTCATCAATCACCATGGCAATGTTCATTTTACCATCTTCAGGTCTTCTCCAAATCGTATCATACTTGATTTTGGCGTCCCTGAATCCGATTTTGTTGTAGTATTCAATCAGTTTGATTTTATCTGATTCATAATCCTTGGCTAAATATTTCGATTTTTTGAAAAGAAACTGCTCCGATTTAGTCTCTTTCATTTTTCTGGCCAAAGTAGAAGATTTCACTTTTTTATTTCCAACAAAAATTATATCTGCAATTTTAATCCTGGATTTCTGGTCAATTTTGAACACTAGTCTGATGGCATTTTCTTTCTCTTCATCAGGAAATTCCTCCACTTTGATCTCTGCATCCAGATACCCTTTCTCTATGTAATACTCTTCCAGCTTTACCTTGGCCAATTGTTTGACATCTTCTGTGACAATACCTCCTTTAACCAATATGGTAGTTATGATTTCATTCAATTCTTCATGTTTTGATTTTTTAACACCACTAAATGAATGTTTAGAGAAAGTCGGTCGTTCAGTCAGGTGGATTTCCAGAAACGCGATGTCTCCAACTGTCTTTTCAAGGATGATCTCAATATCTGTAAACAATTTGACCTTCCAAAGATTTTTTACCGCATTGGCAATATCTTGTCCGGGTATCTGGATTTTTTTACCCACCAGCAATCCTGATAAGTTGGCAATCGCATTGTTGTCCCGGTTGATCGCACCGACAACCTTCACGCCTCCGATCTCATATTCCTTTGCATTCTTGTAATCTATGACAGGGAGACTGTCCTGTTGTCCAATGGCGGACATGGTCAGGAAAGAAAAAAAAGCTATCAGGAAAGCCTTATATATACTCATAGGTAATTTTTTTGTTTTTGAAAATCAGCATTGTACATTTTTAACAATATCAAAGGTAATCAGCAATTCAACTTCATATTCTTTGAATAAAGTGTTTGTATACGGAATTTACAGTTTATTAATTTTAAATATATAATGATGAAAAATGATATAGTTGTTAGTTTTGGCGCAAATGTAAATTCATTTTTTCTTTAAATCCATGCTCAGGCAAAGTTTTATATTTTGCCTGGCCCAAAATTCAACAAAAAGACACGTAAAAACCATGGATTGCTTTTTTTTCGCCAAACTCAGACATGATTTTAGCCTCAAAACGAATCTATCAGCTAATGCGTTGCCGGAAAGGGTCAATTTGATATCTGCTCACCTGTTTTTCCAAATCTTCTTTCCCTTTGCTGAAAGCTTTTAATGGCATCATACAGGTGTTGTTTTCTGAAATCCGGCCAAAAAACCGGCGAAAAATAAAGCTCAGTGTACGCAAGCTCCCACAATAAAAAATTGCTCAGCCTCAGTTCTCCGCTTGTCCGGATCAGTAATTCGGGCGGGGGAATGCCCGCAGTACTCAGATTCTGCGAAAATGTTCCACAATTAATGTCCGCAATATTCAATTTGCCTTCCTTGACTTCAGCAGCAATTTTTTTTGTTGCGTTGATAATATCTGCCTGACCACTGTAATTGAGAGCAAGGATCAGATCCATTCTGTCATTATGAGCTGTTTCTTCCATTCCTTTTTTGAGGGACTGATAATTTTTCTCTGGAAGTTGTGAAATATCTCCGATCGTCCTCAACCGGATGTTGTTCTTCATGAGGGTTGTTATTTCATTGTCCATGGTTTGAACCAACAATGACATCAATGCATTCACTTCAAGTTTCGGCCTGCTCCAGTTTTCAGTGGAAAAAGCATAAAGTGTCAGATATCTGACGCCTGCCTCTGCGCTGCCCTCTGTAATTTCCCTGACTGACTTTACCCCGTTTTTATGACCAAATACACGGGGTTTTCCATGAGCTTTTGCCCAACGCCCGTTGCCATCCATGATGATGGCTATATGCTCCGGGATTTTTTCTGAATCCAAATCTTTAAACCAATCCATTCAATTCCTTTTTGTTCAAAGCCTCAGTATTTTAAAACCTATTGAAATATTACTTTTTGAAAACTGCTCATCCGCCAGATATTTATATTGATAAAGGATTATATTACTTATACCAACGGAAAATAACTCAAGCTTCATCCAGACGATCCAATTCATTTTGATTGACTTCAAAAATATACTGATGACTTTTCCATCTTTATGAAACAATCAATGTTGAAAAACATACTAGTTTTCCATTTAAACCTATCATAGGTAGGCAACAAAAATATAAAGGTACAAAATGAAGATATTTTTTTAATTAATATTTGATTTTAAAATACAATAATCAATTTATTTTATCTTAGTACTTATTTTAAATAAATTCCGTATTGCGATGAAATTAACTGTTATACTCAAAATCTTATTGTTTCCAACTTTGGTTCTTTTACTGTCGTCCTGTCAAAATGAACCTTGTCTGGCGAAATGGATGTACCTGAATAATTATGACAATTTCATGAAAAACATTGAAAAAAAGGAAGCAGATTTATCTGAAAATGATTGGAAAAAAATGGATGAAAAATATGAGTCTTTTTCAACTATATGCAATGAAAAATTCTGGGAAGATTTATCAAGGGAAGAAAAGGATCGTGTAATTGAAAACAATATGAGATACCTGATCCTCAGGGTGAAAAGTAAGTTCTCAGGTAGTTTGTTTAAAGATCTGGAATCAGAGATCAATTCATTTGTGAATGGCCTGGATAAAGAAAAACTGGATCAGAATGCAGATAAAATCAAAAAATCATGGGACGATCTTAAAAAGAACCATGCAGGAGAACTGGAGAATGCATTTTCAGAGATGGGAAAGTCACTTGAGGAAATCGGTAAACAAATGGGTGAATCCACCGAAAAATAATGGACTGGAATAGTTTGATCACTTATCAGGAATTTGAATAAATTCTTTTTCCCCAATCAATTTTATGTTTGATATTGTTTTGAGTTTTATCACCTCTTTTTTGCTGACTTACCTGGCGATACCATCTATTATTCAAATTTCAGCCAAAAAAGCTTTATTCTCCGAACCTGACCACAGAACTTCACACTTCCACCAGGTACCTGCTTTGGGTGGAGTGGCTATTTTCACAGGTGTATTGTTTTCTATCATCATGTGGACTCCTTTCAAATATTTCGGTGACCTGCAATATATTCTGTGCGCATTTATCATATTGTTTATGATCGGGGTCAAGGATGATATCGATCCGGTTTCCCCGGGGCTGAAGTTTATTGCCCAATTGATCGCTGCGTTTATACTCGTTTTTAAGGCTCAGATCAGGATTACCACATTATACAGTATTTTTGGAGTAGGAGACCTGCCTTACTGGCTCAGTATCGTGCTATCGGTTGCGATAATCGTATTTATTATCAACTCCTTTAACCTGATTGACGGTATCAATGGTCTGGCAGGAATGATCAGTATCATCAGTTCCTTTGTATTTGGTTTTTGGTTCTATTTGGTTGGCAGAATGGAATTGACAGTCATTGCTATATCGCTCATTGGCGCGCTGTTGCCGTTTCTTAAATTCAATTTTTCTCCGGCAAAATTATTTATGGGAGATACGGGTTCACTTTTAATAGGGTTGACTGCTTCCATCCTGGCGATTCAGTTTGTTGAATATAACAAAATGCTCATCGATTCGGAATATTACGTATCTTCTGCTCCGGCCATAGCCATCGCAATTCTGATCATTCCGGTGTATGATACCATCCGCGTGTTTTTTCTACGTTTGATCAAAGGGCATTCACCTTTCAGAGCGGATAAAAAACACATCCACCATCTTTTTCTTGAAGTGGGTTTTTCTCATATGCAGACGACGTTCGTGCTTTCTGCGATCAATATACTGTTTATCATTTTTGCTTTTAAATTCAATCATCTGGGCAGTCTGATCCTTTTTCTGATCACGTTTGGAATGGCTTTGATCATATTTGGATTCCTTCGTTTTTTACCCAAAAAATTGCACCTTGATCAAACAAATGCTAAAAATTAGAAAATCATGATCATTATAAATGTAAAATATTCTTATGGAATATAGATATATTTGATATTTTTGCCCACTGATGATGACATTTTTATGGGAAATTGCAAAATATTCCTAAAATTTATGTTAAGCATCAGGATAATGACTGGCCCGGGATGAAAATTATTTGTTTACCCGGACATCTTTGGTCTAAGAAGGTTTTCATTAGATTCGATCTGTGGGTATTGCTGGTTCAATCTGTGAACAGTTGAACGCATTCTGAACCGGATGTTGCTTTGAATCAATTAGTTAGTATTTATTCTTTGTAAAGTTTTTAATCTTTTTATTATTTAACCCTTTCACAATAAAATTTATGGCACTATTTAACTTTAACAAAACATCAAACCCTGTTTTTCAGGAGAAAGTCCTGCAAAGAGAGTCCTATAAAATTGAAGCATTAGGACAGGAAAAAATGACAGTCAAAGGAGCGATCAATAAAAGTTTTCTTTTGTTCCTTATTATGATGGTCACTGTTTTTATAAGCTATTCCATTCCAAATCAACTTTTTCTATATGGTGGAGCCATCGCCGGTTTGATCATTGTGATCATCGCCAGTTTTAAACCGGCATTGTCGCCATACCTGGCACCAGCCTATGCATTGGCAGAAGGATTTTTTGTGGGGACGATCACAGCGATTTTTGCAAGTCAGTATCAGGGCATTGTATTTCATGCCGTATCTTTGACCATCAGTATGCTGTTGCTGATGCTGATCATTTACAGGTTGGAACTGATAAAAGTCACTCAAAAACTCAGAGCTGGTGTTATTATGGCCACAGGAGCCATTGCTCTGGTATACCTCATGAGTTTTGTGATGAGTTTTTTCGGTATCAATATGCCTTATTTGCATGAAGGCGGAACTTTCGGGATTCTGATCAGCGTTGTGATCATCGGCATAGCTGCCATGAATCTGTTGCTTGATTTCGATTCATTTGAAAAAGGTGAACAATACGGTGCTCCTAAATATATGGAGTGGTTCAGTGCAATGGGCTTGCTGATCACTTTGGTCTGGTTGTACATAGAGTTCCTGAGGTTACTGTCAAAACTGAGGGATTAATACTGCAAACATCAGGCTTAGTTCTAAAAGTCATCCGGAATAAATTTGTTCCATATTCAGGAAAAAGTTATGATTGATTTCAGGACTTCATGCTGAATATGGAACTTTGAGTCTGCTCCGAAAAGTCCAATTTGTTGGTTTTCAATCGTTTTTTTGCCTCAACCTACTGACGTCAAAGATCAGCACAAGACTAAAGGGTAACGATTGAAAACCAACAAATTAAAAGTCCCTTTTTAGCGGGATTTAGGGATAAAGACTTTTGTAGCACACTCAACTTTTGTTTGTAAATAAAAAGCTTTGGAAAATGAGCAAATTGGCCTCATTTCTTAAATGATCATTCAGCTAAAGCCCTTTTTTTGAAACTTTTGGGTGAATTCGATACTCTGATCGCAAAACTTCTTCGTAAACCGAAGTCAATTGGGCGGATATGGCATCCTTTCCATATCGCTCTTCAATGTATTGATGCAATGCAGCCGGATCCGGTGAAGGTGGATGATCAATGATATCATGCATCATTTTTGCCAACGCCTTCGCATCATTTGGTTTGACAATAATTAAGCCTCCGCTTGGTTCAAACAATGCTTTTACAGGTATATCGCTGAAAATGACAGGCTTGCCCGATGCCAAAGCTTCTGCAGTTACCACTGAAAAAGTTTCAGAATGACTATACATGAGAAAAACATCGCATGCCTGCATTTCCCTGGCAACATCAGCTTCAGTCATTTCTCCCTTGATTTCGATTAGTTTTTGTGGAATACCTGAATTTGTTACCATTTTTAGTACCAAAGACAAATCTCCGTCACCTGCAATCCTGAATATAAAATCATCTCTTATCTCGCTCAGTATTTTAACAGCAGCGAGCAAATCTCGTATATTTTTTTCGGGGGTAAAACCAGATATATGGAGAAATCGAAAGGCATCTTTTAGTTCATTTTTATTGACCGGATGAAAAATATTTCCGTCAATCACATTTCCGACAATCTGAAATTCACCATCGATGGAGTGTTTTAACATCCCTGTTTTCAAATGGTCCGATACCGGCAAAATATATCTTGCTTTTTTTGCAACTCCTGCCAGCAACCATTTCAGTTCTGTTGGTAGCTTTGGTTTGAGGAATATGGAAGAATGTTCAGTGATGACATAAGGAATTTTATGCAATAAATGGATCAACCATGCTACCAATCCGGCATACAAAAAGATGTGGGAATGGATCAGGTCTGGTTTCCCATATTGCCTGACAAAATACTTATAACCAAAGTAAAAATAATAAAGTTTTTTTAAGACGTTTATCCATTTTGAGTGGCTTCCGCGGAAAAAAATAAACATTTCTTTAACTGCGGATTTCTGATCATAGGTGATTTCAATATTTTTATTTTCCAAAAAGGGATCTTCATACACAGTCAAAACATGATGATTTCCCCAAACGGATGCGGTCAAAATCATTTTTTGAATAAAATTACCATCATTCCTCACTACCCGGTTGGGATACCAGCTACATAAATGTAAAATTGTCCTTTGTTGGTTTTTTGTCTGCTCCATTTAGTTTTCTCCAATTTGACAAAACATACTTTCCCTGAATTATCTCAGCTGATTGTTCCAGGAATTCAGCCTGAGCTGGTATTTCTTTTCCGACAATGGCCATTTTCTGATATCAAAAGTACCTTCCAATGATTTCTGTTGCTTTTCAGAAACCAATTGAGCAAAAAAATCAAGGCCTGTCAATGTTTCAATGGAATCGATGCTAACGGAATACTCGTTTAATCTTTTGGTGCTGAGCTTATTATCGATCAGGAATGCGATCCCTTTTAATTCTGGTTCATCCAGGTCAAGGATTATTTTATAAAGATACTGAGGAACCCCGACTTTGTTTTTTTTGCCGATTTTCTTTGTGATTCCCTTGTTCAGGACAACACCAGATACAATATATAACCTGTCATTATTGTAAGCCCAATCTCTTACATTTTCTTCCAGTTCTCTCCAGATTCCATTGTTGAAGGCAGGTACTTTCGGAACAATATTGCTCATCAGAAAACTCTCTTCCATCGCTTCCCTTGAAAAGGCCATATCTGCAGCCGGAACCATATGTCCGCGGTCAAAACCGCTTCCGGAATAATCATTATAGGCAGCCGAACCGGTTGAAACAGCCGGATCTTCATTGAACCAGTCGGTTCGTTCTGTTTTTTTGGCAGACAGATTTTTTTTTGTCAGCTCATATGCGACCCATTCAGGGATTTCATATTTTTCGTAGTAAGAAAGTGAATAATAACTATGGTGGATGATCTCCCCGCGACTTCCTTCAGGTAAAAAGAACCGGCTCTCAGGATCGCCTGTTGAAACAGGCACATCATAAGTTACCGGGGTTTGATCACCGGCTTGAAGACCAAATCGGTCATTTTTGACTATGGAAAATAAAAAATATATCAGGCCGCCGGCAATGAAGATCAGCAGTATGATCCTGGTAAAATCCATACTCCTTCTTTTTTTTTGTTGGTTTAAGTGTGAAGATCTGAACTTAGCCATTTTATTATTATTTGCATTATTATTTTAATAACCGGTCAAACTTAACAAAAGTATCCGGTCTGAGCAATAGCAGCACAAAATTGGACGATCAAACATACTTCACAAGTACTTATATCCGTCATTCGGGACAAAGGAAAAATTTCAGAATTTATACATTTTATAAATACACAGTAAGTTGTTATTTGAGCAATTGGGTATAAAAATTATGTTTACCTTTGCAACCATATCATGACTTATATGGTTATAGTCTGTAATTTATTAAATTTCAAAAATTGTAAAAATGGCTTTAGAATTAACGGATGCGAATTTCGAACAGGAGATTGCTTCATTTGAAGGTGTGGCAGTGGTTGATTTTTGGGCACTTTGGTGTGGTCCATGCAAAGCGATCAGTCCGATCATTGAAGAAATGGCAGAAAAATATGCTGGAAAAGTTAAAGTGGGCAAAGTTGACGTGGACAACAACAGCCAGGTTTCACTTAAGTACTCCATTAGGAGTATTCCGACCGTACTATTTTTTAAGAATGGTGAAGTAGTCGATAAACATGTAGGATCCGCTCCGAAATCCACTTATTTTGATAAAGTGGATGCATTGCTCTCGTAAAACCACATCCGGAAAATTGTCAAAACATACAATTTTTCATCCAGGTTTTAAGTTTTTATAAGAATGCTTTTGAGTTTTAGACTAGTCTGAATTTAAAGGCATTCTTTTTTTGTTCCTGAAAAATAGGTTTTATTATTACCAAGATTGTATGGAGAAAAACAGTTTTTTTGATCAGTATGACCTGAAGCAAATTGAAGATCTGGACTTGTTCGCGAAGCAAGTGGTTGAAGGATTTATCATCGGTTTGCACAAAAGTCCGTTTCATGGCTTCTCTGTTGAGTTTTCAGAGCACAGATTATTTAATCAGGGTGAGTCTCCAAGGAATATAGACTGGAAAGTATTTGCCAGGACCGAAAAAATGTTTTCCAAAAAGTTTGAGGAAGAAACTAACCTGCGTTGCCAGATCGTAATGGATGTTTCGTCTTCTATGTATTTTCCTATGGAGAATAACGAAGATGGGAAAATCAATAAATTGCGCTTTGCAGCTTTGGCGGGCGCAAGTCTGATGAATTTGCTCAAAAGACAACGCGATGCTTTTGGACTTTCGCTCTTCAGTGATGAAGTACAGGTACATACCAGGGCAAAATCAAGTATGGCACATTATCACCTGATGCTTAGTTTTTTGGATAAACTGGTCAAAGATCCGGGCCTGAACAGAAAAACAGCCGTCAGCCAGGCGATTCATCAGATAGCAGATGCCATTCACAGAAGGTCATTGGTGATTATATTTACAGACATGGTGGATAGCCAGGACAATCTGGAAAAATTATTTTCCGCCATGCTTCATTTGAAACACAGCAAACACGAGGTGCTGCTTTTCTATGTTTTTGACAAACATTTTGAAATGGATTTCGAATATGAGAACAGACCGATCCAGTTTGTCGATATGGAAACCGGAGAAAAGATTAAACTCCAATCCAATGAACTGAAACAACATTATGTTCAACAAAAACAACGGATCTTTACGGATATTCGGAGCAGATGTTTACAATATAATATAGATTTTGTTCCAACAGATATCAGCCAGGGATTTGTTCCCATGCTGCAGGCATACCTTGCCAAACGAAATAAGATGCTTTAATTTGTTTTCAAATTTTTAATAATCAAAATATTAATAAATGATCAGACTTGCTCAAATCAGTACCAAGGCTCCGGAAGAACTCAGTAAAAAGGATGTTATAGCGAAGACTGAGGAAATTGTTGAAAAGATCGGTGAACTGTCCAGGTTGTTTCAGGCGGCCAATGACAGGGCTTTGCTGATCGTCTTACAAGGTATGGATGCCAGTGGAAAAGATGGAACAAGCAGAGAAGTATTCAAATTTGTGAGTCCAACAATAGTTCATGCAATATCTTTCAAAAAACCTACTGAGGATGAGATGGATCACGATTTTCTTTGGAGAGTGCATCCACACACACCTGGTAAAGGTATGATCAAAGTGTTTAACAGGTCTCATTATGAAGACGTGTTGATCCAGAGAGTTCAGGGTTGGATCACTGAAGAAAAAGTAAATGATCGGTTTGTTGCCATCAATCATTTTGAACTCAACCTTGCCAGGGATAATCAGACTACAATATTAAAATTCTTTTTAAATATTTCGAGAGATAAGCAAAGAGAAAAGCTTCAGGAACGGATCGATGATCCTCAAAAAAACTGGAAACACAACCCGGACGATTGGAAACAGGCAGAAAAATGGGCTGATTATCAAAAATGTTATGAAGATGTGCTCAACAGGAGCGAAATTCCCTGGGTGGTAGTTCCATCTGACCAAACCTGGTATCGCAATTTTGTGGTTGCACAAAAGGTGATGGAAACCCTTTTGTCATTCGGTCAGCATTATCCTTTGCTTAAAGATATCAACAAATGAGCGTCAGGGTTGACAAATGGCTTTGGAGTGTCCGGATTTTCAAATCAAGGTCAATTGCCACCGAAGCGTGCAAAGCCGGACGGATAAAAAAGAACGATAAGATACTGAAACCTTCTCATGAAATAGGTGTTAAAGATGTGATCCAGGTTGCTAAAGATGGATTTTATTTCCAGTTTGAAGTGGTTGAACTCATCAGTAAACGAGTAGGTTTTGAAATTGCGAGAAATTGTTATGTCAACAGAACTCCTGAAGATGAATTGCGCAAATATGATACCTGGTATGTCGGGAAAACCGGAGTGGAAAAAAGGGAAAAAGGTGCCGGCAGACCAACAAAAAAAGAAAGGAGGGAAATTGATACATTCAAAACCGGGGAAGCTATGCATCATTTGCCTTCAATGGATTGGGACAATTTTGAATAGTACATTTTAATATGAAGGCGGGATCAGTTTTTCATAAAAACATTCATTGATGAAAAATGAAAGGATCCGGGAATAACCAAATTTTATTCTGTGATGAATTCATATTATAGGATCCGGGTCAGGTTTTAAAACTGAAATGAGAACCTATGTCGGCCACTATTTTCCCGGAAAACTCACTGATTTCAGATCAAATTCATTTCCTGCCAAAATCTGCTGGGATTTCACCCCATTTTTCTGTTTCCCACTTTAATACCGGATTGTCCCAGGAATTGGTTTTCAACCATTGCACTGCCCGGTCGATCAGCTCAAAAACCGCTTCGTTTTCCCGGGTTTTTTCGAGTTTTGTTTTGGCATTTTTTAATTTTACCCACGATATGGCAGTCTTCGAATCGCTGTAAATAGCCCGGTTTGTTTCACCTTTTTTTTGAAGAAAAGCCAATGCATGAACGATGGCTAAAAATTCCCCTATATTATTTGTAGCCTGAGCAAAAGGGCCCTGATGAAAGGCAATTTGCCCGGTTAGTAAGTCGATTCCCCGATATTCCATAGTTCCGGGATTCCCACCACATGCTGCATCAACAGCCAAACTATCTTTAATGATTTCAGTTTGGTTCATCCATTTTTTGTGGACAATGTTTCCGGATTGTTTTGGCTGGTAGAAATCTTTAAAATTTTTTTTATAAGCAAATCGGGCTTCTTCAATGGTATCAAAGGCTTTAAATTTTGCGTCAGGAAAAGCGCTGACCTGCGATTTACAAGCTTCCCAAGAGTCATAGATGCCTGGTTTGGCTCCAATCCAGACCACATAAAATTTCTTTTTTGCTTTGCCCATGATGCAAAAATATTCAAAACCTGACTAATTCATTAAATTTGTGCCCAAAAACAACAGATGTATATAGATACGCATGCACATCTTTATCTTGAAGACTTCAATGAAGATATTGAAACCGTAGTGGAAAACGCAAAACACGCGGGAATTCAACAAATCCTTTTGCCCAATATCAGTGCGTCATATATTGAACCGATGAATCGTTTACAAAAAGCTTACCCTGAGTTGTTCCGGACCATGATAGGACTGCATCCCGGCTCGGTCAGGGAAGATTTTGAAACAGAACTCGACGTAGTGTACAAAGAATTGCAGTCAGGTTCCTATATAGCTGTTGGTGAAATTGGAACGGATCTTTACTGGGATGTTACGTATAAAGACCAGCAAATGATCGCTTTTGAAAGGCAACTGAACTGGGCCAGGGAATTTAATTTGCCTGTTGTGATCCATGCCAGGAATTCCATGGGGCTGACGATTGAAACCGTTTTCAAACAGCAAAATGGTTTCATGAGCGGTGTTTTTCACTGTTTTTCAGGAACATTGGAAGAAGCAGAACAGATCATAGGAATGGGTTTTTATTTGGGGATCGGGGGTGTTTGTACCTATAAAAACAGCGGTTTGAATGAGGTGTTGTTGCAAATTGGACTGGAACACCTGGTTTTGGAAACAGATTCTCCATATCTTCCTCCGGTACCTTACAGGGGAAAGCGTAATGAAAGCAGTTACATGGTAAAGGTTGCAGAACACATTGCGGCCATAAAAGGAGTCAGTTTGCAAGATGTTGCTGAAAAGACAACTGAAAATGCAAAAAAACTTTTTAAAATTTGAAATATTTATCGCAGATCATACACCATTTTTACGGTTTTCAGCATTTTTATAGATGAACACCATTTTTTTATACCTTGAAAGTCATTATTTTATATGAGTATTAAAAAGGCAATAGGAATAAAGTTCATTAATTCACACAGAATTTAAGCACATTTATTTTGGATTCATCGTTTAAATGTAGATTTTTGTGTTTTTGGAGAGTTGCTCGAGTGGTTGAAGAGGC
>DDTL01000073.1 GCA_002344345.1 Saprospiraceae bacterium UBA2365
CAATAATGAACTAAGTTAGACTGAAAATAAATAGCGAACCAAATATAAATACATTACATAAAATATTTATATATATTATTTTAGAAATGAATATAGAAATCTTCAGTTAGTGATCTATATGCTGAGGTATATTCAGAATCAAGATCATACATCAACAGATCATCTTCCCGATACACTGTTTTGGATCTTGAAAATTCCATGACGTATCGGTTATGCGGTGTATTCGGTTTAGGACGAACTTTCAACAACCTGTTCAATTCCAGGTGGATGATGGCAGCTTTCTGAATAAATTCCATGGCAATTGGCACAGGCAGGATTACGCTCAGTTTTCCATTTCTTTTTAAAAGCTTTTCGCAGGCATTTAAAAAATCCCAATGATCCAGATATACAGTGTGTCTGGCTTTAGTCCTGGATGGAAAAATAGAGTGTTTGTCCCCTGAGAAAAAAGGCGGATTACTGATGATATGGTCAAATGTTTCTTCAGTCTCCTGAGCAAAACTTTGTAAAGACTGGTGCAATGCCATTAATGAAGCAGACCAGGGTGAACGGGCAAAATTATATTCTGCTTCTATCGCGCTTTCCCTGTCAATATCAATTCCTATGACTTTTGCACCGGGATTTTTCTGGCTGATCATCAGCGCTATGACTCCACAACCTGTGCCAACATCCAAAATATCCGAATCATATGACACATGCACAAATGAACCAAGGATTACGGCATCCGTACCAACCTTCATGGTGCTGCCGGAATGTCTGACATTAAATTGTTTGAAACGAAACAGTTCTGTATTGTCCAATTTTCAGACTTTACTCGTCGGATGATTCCATCAGATTTGGGCATTCAACAAATCCATAGATACCCAAATCTGATGGATTGATATTATTTTATAACTACAACCTTCACATTGTCCAGTTCCCATGTAGATGAAGCTGAACTTGTGGAGGTGTATTTGAATGCAAAATACACACTTTTACCAAGGAAAGCGTTCAGGCTCATATTTCCGGAAGGCGTCCAGGTAAATGTACCTGTACTCAAGGATGGAGTTGCCTTGGTCCAGTTTACAACAGTGGGATCTCCTGTACCGGTATATTGATCTGAATAATACAATTCCAATACATTGCCCGAATAGTTTTTTGCAGTTTCAAAAGTGAGTACAGCATCCGTGGCTCCGACCAGGTTGATGGCAGGGGAGATCAACCAGTCTTCATTTTCATTATTCAAAGTGGTATAACCAGACATTTTGGCACAACCTTTCGGATTACCATAATTTGGCTCATATACCCATACCTGAGTTCCTTTGACACTGAAAGCATTCCATTTATTCAGATTGGCATCAAATCCATCTGAAAAAATAGTTTCTCCTGTTCCTGAACCGCTTCCATTGACAATTTTAATATCATCTACTTCCCAGGTTTTACCATTACTCGTTGTTCCCTGATACCTGAAAGCAATATATACTTTATCATTAGCAAATTGTTTGAGATCTACTTCACCTGATGGAACCCATGTCCATGTTCCTGAGGATAATGGAGCTGCCAGTTCTGTCCATTGCCCGACCTGTGGCAAGGATGATCCATCGTAAGTCTTGGAAATATATATTTCCAGATCCGGTCCGGTATAGTTGCATGCAGTTCTGAAAGAAAGTGCCGGATTGGTAAAGGTTGACAGGTCAACCTGAGGTGAGATCAACCAAGCATCACAGGCATTATTCACACTATTGCTGTAATTGGTGATTCTGGCAAAATTGTCTCCGCTAAATGAATATGCATGCCATTTATCTGATCCTACCACATTTTTATTTGTCCAGCCACCGGAAGTCAGACTTCCATCTTCAAAGTCTTTATCGAATTTCGGATCTCCGGGATTGCTTCCGCCACATCTTTCACCAGTAAATTTAATATCGGTTGTATCCCTTAAATACAATTGATAATCATCCCTGTACTTAGACAATACGACAGTGATCGTTCCTTTTCCTTCCGGGACTGTTGCATTAGCAAAAGAAGCATAACCGCTTGTTCTCAAAAGGATCAGTTTACCATTGCAGTCTTCCAGTGTCCTGTTTGTCGTCACCTTAAAAGTGCCGTCGGCATAGGTTTTGCCTAAATCTTCTTCTACAAACTGCACATCTTTCAGGGTGATCAATGTGCTCATATAACCATCCTTTACCTGTGAGATGGTCAGTGTATCCGAGTTGACCGGATGATTGATTGATCCACCTATTATATGATCTTCAACATATTCATTTGGAATAGGTACTACCCCATCTTCATTAGACATATAACCGATTTGAATCAGATTGTTATTATCAGACATTACCAGACCTGCCAGTTTTACAAAAACTTTTCTGCCAACAGGAAAAACATTGAACAAAGACCTTTTGTCAATCCTGATCTCAATTCCTCCGGTTTCGTCAGCGATCACCAGGGTTTGATAGTAATTTCCTGATTTATCATTGGCAACGACAATACCAGATATGATGCCATCGGTCAACGCTTCAATAGTACCGATCGTATGAGTTGCTTTCAAAGCTGCAATGCTGGTGGATACCGTAAGGTCCGGATCTGCAAAATCAAATTCGGGTTCATCAAATTCAGTTTTAACACAGGATTGCACAGTTAAACCAAAAAACAGAACCAACATGAAAAATAATCGAAAATTCATAATAGCAATTTTAAAAGTTTAATTAGAACCTAAAGCCCAGATTAAGATAATAAGTCAAACCATAGATGTAATAGTATTTTGGCGGGTACTGGTCGAAATTCTTTTCATAATGATCATATCGCAGTTGCTCAAATCCGCCGGTAATCAAATTCCTGTTGTCCAGCAGATTGTTAATTCCCAGATTCAACTGGAGGTAATAATCTTTGATCTTCCATGATTTGCCTCCAAATAAATTCACGATATATCCGGAAGGTAATTTTTCCTGATCCAGGATTTGATGCCACAATACGGGATCAGCATTTTTATCAATTCCTTCAACCGCTTCAAGTGTTCTCCTGTCAGGATTGAAATCCAGATAAATTTCATCAAAATAATTGATTGAAAGGTTAATGAACCAATAATCAGGAGAATTGTAAGAAATGGCTAAAGAATACGCTTGTTGAGGAGTACCATGGATCCGATAGTTTTTCATATAAATCAACTTGTCAGAAACTACTTTAGCCGTATTATCCTGGGAAATCGTGGCCGTTGGTCTGGAAGAATACAAATAACTTCCTATTGAAGCGACACCCTTGATACTGAAGGCAGGCGTCAGTTTGTATTTTGCAGCCAATTCGACACCTTTATGCGTTTGATTCACACCTGACAAAATGTAATTTACAAAACTTTGTTCTGAATCGTGATAAAAACTCATAACCCGTATTTGATCTCTGATCTCGGTATAATAGGCAGTTGCCTGAACAGTCAAATCAGGCGCTTTGAGCAAATATGCCGCTTCTCCTCCAAAAATCGTTTCAGACTTCAGGTCATCTACGACCTGATTCCTGGTCCTGGGCGAAATAAATGCGTTTCTTACATACGGAGCTTTAGTCATATATAATCCGTTGATATACAAATAATTTCTACCATCTATCTTATATGTGGCTCCTGCCTTCAATCCATAATTGAGGAAATCGGTTTTGGCGCTTTCACCAAAAGAATTGTCTGCAAATTTGCCGTTTTTATACAAACCGTTACGCCAGAAAGTAGTACTGCTGACATTACCAGAAACAAAAAAATCGACTTTATCAAACACAAAAAGAGCTTTTACCCAGGCATTCATTTTCGTATTGAAAAGCTGATAGTTATACCCAAATGTATCTCCCTCATAAACGAGACTGTTTGGGTGATTCAGGTCATTCTGATAAAAATCAAGCTCTTCAGGAAAATCTCTTTCGGCAAATTTATCAAAATTGATATAAAAATCTCCACCCAACAGGTCATCTACTGTTTTAAAATAGTGAATTTTTTCATATTGATAGGATAACCCTCCATTTATGCTAAGATTGTCTCCCACAGATGTTTCAACAAAAGAGTTCAAAGCAATTTTAGTCGGATCAGTCCGTTGCTCCTCAATGATGTATTGAGACATTTTGCCCGTAACATTATTTCCTTCTATACCGTCAACGTTATAAATTGTCTGCTGGCTTAGAACATTGGCCAGGTAAATGCTTTCCCAGTTGATCTGTAATAATTCAGGATCAGATTTCAGGATTTCGCGGAGATCATTTCCTTCTTCTTCATTTTCGCGGTAACTTGGCAAATACTGATAGTAATCAGGTCTCGGATCTGCAGCATTGTACCATTCAAGACGTGTCAGCCCATATTTTCCGGTCAGGTAACCCAATGAAGTAGACACGGAAGTTTTGGGTCCGGCATTCCAAATATGCCTTAAAATGGTGAGTGGTTGATTGGTTGTCGCTACCCTTGAATTTCTCTTTTCTCCATTCTGGTAACCCCAGGTAGAATTGTAATAATTATTATCCAGAATATCATACACTTCCTGAGTCGACGCCAGGCTTCGACCTACTTTACCCGGAGCATTCAAAAAAGTCAGATTCAATAAATGATCACTGCCAATTTTTTTATCCACACTGAGTAAATAGGAATATCCGTCATAAAAGGTTCCTTCTACAAAACCTTCCTGTGCCCATCTTCTCGATCCACTAAGGCTCAATGCCCAACCGCTCTTGGTCATTCCTGTTGAATAGGTCATCATGGCCCTGTTTCTGTAAGTTCTGTTGGTCAAAGCATAGCTGGCTCTGAATTGCTTGTATTGATCAGAAGCGAGTGAACTGATATTTCTGGAGCCACCCAAGCCACCGAAAGAAAAAAATGATGGTTCAAGACTGGTACTGTACTGACTTCGTCTCATGACATCATTCAAACCGCCCCAGGTGCTCCATGCCGCAAAACCGTCTTCCAGATCATTCATAGGCATTCCATTCAGATAGATCTCTTCATGCGTATCGCTGTAACCACGGATTTTGAACCGGGCTACACCAAAATCAAAGGACGCAGTTCTGGAAAATTCGTCCATGGAAGCTGTCAAAACGCTTGAAACTTCAGTTGATTCGTCTGCTTCAGTCAATTCTGTCTCAGATAAGACCGCAGCTAACCCATCTATTTCTTTGACCGAAGGATATATTTTAATAATCCCAAGTTCGGAATTCTCTGCCTCATTGACGACAACATTTGAAAAATATTGCTCAAACCCTTCCATTTCAATATAAAAATTGAATCTTCCGGCATGAGGTAAAGTTAGACTAAAATGCCCGGCATCATTTGTAAATGCATAAAAAGCCTGATCCATCACCATTACAGTAAATTTTGCCCCTTTTACAACACTACCTGTTTCAGAATCCAAAACCGTACCCGTAATAGTTTGACTGAATAAAAAAACTGATAGAAAAACTGAATACAGGGTAAGTACAAATCTAAAATTATACATCTGTCAAAATATTTAATAAACTAATTTGATCAGTATGAATTAGCTCCTTCCATTGACCGATCAGACAATATTCACCAAATATAGCATACGGAATATTTGAATCAATATTGGCAGACAAAAATACATTAATTATTATAACTAATTAAATGTTTTGATTTTCAATCAAATTCCCTTGCAGGCTATTTGGGAATTAATGTCTTTTCTCATTGATATTTAAGTAGATTAAGTGCGGTGATCCACCATTAATTTTAAGCTTAAAACAATCAGAAAATCGGCAAAATGGATATAAAAATAGTCTTTTGCTCAATTTAATATTGGAAGTAATATAGGTTTTTTAAAATAGCTTCAACAAAATTCAGTAGAAAAAGGATATGCATTGGCTTAAAATTCAGGATAAATAAATTTTGAAGTTTTTTCAAAAATATTCAGGGTAATTTAACAAAAACAATGGTTCAATTGGAGCACCAAATTTCATTCATTTTTTTGATGCATTTTTTCAGAATTTTTGAGTACGAATCTGAATCTAACATCACCTGTTTAACTTCAATGCGAAAGGAAAAGCATATAAAAAAAACAGTCCGGATGCCCGGACTGTTTTGACAGACCAAAAGATTTATGATGATTAATCACTTGAATCATCTGTATGCCTTCACGGCGATTCAGCATTTAGTCTTTTTTGACTTCTTCAAATTCGACATCTGTAACATCTTCACCACCCTGATTGGAGGATGCATTTCCATTTTCTGAACCAGCGTTACCGGCGCCATTTTCATTCTGAGTTGCTTTGTACATTTCTTCGGAAGCTACCTGCCATGCAGCATTCAACTCTGAAGTTGCACTTTCTATCATATTCATATCCTGAGCCTTGTGAGCTTCTTTAAGCTTATTGGCAGCTGCTTCAATGGTTGCTTTTTTGTCGGGGCTCAGTTTTTCTCCAAACTCTTTCAATTGTTTCTCAGTTTGGAAAACAAGGGTATCAGCAGCATTTAATTTATCTACCTTTTCCCTTTCTTTTTTATCTGACTCCGCATTTATTTCTGCTTCGGCTTTCATTTTTTCAATTTCTTCTTTTGATAAGCCTGTTGAAGCCTCAATTCTGATATGTTGTTCTTTACCTGTTCCTTTATCTTTTGCTGAAACATTCAGAATACCATTGGCATCCATATCGAAGGAAACTTCAATCTGCGGAACACCTCTGGGAGCTGGTGGAATACCATCCAATATAAATCTTCCGATGGATCTGTTGTCCCTGGCCATAGGTCTTTCTCCCTGTAAAATATGGATCTCAACAGATGGTTGGTTATCTCCGGCAGTTGAATACACCTTGGATTTTTTCGTTGGAATCGTTGAATTTGCTTCAATCACCACGTCGTATACATTACCCATTGTTTCAATACCCAGGGAAAGTGGTGTGACATCGAGTAAAAGTACATCCTGAACATCTCCGCTCAATACTCCTCCCTGTATAGCAGCACCCAGAGCTACTACTTCATCAGGGTTGACCGTTTTATTAGGTTTTTTGCCGAAAAACTGTTCTACAGCTTCCTGAATTTTAGGAATCCTGGTAGAACCCCCAACCAGGATAATTTCATCTATATCAGATTTGCTTAAACCTGCATCTCTTAAAGCCAATTCGCAGGGTGCAATCGTTTTTGCTACCAGGTGATCTACCAATTGCTCAAATTTTGCTCTGGACAACTTCATTACCAGGTGCTTTGGAACGCCGTCGACAGCAGTGATATAAGGCAGATTGATCTCAGCAACTGACGATGAAGACAGTTCAATTTTCGCCTTTTCTGCAGCTTCTTTCAGTCTCTGAAGCGCCATGGGATCTTTTCTGAGGTCGATATGTTCAGCTTGCTGGAATTCAGCAGCCATCCAGTCTATGACCGCATGGTCAAAATCATCTCCTCCCAGGTGAGTATCCCCATTGGTTGATTTTACCTCGAAAACACCATCACCCAGTTCCAGTATGGAAATATCAAATGTACCTCCACCCAGGTCATATACAGCTATGGTTTGATCTTTGGCTTTTTTATCCAAACCATACGCCAGTGAAGCTGCGGTCGGTTCATTGATGATCCTTCTGACCTTCAAACCTGCAATTTCTCCAGCTTCTTTGGTAGCCTGTCTTTGTGAATCATTGAAATAAGCAGGTACTGTGATCACGGCTTCTGTAACTTCCTGTCCCAGAAAATCTTCTGCAGTTTTCTTCATTTTCTGAAGCACCATGGCAGAAATTTCCTGAGGAGTATATTGACGATCGTCAATTTTAACACGAACTGTATCATTAGCGCCTTTTACCAGTTCATATGAAGAGTGCTTGATTTCCACATCTGCCTCAGAATATCTTGCCCCCATAAATCTTTTGATGGAAGATATTGTTTTGGTTGGATTGGTGATTGCTTGCCTTTTGGCAGGATCACCTATTTTTCTTTCTCCGTTATCCAGGAACCCTACCACTGACGGAGTAGTCCTTCTGCCTTCATCATTTGGAATGACAACCGGCTCATTACCTTCCATTACAGCCACACAAGAATTGGTAGTTCCTAAATCTATACCTATTATTTTACCCATTTTGATTATTTTTTAAATGTTATGCTTTGTCTAAAACAATCAATTGTAATGCCATAAGAAAATATATGACAAAATGGTAATCATAACATGACATAAACTGTAAAAAAACTGCCAGAATACTGACATTGTGGCGGGGAAAGTTAAAGT
>DDTL01000171.1 GCA_002344345.1 Saprospiraceae bacterium UBA2365
ATATAAAATAGTTAGAATAAGAAAATTTCGATAGAAATCGTTTCTTAAAAAAAATTAAAAAATTTTTTTACTTTTTTTTCAATAATGCTCAATTTTATCTCATTTCACCTAAAATTCCGTGATTTAGTTGTTGCCCTCCAAAAAATGAAGACTTTAGAATTTTCAATTCAGGAAGAAAAATATGGCTAAAATCATGGAGAAAATGCAATGTTGTTACAGTTTGAATTCTGTGATATTTTGATTAGCATTTCACCCCCGTTTTTGTTAAATGGAATGAATAATTCAGAAGAATATTTTGGATGTGATAGAGATGATTCCGGATATTCCAATTATTTTTTTTGGATGTGGGGTGATTTTGAACTTGAAACCAGACGTAAGATTGAGTCTGCCCCGAAAAGTCCAATTTGTTGATTTCATTCGTTTATTACCCCAACCTACTGACGTCAAAGATCAGCACAAGACTAAAAGAATACGATTGAAAACCAACAAATTAAAAGTCTCCTTTTAGTGGGATTCAGGGGGCGAAGACTTTTCGGAGAAGACTCAAGATTTGCTATTTCACCAAAAAACAAGCAGATTCCGGTTAAAGAATTGATCAATCAGTGATTCACACCATTGTTCAACTTGATGAAATGTCCGGTTAATATGAAAGTCGTTTCCTGGAAATACCCAAATTACCATAGGGCAATCATCATTACAATATTGGCAAACATTTTATTGTAATGTACCGACAGGTCTTCTGAGATCAAACCTGTACTCAAACCTTCTTTCTTTTCCTCGATCCAGCCGATAAGAGAACCAGCTCAAATCTTCAGCTAAAGAAATGATCCAGACATTTGCTGAAGCGCCTTCCATAATTTTCCCGGTATAATCATCCGCAGGAAAATATTGTATAAAGGACGTGCCCTGATCTGTTGCGTTACCGCCATACATCGATCCCGGCAATAATTCCCCGGTAGAATCTATATGTTCATGCATCAATTTCAATCGTCCATTATCTGCAGCCATGATCAAAGTGATCGGTTGATTTTCATCTATATGCAATTCTATTTTGAGTTCATCGGGCTTGCAGGATTTAAACAAAATGCTCAGTTTTTTAGCATACAAACTTCCTGAATGCAGGCTCCTGAAATGTTCTTCTCCTGCATATTTCTTTCCGCAAAATGCTGACAATTGTTGGATAAAATCCTGCTGAGACTTGTTATTAAAAACAACCTGCTCCTTGGATATCAGCTCATTATCCTGCTTCTTATTGTTGTTTTCTCCACAGGAAAACATCATCAAACTGATCATCATCAAAAAAAAGAAATATGTTTTCATGACCTATATTTATTATGCAAAAATAACATATCTCATAATGAGTTTGATCTTAAAAGTCAACTTTTGCTGTAGAATAAAAAAACAGCCCGCCATCGACGGGCTGTTCATCAATTGAGTTATATTAACAACTAATATTAACCTCTTAAAGCTGCCTGTGCGGCTGCCAGCCTGGCAATCGGCACCCTGAAAGGTGAGCAACTCACATAGTTCAGTCCTGCCCTGTGACAGAATTCCACAGAACTTGGTTCGCCTCCATGCTCCCCGCAAATACCCAATTTGATATTAGGTCTTGTTTGCTTACCTTTTTTGCAGGCCATTTCAACCAGTTGACCAACGCCTTCCTGATCCAATACTTCAAAAGGATCATTTTTCAGGATACCTTTTTGAAGGTAAACCGGCAGGAATTTGCCTGCGTCGTCCCTGGAGTATCCGAAAGTCATTTGGGTCAGGTCATTGGTTCCGAATGAGAAAAATTCAGCAGACTGAGCGATTTTTTCTGCGATCAAAGCTGCTCTTGGAATCTCGATCATGGTACCAACCATGAATCCGATTTCTTCTCCTCTTTCCTCAAAAACTTTTGTAATGGTATCTCTGACAATGCTTTCCTGCATTTTCATTTCTTCCAGTGTACCTGTCAGCGGGATCATGATCTCGGGCATTGCAGTCACTCCTTTTTTCTTCAGATTCAATGCAGCCTCTATGATCGCCCTTGTTTGCATTTCAGTGATCTCCGGATATGTATTTCCCAAACGGCAACCTCTGTGTCCCAACATCGGGTTGAATTCTGACAGATCTTCTACTTTATGTTTGATCACGCTCACTTCAACTCCCATCACTTCAGCCATTTCCTGCTGGCCTTTATCATCATGAGGCACAAACTCGTGCAATGGTGGATCGAGCAATCTTACAGTTACCGGCAGATCATGCATCGCTTCGAAAATTCCTTCAAAGTCTGTGCGTTGCATAGGCAACAATTTATCCAATGCTTTTCTTCTTCCGGCTTCATCTTTCGCCAGGATCATTTCTCTCATGGCAATGATCTTTTCACCTTCGAAGAACATGTGTTCAGTTCTGCACAAACCTATCCCCTTTGCGCCAAAATTTCTTGCAACACTTGCATCTTTCGGAGTATCTGCATTGGTACGAACATACATGGTAGCATGTTTGTCAGCCATACTCATCAATTCAGCAAAATCACCACTCACGGCTGGATCGATCGTTTTGATCTTGTCAGCATAAACATCACCCGTTGATCCGTTCAAAGATATCCAGTCACCTTCTTTAAAACTGACTCCTCCTGTTACCAGTGTTCTGGCTTTATAATCTATCCTCAGACTACCTGCACCGGATACACAACATTTACCCATACCTCTTGCCACTACAGCCGCGTGGGAAGTCATACCTCCTTTTGCTGTCAGGATACCATTGGCAGCATCCATACCGGCAAGGTCTTCAGGTGAAGTCTCCATTCTCACCAAAATGACATCTTCTCCATTTGCTTTCCAGGATGTTGCATCATCAGCGAAAAATACGATCCTTCCTGTTGCTGCTCCCGGAGAAGCAGGTAAACCGTTGGCAACTACTTTTGCACTTTTGATCGCACTTTTGTCAAAAACAGGGTGCAAAAGTTCATCCAGTTTCTCCGGTGTTTGCCTCAATAAAGCTTCTTTTTCATCGATCAGGCCTTCTTTTACCATATCGATCGCGATCTTGATCATGGCAGCACCTGTTCTTTTGCCTACACGGGTTTGCAACATCCAGAGTTTGCCTTCCTGAATCGTAAATTCAATATCCTGCATATCTCTGTAATGGAGTTCAAGATTTCTCTGGATCTCATTCAATTCTCTGTATTGCTCAGGCATCACTTCCTCCAGAGAAGGGTAATTGGCTTTTCTGTCTTCTTCTGAAACCTGTGCCAATACTGCCCATCTGAGTGACCCTTCTTTTGTGATCTGCTGTGGTGTTCTGACACCTGCCACGACATCCTCTCCCTGTGCATTGACCAGGTATTCACCATTGAATAAGTTTTCACCTGTCGCTGCATCTCTTGTAAATGCAACACCTGTTGCACTGGTTTCACCCATATTGCCATATACCATTGCCTGAACATTCACTGCTGTTCCCCAATCTGCAGGTATTTTATTCATCTTCCTGTAATATACCGCTCTCGGAGTATTCCAACTGTTGAAAACAGCGATGACGCCACCCCACAATTGTTCCCAGGGATCATCCGGGAAATCTTTACCGGTTTTGGCTTTTACTGCATTCTTGAATCTTTCAACCAAAAGCTTCAGGTCCTCCACAGAAAACTCCGTATCCAGTTTAATGCCTCTTTCTTCTTTCAAATGCTCCATGATCTCTTCAAATGGATCGATGTCTTCTTTGGATGCAGGTTCCATCCCTAAAACAACGTCACCGTACATCTGCACAAATCTTCTGTATGAATCCCATGCAAACCTTGGATTATTGGTTTTTTTGATCAATCCCTCCACCGCTGCAGGATTCAATCCAAGATTCAAAACTGTATTCATCATACCAGGCATGGAAGCCCTCGCTCCTGATCTTACAGACAGCAACAATGGGTTTTCATTATCACCATATTTTGAACCCATGATCTCCTCTACATATTTCACAGCTGCCTCAACTTCATCTTTCAGCCTTTTCACGGTTTCATCCTTGCCAACTTCATTGTATTCAGTACAAACCTCTGTAGTAATGGTGAATCCCGGGGGAACAGGAATCCCAACTAAATTCATTTCAGCCAGATTGGCTCCTTTTCCTCCCAGTAAATTTTTCATACTGGCATCACCTTCGGCTTGTTTATTGCCGAATGTATAAACTCTCTTCATGTGTCAATTTTTTTTAGTTTATAATAGCAGCTATGTCATTTCGGATAGGCATTTTCTGAATTTTACTTTTGAAAAACACCCCACAGCTATTTGATTCCTTCCACCTTTCGAGTCTTTGCTTGCTTAGTGTACTATTTACGCTATGCCTTTTAAAAAGACCTGCAAATATAAGTCGATTCTTAGCTTTCACATAGTTCTGAATCAAAAACTATCCGCTGTTCAACAGAAAATACGAAGAATTGACATTAATTTTATATGCTCAAATGATTTCCCGGCTTATTCCTTGCCAATTCATTTATGCAATTCCGGAAATAATTCTTCAAATACAAACTTATTTTCGTTTCAATCTGCTCAAAATTGTTATCATGTAATTTGTTTGATTATCACCAGTGTCCGACAAAAATTACAAAATTCTATCCTATTAAATTTTGTCAGACACCAGCGTTTGAGTACATTTACATATAGGGTCAACGATAAATCATTGCTTGGGTTCATTGTCCCAAAACAGTTGATTCTGGAATGAACAATCACAAGCCATTCAAAGTTATACCAATGAAAAAAGATTAAAATGGATTTTTTGTTCAATCCTTCAATCAAACTTATTGTTTCTTGTCTTGATTTTGCCGGAATTTTACGGTTCTTACTAATCCCCGGAATAAACTGAATATCCATTGTTGATTTAGTGAAACAATCCAAAAAAACCAGCAATTTGATTAAAAAAAACTAAGTTGAATTTATTATTTGCCTAAATTGATACAATGATATTTATACAAACATCGTTGATATTTTATAATCAGGAATCGAATCCACAGGTTTTACAACATCTTAGCAGTGAGGAATTTAAACAATTCATTCAAACCGGACAAGGCATATTAATCGATGTCAGAACGGCTCCCGAATATTTGCAGGCACATATTGACGGGTCTCATCTGATAGATTTTTACGCTACAGGTTTTACCGAAAAACTCTCTCAGTTGAATCCGGACCAAACGATTCTGATCTACTGCAGAACCGGTCACAGAAGTCGTATCACAGGAGAGTTTTTGATCAAAAACGGTTTTAAATCCGTCATCAACCTCAAAAATGGCATCGTTGAATGGTACAGCAAAGGTTTTCCATTGGAATTCGATGCTATTTAAACAAAAAAACCGCTGCAAGAGCGGTTTTTATTAATTATTTCAATCCACTTTGAATTAAAAAAGCATCAATATCCGGTTCTTTACCCCGGAAATTCTTATAAGCGTCCATACCTTCCCAATAAGCATTGCCTCCAAGAATATACTTTCTGAATTTGGCGGACAGCTCCTGATTGAACAGGTCTCCGGACTCTTTAAAGGCTGAAAATGCATCTGCATCCAAGACCCCGGCCCAACGGTAAACATAATAACCTGCTGCATATCCGCCACCAAAAATATGAGAAAAATTGGTCGTTAGATATCTGGGTACGATCTGGTCGATCATGCTGATCCTATCCATCACTTCTTTCTCAAATTTGTTAACATCCATGGTGAATTCAAAAGGATAAGTATGCCACTCCAAATCTAAGATAGCCGCAGCAATATATTCCACATTATCAAATCCGGCATTAAAATGCCTGGCATTCAAAAGCTTTTGAACTAAATCATCGGGTATTACTTCACCGGTTCGATAGTGTTTTGCATATTCCTTCAACAATTCAGGCTCTCCTGCCCAATTTTCCATTACCTGAGATGGCAATTCCACAAAATCCCTCGGAACTGACCTGGCAGTTCGGTGATAATGTCCTTCAGCGAAGAAATTGTGCAATGCATGGCCAAATTCATGAAAATAAGTTCGGGTCTCATCCCAGCTCAGCAAAGCTGGTTTGTCACCCACGGGACGCGTAAAATTCATCACAATGGTCACAATGGGCAAAACCTTGTTGCCTTTTTCGTCATAATATCCGCTTCTGTAGGTTCCGCACCATGCACCGCTGCGTTTTCCCGGCCGCGGGTGTGCATCGATATACAATATTCCCAGACTGCTGCCATCGCGGTCGATCAATTCAAATGTTTCCACTTCTTCATGGTAAGCAGGCACATCCGGTCTTTCTATGAACTGTAGGCCGTATAATTTACCTGAAAGGGCAAAAATCCCCTTGCGCACATTATCCAGGGTAAAATATGGCTTGATCTCTTCTTCATCCATATTGTACTTTGCGAGACGGATCTTCTCGGCATAATACCACCAGTCCCAGGATTCCAGTTCAAAATCACCTCCTTCCATCCTGATGATCTCTTGCATTTCATTGCGCTCTTCAGTTGCTCTTTCCAAAGCAGGAGCCCAGATCCTGTAGAGAAAATCGTAGACATTTTGGGTGGATTTGGCCATATTATCAGATATTGCATAATCTGCATAATCTTCAAAACCAAGCAATTGAGCCATTTTCCGTCTCAGTTCCATCAATTCCAGGAAGAGCTTTTTATTATCGTTTTCATTGTCATTATTTCCCCTGTTGATGTAGGCTCTGTACAGTTTTTCCCTGAGATCGCGGCGTTCGGAAAACTGCAGAAATGGTATCCAGCTTGGTTTTGCCAGTGTGAACACCCATTTGCCTTCATGTCCGGCTTTCTTTGCCTCTTGTGCAGCGGCATGAATGATGTCGTCCGGAAGTCCGGCAAGGTCTTCCCTGTTTTCCAGGATAAGTTTAAAGCCGTTGTTCTCCGCCAGCAGGTTTTGGTTGAGGTTCAGGGAGATCATGGACATTCGTTCATTGAGTGCCTGCAATTCTACACGTTGTGCCTCCGGCAAAGCAGCGCCATTACGGGCAAAGTCATCGTAAACCTTTTCCACAACGCGCATTTGCTCATTGTTCAGCTTCAAATCCATGCGATTGTCATAAACCGATTTGATCCTGTTGAAAAGGTCCTGGTTGAACCGTATTTTGTTGTTGTGAGCAGACATCAGAGGCGTCAGTTCACGGGCAATGGATTGCATTTTAGGATTGGTGTTTGCCCCGTTCAAACCATAGAAAACAGGACTGATGCGGGACAGCATTTTGCCGGATTTGTCATAAGCCAAAATAGTGTTTTCAAAATCAGGTTTTGCGGGATTCCTTGTGATCGCATCGATCTCAGCCTCTTTTTGTTTCATCCCTTCCTGAAAAGCAGGCAAATAATGAACTTCGTTTATTTCGTTGAAGGGCGGGACGCCAAAAGGTGTGCCAAACTCAGCAAGCAAAGGATTATTCTGACCAAAAGACATCTTAGCCTGAACCAACGTCATTAATATCATACTTAACATAAATGTTTTATTGATCATAATAGGTTAAAATTTAAATGATTAAACGAATCAGAACCTGTTTTGTTTGTGTTGTTTGAAATGTATGAAATGCCGGAAATCATGATATTCATCTTCAGGATTCATATCCGGTCACCGATCACTGATCACAATTTACTGTTTACAGAGAATCATCCTTTCAATCTCAAATGCAATTCATCCAACTGAGCATCATCAATCTTTGAAGGAGCATCGATCATCACATCCCTGCCCTGATTGTTTTTCGGGAAGGCGATGAAATCACGAATGGACGTCTGGTTGTTCATCACTGCACAAAGCCGGTCAAAACCAAAGGCAATGCCTCCATGAGGAGGCGCTCCAAACTCAAAGGCACCCATCAAAAAGCCGAATTGTTCCTGTGCCTCTTCCTTCGTAAATCCAAGCAAATCAAAGTTTTTGGATTGCAGATCACGATCATGTATCCTGATCGAACCACCTCCGATCTCATTTCCGTTGATCACCAGGTCATAAGCGTCCGCCTTCAGACGTTTCAGGGTTTCAAAATCACCGGATTTCATCTGATCCACATATTCCTTTTTCGGAGAAGTGAACGGATGATGCATCGCAAAAAAGCGCTGTGCTTCTTCATCCCATTCCAGCAGAGGAAAATCAAGTACCCAAAGCGGTTTGAACTCACCCGGCTTCATCAGTCCCATCCTTCTGCCCATTTCCAGGCGGAGTTCGCTCAATTGCTTCCTGGTTTTTTCGGTTTCACCTGCAAGAACAAACAATACATCACCATCCTGAGCGCCAAACCTGGCTTTCCACTCCAGCAAGGCTGCATCGTCAAAGAATTTGCCCACTGAACTTCTGATGGTTCCGTCGTGCTCAAACTTGACATAAATGACGCCTTTTGCCCCGATCTGTGGCCTTTGCATCCATTCTGTAAGGGTTTTGATGTCTTTATTGGACATATTGTCTGCCTGGCCCTGAGCGCAAATACCCACGATGGTTTCGGCTGTATCGAAAACGGAAAAATCCCTTCCTTTGGCTATATCTGTCAGGTAGGTAAACTGCATATCAAAACGGAGGTCAGGTTTGTCTGAACCGAATTTTTCCAGCGCTTCATCATAGGACATCCTGGGAAAATCACCTAATTCAACATCCAGCAGGGACTTGAACAGGTGTTTGGTGAGGCCTTCAAAGGTATTCAGAATATCCTCCCTTGTGATAAAAGCCATTTCGCAGTCTATCTGGGTAAATTCCGGTTGCCTGTCTGCTCTCAGATCTTCGTCCCTGAAGCATTTGACGATCTGGAAATACTTGTCCATACCAGCCACCATGAGCAATTGTTTGAAGGTCTGCGGGCTTTGAGGCAAGGCATAGAACTGCCCGGGGTTCATCCGGCTGGGCACCACAAAATCCCTTGCACCTTCGGGTGTGCTTTTGATCAGAAAAGGTGTTTCAATCTCAATAAAACCCTGTCCATCAAGGTATTTCCTCGTTTCAATTCCGCATTTGCTACGGAAAATAATATTTTCCTTCACGGGATCCCTGCGGATATCGAGATAACGGTATTTCATACGGATGTCATCACCACCGTCTGATTCATTTTCTATGGTAAACGGTGGCGTTTTGGAAGCATTCAGGATGGTCATTTCGCGGACATCGATCTCTATGTCCCCGGTTGCCCTGTTGGGATTTTTATTGCTTCTTTCCCTTACAATGCCGGTCACCCTGACAACATATTCTCTGCCGAGTGTCCTGGCGAGTGAACATAGTTCAGGGTTTTCATCCATACTGAAAACCAGTTGTGTGATCCCGTACCGATCTCTCAGGTCAACAAAAGTAAGTCCTCCGAAATCCCTTCCGGACTGAACCCATCCGCTCAGTACAACTTCTTTACCGGTGTCGCCGATCCTCAATTCGCCATTCGTGTGCGTTCTGTACATATCTTTGAAATTTAAGGATGCAAATGTAGCAAATCTTTGTCAACCAAAACAGAAGTTGGGGTACAAGTATGCACTAGTGGCCGGAAAATGGTGATCTGTGATCGGTAATCGGTGATCTGCATGACAGTTGAAAGTAGAAAGTTTATAAAGTTTATAAAGTTTGCAAAATTTGTAAAGTAAAAAACCGATAACAAATACTTTGGAAATTTTTACATCATGTCACTGATCACTCATCACTGATCACAGATTACTGATCACAGATTACTGATCACAGATTACTGATCACAGATCACTGATTACTGATCACTGATCACTGATCACTGATCAACCTACACACTCACCGTCTTCCATCTGCCCCTCGTAAACAGCCACAGTGTGAACAACCCAACCGAGGTTTCAGAAACGAATACCGCCCAGAATACACCTGTATAGGCAAAATCCAGATGGATACCCAGCAACCAGGCCAAAGGGATCTGAATCAGCCAGAAAAATACGACGTTGATCCAGGTTGGTGTCCTCGTGTCCCCGGCGCCGTTGAACGCCTGTACAGCCACCATCCACCATCCATAAACAATGTACGAATAGGAAATGATCTTCAGCCATTTGGCCCCAACTTTAACCACACCGGGATCATCGGAAAGCAAACGGACGATTTCTTCATTGAAAAAGAAAAATACCATTGAAACCAACAATAAAAAGATCATGTTGTACACACCGATCTTCCAAACAGAAGATTCCGCCCTGGCTGGGTCTCCCGCACCCAGGTTCTGCCCTACCAGCGTAGCCGCTGCATTGGACATGCCCCATGCAGGCATCATCGAAAACATGATGATCCGGATCGTGATCGTCGCTCCGGCCACCACCTCGCTGCCCAATTGTGCAAATATCCATGTGATGAACAACCACGACATCATGCCAACCAGCATCTGGCCGATACCGCCAACGGAGGTTTTCAGTATTTTGAGGATGACTTTACTTTTCCAGTACATGTGCCGGGCAAAGATCCTTATGTGTTTTCCGCCTTTTAGCAGCAGCCAGAACTGCACCAGCACCCCTACACCACGGCCTATATTGGTAGCGATGGCCGCACCTTCTATACCCATGGCCGGAACCGGACCATAGCCAAAGATGAACAGGGGATCCAAAATGATATTGATACCATTGGATATGAACAGGATACGCATGGCAATAGCCGCATCACCCGCGCCCCGGAAAATGGCATTGATCACAAACAGCAGCACGATCACCACATTTCCGCCAAGCATCCATTGCGTATACCTGTAACCTTCTTCCAGTACCCAGGCGTCAGCGCCCATAAGTCTCAGCAGGTCTCTGGAAAAAAACAATCCTGCCAGGGAAAAGGGAATAGAAAATAAAAAGCCCAGAATGATGGCCTGAACAGCCGTGATGGCAGCCTTGTCCTGCATTTTTTGCCCGACTCTCCTGGCGATAATGGCGGTAACAGCGATGGACATACCCATAGACAAACTGTATAGCAGGTACAAGAAACTCTCCGTCAGACCGACGGTGGCCACTGCCGATGCACCCAGTTGGCTGACAAAATAAATATCTGCTAATGCAAAGGTGGATTCCAGTACCAGTTCCAGCACCATAGGGATGGCCAGCAATAAAATGGCTTTATTCAGATCTATTTTGGTATAATCTGCTTCGGTGCCCATGATGGCCCCTTTGATCTGTTGCCAAATGCTCTGTCCTGAAATATCCACTACCTTCGGATTTTCATCCTGTTGCTTATCTTTTTCCATGTTCATGGCATTTAAAGGGACAAATGTATACCAAATTTGAAACTATTTAGATGCTCAGCCTTTTAGCCTGTAAGATTTGAGATCGTACAATTACAAAAGAGTCTGAATTTGCCATTGAAATGGTGGTTTTGAACCTATTGATACAATTATGGCTAAAAGACTAACAGCTAAAGTACTATCCAACTAAACATTTGTGCAAATTCGTTCTGTTTTGTGCAAATCTGTGGAAAATCTGTGGAAAAATCAGCGTTTGTTTATCCGAGGATCTTTTCTATAGCTTCCAGTTCATCACCCGTAAAATCGAGGTGATCCAATGCCTTCAGGTTGTTGTTGAGTTGTCCGACCGAACTCGCCCCGACCAGAACCGAAGTTACCCGATGATCTTTCAGCAGCCATGCGATCGCCATCTGTGCCAGGCTTTGCGATCTGGAAGAAGCGATCTGATCCAGTGCTTTGATGACAGACAGCATTTCAGTTGTGATCTGATCCTTTTTCAGGAATCCATGCGGTTTTGCCGCCCTTGACCCGTCCGGAACTCCCTGGAGATACCGGTCAGTCAGCAATCCCTGTGCCAATGGAGAAAAGGCGATACAGCCGATGCCTTCGCTTTCCAGCACGTTGAGCAGATCCTTTTCCACCCATCTGTCCAGCATGGAATATCTCGGCTGATGGATCAGGCAGGGCGTACCCAGGCTTCTGAGTATCTGTGAGGCTTCCAGTGCCTTGTCCGCCGGGTAATTCGAAATACCTGCATACAGGGCTTTACCCTGTCTGACGACTGTGTCCAGAGCACCCATGGTTTCCTCCAGCGGTGTTTCCGGATCTGGTCTATGGGAATAAAAGATATCCACATAATCCAGGCCCATCCTCTGCAGGCTCCGGTCCAGGCTGGAGAGCAGGTATTTTCTCGAACCCCATTCACCGTAAGGTCCTTCCCACATATAGTATCCCGCTTTGGTGGAGATGATCATTTCATCCCGGTAAGCCATGAGATCACGGCGTAGTATCCTGCCAAAGTTTTCTTCTGCAGAACCCGGAGGTGGTCCGTAGTTATTAGCCAGGTCAAAATGGGTGATCCCGGCATCGAAAGCGCGGTGGATCATTTTCGCAGATGTTTCAAAAACATCCACGCCTCCGAAATTGTGCCACAATCCCAGCGATATCGCCGGCAATTTCAATCCGCTGTGCCCGCAGCGATTGTACATCATTCTTTGGTAACGGTCTTGAGCAGCTACGATCATCTTTATTGTTTTATGGGATAAAGGTAGGGAAATTTTTAGGAAAAGTGTGGCCAATTTGCAGGGAATAAACTAAAACTGGGTAAGCATAGATGAATGAGAGAAAGTTTTGATTGGTCCGGTTTGAACCAAATATTCAGTTTTATTTAAGCATTGAAAGATCTTCAATGCTAGCCTAACCAACCCAATATATAATTTTACCAATCACAATTGGGTTAAATCCTGTATTTATAATTATCTGACATAAAAAAGTCAGTGTTTTACGAATTTTTGAGATACAATTCCTTTAAAGTTTTGAACTGTTATAGTATACAAACCTGGTGGCAGAAAATCCAACTCCACCATGTTCGCGCCTGATTCCAGAGAAGCTTCAGTCAACTTTTGCCCCAACAGGTTGCCAATGATCATCTTTGCAGGCTGTTCAATTTCAATGTTCAGAGATCCTTCTGTGAAAGGATTGGGAAATAATTTAAAACCATTTTCTGCAAATATTTCATCGGAATGACTGGGCGTGCTTATCTGAAAAGCATGAACCTCCGGAGTATCTCCAAAGGATTCCACGACATATAAAATACCACGCTCCTGATCAAAAGTTGCGCCTCCAAACCTTGTACTGGCACAATTTCCGGTTGTGATATCATCGAATTCCCATGTGGCATAAGGCATCACTTCCCAGGGCTCAACTTCGCTGTTTTTTACACGGAGAAAGTCATTGGCGTCATATGCCCAAATGGCGTGCTTGAATTCATTGTGTGGTCCTTTATGGATGAAGCATGAGTACGGGCAATCTTCATTCGTTCCATAACAATACGGATGCTGCGCACGGGTTCCAAAAAACAAAACACTTCTCGTGCCGTTTGGAAATGCCATACCGGCAACCATTGAACCTTTGGCCTCAAAATCGGGATGTCTGAACTCATCAATGGGGTAAAAAACTAAAGTTGTGCCATGAAGGTTGGCACTGTTCCCTACCTCATCAGGATCAAAAACGGTAGCCGAAGGACCGTCCGAAGAACTTCCGATAATGGATACTGCCGCTTGCCCTGTCAGGGCCGGCCCTCCTAAAAGCACATGCCACTCATTTGGGATAAGTGTCATATAACCAGCGAGCGCACGGGGAAATGCCGTCACACCGTTAAAACTGTACCATCCATCAAAATTATTTGCATCTGACAGATCCAGACTCGAAGAGACACCATGAGTGTTCAATTGTGAATAGTCTGCATCATACCATGCAATCTCCGTAGAAATAAGCCGGCCATTATACACCAGGTTTCCTGCAGGATGCAGTCCATTTTCGTCATCATCAATCGGGTTTCCTTCGTAGATGTCGGTACAAGTTTGCAATATGGTAGCAGTTCCATTCATAGGTGGTATGGATACTTCAGAAACCAGATCGTACCAGTCATGGCAACCCAAAAAAAGCGAATTGTTCACCGGGTTGTACCCCAGGGCGAAACCTCCGTAGCTTATGGGGTTTCCGTTGCCATCTTCTTCAGGAACAAAGAATGACCCAAGATAATGAATGTCCGATCTGTCGACCAAAGGAAATTTAGTTGGATCTGTCTGGGCAAAAATGCTAGTGCTCAGAAACAAGATGGAAATGGTAGTGATGAGTATTTTAATGTTAATTTCCATATGTAATTTTAATAATTTTTCTTGTGCAAATTAAAACTTTTGTTCGAAAAAATTATAATAACTATTGTTTTTCAATAAAGTAGATGTATTCAAATCTCTGCATTTATAATTTACTCATTATAAAGATGGTCATTCGGAAAGGAATGATGCAAATTAGCTTATTTCGTCTTTCTTAATTATTTACATTTTTGCACTTACTGTAAAATCCGGTGAAATTGACCAGGCCAAGATTGGTTTTAACTTAATCAGAGATTCATCAATAGCCGATTTTCCGGATCGCCAAAAGCATCAAAATTTAATTTTGCATTTCTGATTAAATCTGCATAGCTATTTAATATCACCTGTTGAGTTTTATTGTTTTCAGAAGCTGCAAGGCCATAAAAATGAATGGTTGTGTCTTTCGCTAACTTCCCATTTTTATTATAATAATCCAATGAATGACCAGAGTGCAACCAGTAATAGTTAGTTATGCGAATCAAGGGTTGAAAAAAAGCTCCGAAAATCCTTTATTTGGCCTCAATCCTAAAGGAAGATAAAGGATTTTCTCGCTTTCATCCTTTAGGATCGAGGCAAAAAAGTGAGAAAATCCTGCTTATCTGCAGAATTAACTTTAACCCTTGATTCGCATTAGTTAAGATATCCCGGTTATGAGGCGCATTCCTGGCAGTACAAAAAATTCCGATTTTAATCTTATAGGGTTTCAGAAGTGAATCAATAAAACTTCTGATATTTTCAAGTTTTTCCGATTTTTTTAATAAATCCCTCTGGGTAATTCAATGGTATCAAGGTTCTCATTAACAAGACCGGAATATCCAAGCATTGACCCTCTGATGGACGAAATCATTGCCCCGAAGCTAAAGCTTTGTTGTAGTCAATAACATTGAGCGTTCAGCTATCAATTTCTTATACGCTTTTTGCCTGTCCGGCTCCAGAAAAGAGCTTTCTATCAACTGATCAGCTTTTGGTAGCCATTTCACCAATCTCTTATAAACCGAATTTAGTTGTTTGTCATTTAGTTTTAATACAGCGCCCAGGCGGTCAAAATATCTTTTATTAAAATTTTCCTTTTTCCCACCCAGCAATAAAGCAAGGTCTTCTTTATCTTTCGGCAAAATCATTTTTACGTTCAACAGGTCATAAAAGGGAGCAAGCACCCAACCCATTTCCGATAAAAACATCGAATAATTTTTCAGGTGCATATCATTGTTGCCGATGACAAAGTTGAAAACGGTGAATTCGAAAAACCGCAACTTATCCAATAAGGTATTTACCGATAGCTCACCTATGGTTTTTCCCAATGTTTCCATGGTGCCTTTGTATTTATCGGACAACTCCAGGATCTGGAGAAAATCAATCATATGATTTTTCGTTCCATCCGGATTGCGATCTATTCGTTTTGTGATGAAACATAGTTCACCTGATGCCAACCGGATCAGGTTGACAGGAACGATATTTATTCTAAACAGTTCAGCCAATTTCATCGAAAGATGTTCATTTTCGGGCATTTGGGAGTATCTGGCATTTTGTGGTTTTAAAATATAATGTCCCTCCAATGCATCCATGATGGTCAATCTGGCCTGATGACCCTTACCCAATTCATTTTTTATCCATCCTAAAGATATTTTAGGCTGAACACCAGGTACAGTAATAGAAAGTTCAGCCGCTTTTCTGGCCAGGTTGTCCATTTCAGACAGTCGATAGGGCAAAACCGGAGCATCTTTTGTTCCGAAGAATGCCTTGATGCATTTGGGATGATAATCTGCATGATCATCATCCAACTCCTTATAACAGTACAGGCATTTATGCATCGGTTTCAGGATTTACAGGGTGAACACTCACAGCGCCAATAGCGTTTTGACAACATGCAAGTAGCAGTCCCATTCGATCATTCTTGTTGATTTTCCAGCTTTCAGCCGCAATATTTAACAGCCATCCTTCCGGTATCAATCCATCAAAAAACGGGAACAGCCTTTTGCTTCTGTAAGGCATTTCCGTTACGGGCATATGAAAGGTGATGAATTGGTTTGGGTGGGTTTGCACATACTTTTCGTCATATACAAACAGATATTCCCCGCTATCTTCTTCAGTCAGCAAGCCGGCCGGTATGTTATTGTATTTCACTATTCCTTGTCGCATAACGCTCATTTACAGGACCTAAGACATGACCAAACATTTGCAGTACCTGATTGACTTTTGACAAACTGAGGTTTTCTTTGCCTTGTTCAATCTTTCTGATAACCGTAAGGGCAACCCCGGCCTTTTCCGCAAATTCCTCCTGGGTTAAGCCCGATTGTTTTCTTTTGGTCTTCACAAAGTCGGATAATTCACTCATATTATATGTATTTGCATACAAAAATAATAAAAATTATTAAATTATATTCATTTGCATATAAAAACATTATTTTTAATGACTCTATATGCAATTGGATATAATGTTGTCTGTTGACCAGGCTTTGATCCTGACAGCTGGAATCTTTGCCTCCCGGGGCTAAAGGGTGATAAAGGAAATTGAATGTCCATTAGGTAAGGTTTTTGCGTTAAAATGGGCCTTCATGTTTGACCATTTCTGGCATTTGGATGGTCAAATTGGATCGAAAGCCATGGTCAATTTGAACCGGATTTTACTACGCATAATAAATGGTTCAGTTTCGACCGGAATGGAAGGTTCAGTTTGGCCGGAATATTCAATAAATATTTTCGGTCCAGGTTTTCGATTTTTTTACTGTTCCCTTGAATTTTTATTAAAAGAAATTTTTAGTTGTATGTATTTAATGCGAATCAAGGGTTGAAAAAAAGCTCCGAAAATCCTTTATTTGGCCTCAATCCTAAAGGAAGATAAAGGATTTTCTCGCTTTCATCCTTTAGGATCGAGGCAAAAAAGTGAGAAAATCCTGCTTATCTGCAGAATTAACTTTAACCCTTGATTCGCATATTTAATGATTTTCCGGTCATTTGATATACCAATCATCTATCACATGTAAAGTGCTTTTTGCCCTGGTAACTGCTGTATATAACCACTGGTAAATACCCGGTTTTGGTATGCCGTGGATCTTATTATTCATAAACAAAAATACTTCCTGCCATTCGCCACCCTGGCATTTATGGCAAGTGACTGCGTAACCAAATTTGGCCTTATGAGCATTTAAATATATGTCTTTATTCATCAATTTAGAAAATGCAGGATTGTTTGGTCTGATATTTTCTGCTTTCATCCTGTAAACAAAATCGATCAACAGCCTCCTGTGTTCCTGCTGGGTAATATTGACAAGGTTGGAAAACAACAAATTTTCTATCATCATTATTTCAAACCTTTCCTTGAAATTCAGTTCTTCAACAACCAGTGAAATAAAATTCAACCCACAGTAATATTTACTTTCTTTAACCTCCATTATTTGGACAAAATCTCCGTTGACAAGCCCCGACAATGCATTGTTTTGAGTGATCATCAGGATATCTCCTTCCATAGGTTTGTCAGGCGGTTTCCCCAGTAAATGCCGGATAATCCTGTTGAATTCACCACACTGCCTGTTGGTATGGCAGATCATTGTGGTAAATTGAAAATCATGTTTTCTGATTGTTTCGACATATAAGTCTGTAAACGAATCAACTGAACTATGGATAAGGATATCTCTATGACCTTTCAATGGAAACGAGGCAAATCTCACATTTGGATTGATCTCATGCAATTTCCTGATATTCATCGATGCTTTGATGATATCATTGTTATCTGCCTGCCGTTTGATCGTAGTCAATTCATGTTCTACTACATTATGTTGATATATTTTTTTGATGTACGCAGATGAAAGTGCCGGTGAGAATGTCTGTCCGACGGGAGGCAATTGTTTTGGATCTCCAATAAAAACGAATTTGCCAACGGTATCAAATGCAAATAGGTCGTTTAAAAGTTTTCCGCTCCCGAAATGTGCAAATGAATCATTTTCCACCACAACGTCTGAAATCATGGAAGATTCATCTATCAAATACAAATGGCCAGGTTCTACATCGGGATCTTTTACTTTGAGACTGTAATTCAGTTTGATGGCTTTTCCTGCTTCAGGCATGATTTCAGCCAGTTTTTCCATATCCTGGTTGATTTCGGAAAATATATAGATATGGCTATGGACAGTCTCAACCTTAACATTGGTTTTATCGGAAAGCACTTTCGCAGCCCTTCCCGTTGAAGCCAATAAGTTAAACAGCTTTTTATTGTCAACCAGCCATTTGATGTAGCCGGCTACAAGGGTGGTTTTACCTGTACCCGCATAACCCCTCAAAATAAAGACCTTAGCAGTCTTATCCATTGCAAATTCCTTCAATGCCTCAAAAGAAATTTGCTGAGCCTCTGTGAGTTCAAACTCAAAATACTTTTTTTTGGATTTGCTTAATACGACTTGTTCTACCGGGCTTTGGGTGGTTTTCTCCCGCTTTCTCCAAAATCTCTTAAAGAATAAAAATAAATCCTGTAATTTGAGCATGATCACAGTTGTATTGATCTACAAAATTAGCGAAAAAAATTATGGAAAATCAGATTGCTTTAAGTAAAAGTCAGGTCTGGATATCTTTTGAAATATTTAAAATTGTTTTAAATAAGCTGTAATTTTTGTTGAATGCAAAAAGTCTGCACGGAAATTATTATCTTGTTGACCGAAATAAAATTATCCAATGACCCGGACCAGATACTTGCATATTGTTTTTTCAGAGCCCATACAGGCCTACGATATCCCGAAATTCAGATCAGCTGTCATAGAAAAGTCTAAGCGGGAATCTGACCTTTTTCACAACAGGACGGAAGACAATAAATATCTTTACCGATATCCGCTGATCCAATACAAGGTGACTGACAAAAAAGCCAGTCTGATCTGTCTGAACGACGCGACCGATGACATTCATTATTTATTACGACAGCGCAGTTTTGACTTCCGGATCGGTGACAAACAACTGAAATATGAGATCGAAGATGTCCGGTTGAAATACGAACGCGTCCAGACCTGGGATCAAAGTTTCAATTACAATATCCACAACTGGATCGCGCTCAACCAGGATCATTTCAGGGAGTACCAACAAGCCTTGTCGCTTGTAGACAAGCTCAAAATGCTGGAAGATCTGCTGACTAAGCATCTCAGGATCTTTATGGAGGCGATGCAGGCAGATGAACCTGTTCCACTGGAAGTTCATATCAGGGAACTGAAGAACGAAAAATACATAGAATACAAGGATGTTTTTCACCTGACATTCTCCATTAATTTCAGTTGCAATCTCTCCATCCCAAATTATATAGGTCTGGGTAAAGGCGTGAGTGTGGGATTCGGTATCGTCAAGAAACTGGGTGATGGCAGCAGATACCGTGCAAGGGAAACAGAGCAAGATCAGGGTGGTTGAACACAAATCGGTTTGCAGACGAAAAAAGGGAGAATGCCAATGATGCAAATGTATGGGACTTCGGAATATTATGATGATTGTTTGTGACAATGGAATTTTCAGCATATTTTCAATGTTAATTCAAAAAGTACTTCACGAAAAGTTAAAAAATGACGATTACACAGATCCAGGACAGTTTAATTCCATATTTCAGGCAAAAACCAGTTGTCCGGGCTTGGTTGTTCGGGTCGCATGTGGATGGGACAGCCAGAATAAACAGTGATGTTGACATACTTGTAGAACTTGATTATGAAAAGCATCTGGGCCTGGGTTTTATCAGCATGTGGTTGGAAATCAAAGAATTGTTAGGGCGGGATGTAGATTTGATCACCACCAGGGGAATATCACCTTTAGTAGCTCCTTACATTGAATCGAACAAAAAGTTGATTTATGAAAGATTAGACTGATTTACTCATATTGAAAGAACAATTGCTTAAAATCAAAACTGAATATCAATAAAAGTATAATAATTATTTTATCAATGAAAATTTAAAAACCTCTACCGGATGATCAGACTGGTTCAAATAATCCTGATTTATGGTCTGTTTGCTCTTGATGCAGCCGGACAACGACCTGAAGCCTATTATGTCGACTGGCTCGATGAGCATTATTTTCACGGGGAAAGAGAGGTTGTCCTGCCAGGAGGTCGTGCTGACATCGTCAATGATACATACGCCATAGAGGTGGAAAAAGCCCCAAACTGGAAAAACAGTATTGGCCAGGCGTTGTGGTACGGGCTGCAAACCAACAAAAAACCCGGTATTGTGCTTGTCATGGAAAACATTGATCAGCGCAAATACGGGATCATGTTGCAAAGCGCCCTGGATTATGCGGGCATCGCGGATAAAATAACGGTGTGGTTTTATCCTGAGGATTTCGGGCTGGGATTCAGTATAGCGCAACCATTGATTGGTGAGATACAATACAGTTATAACAGGAATTCCGGTGTACGGCACAATAGTAACTGCACTTATTTCGGTTGTCAGAACTGTGTGCCTTGTGATGGGAACAGGGGAAGGGCTTGTGGGAGATGTGGGGGGTGAGGAGAAAATGAAGAATGAAGAATTGAGATATTAAAACAAATAATATGGGAAAATATTTATACGGAGCGAGTGTTCAGGGAATTCAGGAGTTTATTTTTAAGACCAATAAACTTAGAGAAATTGTAGGTGCAAGTGAGATGGTAAAAGAGATTTGTGAAGAAAAGTTCTTTGAAGTTTCAGGAGGTATTACAAAACCTGAAAACTTGATTTTGGCTGCTGCCGGTAATATCAAATGTTTATTTGATGAAGACGAAAAAAAAAAATTAGAAGAAGTTGTAAAGCTATTTCCTAAAATGGTAATGGAGTATGCTCCGGGAATCACTATCAGTCAGGCAGTAGTTAAATTTGATGGTAAAATATCAGAAGCGCTTCAAGATCTGGAAATGGCTTTAAAAATACAACGTAATAAAGCTGCCATGCCATTAGAAACCGGATATATGGCATTGAATAGAGCCAGAAGAACCGGGGGAGTACTTTATAAGAACATCAAAATAAAAAAAGATGTCCATGAAGATGTGGAATTATCCACTAAACGGAAATATGATAAGTTCAATGATCGAGACAACAAGAACTTACTTTTCAAGGATCTGGCAGGTGAAGGTAATTTTGACCCTAAAATGCTGTCCAATGATATGGCTGACATAAATGTTGGAAGCAATAACAAATGGGTAGCCGTTGTCCATGCTGATGGTAATGGACTGGGCAACATTATTCAGAATATCGGAGATCAACTAACAGACAGCAATAAATTTCATGAATTCTCAAAGGCTATTGATAATTCTACCAAAGAAGCACTTCAATATGCTTTCAGAATAGTAATTGAAAATGATAAAAGATGTTTTGAAGAAAGTCAAAAAAAAGGCGAAACCAAAAATAAAGATTATCAATACCCCATTCGCCCTGCAGTAATAGGTGGTGACGATGTTACAATTATCATTAGAGCAGACCTAGCACTTGACTTTACTAAAATGTTTCTTAAAAAGTTCGAGGAAATTTCAAAAAACAATTTTGAAGTATTTAAGCTGAAAGAGCTTGATAATGGTCTTTCAGCATGTGCAGGCATAGCTTTCGTCAAAGAATCCTATCCTCTTCATTATGCCCTTCACTTAGCAGAAGAACTATGCAAAGATGCTAAAAAAATGGTGAAAAAGGAGGACCTGCCGAAGTTAGGCAATGATGGAAGCCAAATGCCACGTTCAAGCTTAGCATTCTTTAAAGTGCAGGATTCTTATGTCGAAAGTCTGGAACAAATGAAAAAACGGATCAAGTATGCATCTGCATCTACAATAGATTATGATTATGGGCCTTATTTAATCAATAAGTGTGAAAGCAGAGAAAATATTCCACATATTGGAGAATTGGAAGCCAAATTAGATGTTCTCAAAGATCAACAAACCGAAAAATCAAAAGGTGTTTCTAAATTACGTCATCTTGTATCTGAAACTTTTAAAAGTAAAGATACCAGTAAGTTCATGTATGAACGTATGAAAACTGTAAATGATAAGTTTATTGAAGCATTAAAGTTGCCTGAAAATATCTTTGATGAAAGGCAAAAAGATCAAAAAGGAAATACAATTCCTGTCAAATCAATTCTACTTGACCTAATCCAAATTCATTCTTTTAAGTAAAAAAGCAATAAAATGATAGAAATTAAATACTCCATTGAATTTCTCAGTGACTGGATGTGTAGTTCCGGTCTGGGTGCTGGTGCAGAAACAGACAATGAGGTGATAAAGGACAAAAATGGACTTCCTTATATTCCAGGTCGTACCATCAAAGGTTTATTACGTGATGCTTGTGAAGAAATGGCTGAATTTAGTATGGTTGAATTCCCGGTAATAGATCATTTATTCGGAAAGAGAACGGAGAAGGACAAACATGAGTCTACACCGGGTAGTATCAAAGTTAGTAATGCATCTCTTCCTGAGAAAGAAACCCAGGAAATAATCGAGCACAGTATGCAAGAATACTTATATCGCAATGTTGCATCTACTGCAATTGACGATAAGGGTATTGCAAAAACAGGTAGTCTGCGTATGACCGAAGTATGCATTCCAATCAAACTGGAAGGAAGTATTCATATTGCCGAGAAATACAAAACAACTCTTGAAAACGCGATGAAATGGACAAGAAGAATCGGTACGAATAGAAACAGAGGATTAGGTCGTTGTATTATCTCACTAAAATAAAACAAGGAAGAATGATTATTAGACATTATAAATGCACACTTAAAACCGATGTTGTCCTGAATGCTTCCCTGGCTACAGAGGGAAATATGGAAACGTTGGATTACATTCCGGGTAGTAATTTTCTGGGAATCGTAGCCAATCAAATATACCAAAACTATATGGATCAAGCCGTGGAAGTATTACACAATGGCCATGTATCTTTTGGAGATGGTATCATTTACAATGATGAAGTCTTTTATCCTATGCCCAATTGTTTTTTACAGGATAAATTGGAAAAAAAAATTGTTGATAAAGAAGAAGCTGACCAGGGAAAAAAATCTGATGCTGTTTATCTGGACTTTAACATTGATCATAAAAAAGGTGTTTTGAATAAACATAATCAGAAACGACAACTGAAACAAATGCGTTCGGGTTTTATTTCTGCAAGTGGTAAAATAATCACTGAAATACCAAAATCATTTTCTCTTAAATCTGCTTACGACCGAGCTAACCGACGAACTGATGAAGGTAAGATGTTTGGTTTTGAAGCAATTGAAGCAGGTACGCAATTTCTTTTTTCAATAAACTTTAAGGACGAAAATCATATTCAAATAGTGGAAAATGCATTATTGGGCAACAAACGTATCGGCAAGTCCAAATCGGCAGAGTATGGTCAGGTTCTTATTGAACATTTTGATAAAAGCGAAATTGAAATCGAAGCTCAAAGAATAGTTGAAAATGTAACTATTGTATATGCACAATCCAATTTATGTTTCATTGATAAGGAGACTGGTCAACAAACTTTCCAACCCACTGCCGATCAACTGGGTGTACCTGGTGGAAAAGTAGTCTGGGACAAATCTCAAATACGAACTTTCACTTATAGCCCCTGGAATTTCCAAAGAAATGCCTCCTCCATGCAAAGGCATTGTATTAAGATGGGTAGTGTGTTTTATGTTGAAGGAGCAAGCGCAGAAAGAAATGAAAATCAACAAATTGGCGAATTTTATAACGAAGGTCTGGGCCGAGTCATATATGATCCGATCTTTTTGAAATCTAATCCGGATGATGAAAGATTAACAAGTCTTTCTTTTGTAAAAGCAGATCTCATAAAGGAAGAAATAGGTAAAAATTCTGAACCCGTAGCTATAAACACTTCTTTAGGGCATTTCCTGAAAAAGCAAAAAGATTTAGCAGAAGCAGAATTGAAACTCGCCAAAGAAATTAATGAAGCAATAGAAAAATATAAGGATACAGGCATAACCAGAAAAGTTACATCCAGTCAATGGGGAAATATTCGGGCCGTGGCTACTGATTTTCTTATCAACGTTAAAACTTGGGAAGAATTTATGATCAAACTGGGACTTAAAGAAGGAGAGAAAAAAAATGGCTTACTTACCTGTGGAAAAATGGCTGAAAAATTATGGGATGAAAGAAACATAAAAGACATTAAGGAACTTTTAACTAATATCCAAAATGAAAACAAACTTTTATTCACGATAAAGTTCTCATCAGAAATGGCAAAAGAAGCAATTAATTTCAAGAACAAAAAGCAATAGGAAATGACTAAATTAACACATAGATATATTGCGAGAATAGTGGTAGAGGCAAAAACTGCGCTCTTTATTGGAACAGGTGAAACTTCTTTACTAAAGGATGCACTGGTTGTCAAAGACGCTAATGGCTGGCCCATTATTCCTGGCACGTCCATTACCGGTGTATTGAGACATGCATTGGAAGATGCAATTGAAGAAAAACAAAAATACAAGGAGATTTTTGGATATCAGGTTGGCGATAAAGGTCTTGGTTCGAGGCTGATTGTAAGCAATGGCCATATGATGATTTCTGAAAAAATCGTTGCCGAAGGTTTGATGAACGAGGATTATGCCACTGTTTTAGCTAAGTTCGATAATTTGCCCACTCGTCAACACGTAAAAATATCTGCAAAAGGAGCTGCCGCAAAGGGTGGCCTGTTTGATAATGAGGTAGTGTATAAAGGTACTCGCTTTATGTTCGAAATTGAGCTCAAAGGGACGTCTGAAGATAAAGAAATCTGGAATAAGATATTAGAAACTATCAGTGATCCCCTTTTCAGAATAGGTTCCGGCACAAGAAATGGCTATGGGAATCTGGAAATCTTAGGAGATTTGTCATACAATAAAGATTTGGATTTAAGTATAGCAGCTGATTTCGATGCCTATTTGAACCATCCGGCATCATTAAATACCACGATCAGTGGGGAAAATTTAGCTTTAAAACATGATAGCAGCTTAACCCACTATATATTAGATTTAACACCAGACGATTTCTTTATCTTTTCTGAAGGACATGGAGATGACGAAACAGATAATAAACCTGTACAAGAAGAAATAGTGGTTTACAATTCTGACGGCTTCACTTTTAAATCATTTACATTAATTCCCGGGAGTTCCATTAAAGGAGCAATAGCCCATCGGACTGCTTTCCATTATAATAAGTTGAAAGAAAGATATGCTGAGGAGCTTATTCCCAAATTGACCTATCAAATTGCTTCAGATTTATATTGCGGATCTGGTAACAAAGCAGTCAATCAATTATTTGGTTTGGGCAGCGGTTTTGAATTTGAAATTGAGACTAAAAACAAAATCAAAAATGGTTACAATGATTATGATCTTACTGGCGATTCAAGAAGGGGTCACATCATCATTGATGACATCTATCTAAATGACAACGAAGTAGATAACTCAAAAATCTTTAACCATGTAGCCATTGACCGATTTACTGGTGGAGCGATGGACACAGCTTTGTTCAGTGAGAAGGTCAGTCATTTGAAAGAAGGTAAGGAGAAAATTCAGATTGATTTGTATCTGGATAAGGATAATATTGACAAGCTTTCGATAAAAGCTTTCGAAAATGCTCTGATAGATATTACAAAGGGACTGCTTCCTTTGGGTGGAATGACTACCAAGGGACACGGCATGTTCACAGGTACATTGACTAAAGTAACGCCAATCAATAAAGTGGAAGAATCTGTTAATCAATATCATTTAAAATATTAGCAAACATGGAAATAAAAGTTTTAAACAGTCTGGAAGAAATCCAAAATGGTAATTACATCGGTTACTATTGGTGCTCAGGTGCAAAAAAGCCGACTGTTGTGACAGGTTCTTTTGAACCCAAACTGGATGATAAAAGCTTGTTTATACAGGAGGCGATGCTGTGGGATGAGGAGAAAAAAGTTTCCATCATGGTTCAATACACTCATAGACAGATTATAACTCAGTATGACTTGAGCAGTGTATCAGAAATTGATTTGAATCAAGTGACTATTAGTTATATTGGACACAGGTTGGAAAACAATCCCAGATTGAAATTTTTCCGGTATTGGAAGGAAGAGGGTGATCAATTATGTCCTGGTTTTAAGGTATTAAAGATGAAGGCACAAATATTTATAGGGGTAGAATAATAGGAACGAAAAGAAAAATGAATATGTTTATAAAAGTATAAAAACAGACATAAATATGGAAGGTAAATTAAATGAAGCACAATTGGAGATTTTAAAGATTTTTAGAATTCCGATGGATGACGATCAATTTAAAGAACTCAAGCGTATTCTATTTGAGTTCAGGGCAAAGCATATTGTAAAAGAAATGGACGAACATTGGGAGAAAGAAGGTATAAATCCGGATGATCTTTTGAAAGTGCATATGAGAACCCCTTACAAGTAAATGAAAAAGGTAGTGATTGATACAAATGTGATGTTAGTTTGTATTTCAAGCAAATCCACTATACACAAGCTTTTCCTGGCTATGGGAAAAGGAGAGATCAAGCTATGTGTCACTAATGAAATCATAACTGAATATCTTGAGGTTATATCAAAACACAGAGGCACTCAAAAAGCTTATGATATCATTGATCTGATATTGGGTATTCCTTATTTGATATTGATTATTGTTTATTATAGATGGAATCTGATAAGCATTGATCCTGACGACAACAAATTTGTAGATTGCGCCATTGCGGCAGGCGCAGATTACATAATAACAGAAGACAGACATTTTGAGGAATTAAAAAAAGTTGAATTTCCAAATATAACCTGTATTGGAGCTATGGAATTTATTGAACAATATTTAAAAGCATAGAAACATGATCAAATCACCATATAATTTTGTCCCTGCACCCAAAGAAAACGAAGTATTTACCCCTGGATGGGCAGCCCACGTCCTGCATGATATGCCATTGAGTGAAGAAGCAGAGAGTGGAGAGATAGAGTTTACGATTCAGGCAGAAACACCTATCTTTATACGAAATGGTCATAGCAAAGAAGATCACGAAGTTTTTGAAAAGTGGCGGGATCATCATAATTGTGATGAAACTAAACTTTCTCCCTCAGAAAAAGAGAAACTGGATCGCTATCTGGCCTTTTCCAATTACAATGGCCAATACTTTATTCCGGCTACTTCTATTAAAGGGATGTTGAGGAATGTTATGGAGATAATGAGTTTTGCAAAATTGGATCCGAAATTGGTTAATGATGACAGATATTCTCACAGAGATTTGACTGATGGCTCTTTATATCGGGATATTTATGACACAAACAAGATAAATTGTGGGTGGCTCAAAATTGAAAAAGATGGTAATTGGATTATTGAAGATTGTGGTAAACCTTTAAGAATAAGCTACGATGAAATCGATAATGAATTCAGCACAAATTTTTCAGTATTATTGACCCCGGAAATTTATGATAACATATCAGATTACAAAGAATTAAATGGGAAGCATTATTTTAAATTTAAAAACAAAGAATTTAGCTTAGATAAAAAAAAATACAGCATTAACAGAAATCAAACAAAAGTTGTTAAAAAACTCTTACCAGCTTTGAAAAATGCAAAAGGAAAATATGATATATTATTAAGTAGAACTAAAATTTTATTTAATGGAATTAGAAAAGATGGAGTTGAATATACTTTAATTA
>DDTL01000189.1 GCA_002344345.1 Saprospiraceae bacterium UBA2365
TTTTTCAACACATAGGAACATAGGAACATAGGTACACATAGATGTATATTTTGAGATTTGTCAAAGTACAACATTCGCTTACTGATGAAAAAAAGGCTATGCTTCTATGTGGTTTCTATGTATCTATGTGGTGAAAAGGTTTTTTCAACACATAGGAACATAGGAACATTTTGGTTATTGTATTTCAAGATATTCAAGAATTTTCAAACCTGAATCCATTTATATGTGAAAAAATAATTTAATGTCAGGAAAAAAAATCCCACCCAACACACGAGCTAATACCACCAAGTGGTTAAATCTCAATTACAAGGCAAGCTATGCCGTGACCAGGAGCGAACATTGGAATCTATGTTCGTCATTTTGAGGATGATGTATTGATGATCAGAGTCTCAGAATATTGTGACAAAAATTATATTAGTTTAAAGCCACTAAACCCCAAACATTCAGCTAATTGTGGCGGATCAAAATGAATGAATCTCTTCCTTTATTTTTCCATATGCCTTTTAGTGATCTCATCGTAGATCAAAATCTTTTCATTTGATTGGCCTTTGCGGTCAAAAATGGAATCCCAGGTGCTCAGTGGTTCCCAGATGAACGTTCCTTTTCCTTTTCCCTCCGGTAAATTAAAAATGATGTCATGCACCTCTTCCTTTCTTGCTGAATATTCTACCAGAATGATCTCCTTCCCGAATCTGCTCAGCAAATCATGGAGATTGTTCTGTAAATCCTCCAGAGATCCATGCCATTGAGGATAGTAGGATTGCCCCAATACATCGAAATCCACGCCTCTTTCCATCATTTGCTCGATAAACTCAACGGATTCTTCATTCTGTCCGCCCAATGCGATGTGCAACATGATAATGGTGGCAGGTTCCACTTCCAGCACAGCTTTTGAACCCGCATTGAACAACCTTGCCAGTCCGTCAGGATTTGCAATGTGTCCTTCCGGCCAAAGCATGCCATGATTGATCTCGTTACCGATCTGAACCATATCAGGAGCTGTACCCTGAGCCTTCAGATTTGAAATCACCCGTTTGGTGAATTGATAAACGGAGTCCTGAAGTTCTTCCATGTTGAGATCCTTCCATGCATCGGGTTTAAATTGTTTGCCCGGATCTGCCCAATAATCGCTGTAATGGAAATCCAGCAACAGTTTCATGCCCGCAGCCTTGATCCTTTTTGCCATTGCCAAAGTATGCTCCAGATCACAAAATCCCTTTTCCGGAGAATATCCTTTTGGTTGAGCAGGGTCGTTGAAGATCCTGAGCCGGATGTAATTGAACCCATGATCTTTGAGGATCTCTAACGCATCTTTTTCAATGCCTTTGTCCGAAAACCGGATGCCATTCGCTTCCAGTTCAGGTAAAAATGAAATATCCGCTCCGATGATCTTACCGATCTCTGGTTTTGTCATCTTTTGCTTTTTCCCCTGATCATGGTTCGCACTCATTTTTTTTTCAGCCGGAGCAATCGTAAATATCTCAGCAGATGACTTCCACAATCCTTCACCTGTCACCTCAAGTATGACCGTTCCTGGGTTTTTGCCTGCCTGAAGGATCACCTGACATTTTCCGCTGAACAAACTCCTTTTCCAGTTGCCATCGAGACAGACATCTGCTTCGTGGCAACTCGGATCTCCATTGCCTACTCCAAGTATTTTGGCATCGCCGATCACTTTGAAATGCAGCAAATTGTCTGCATCCGGTACTTCCCTGTTCTGATTGTCCACCGCCGTGATGTTGATCACAGTGGCATCTTTTCCGTCAGCCAGCATGGTGGTTTTGTATGAATAGGTATTGGTTCCGGCTGTTTTTCCTGAAGTTTCACGGATAGATGAAAAACTTTTGCCATCCTTATATCCAATAGCTTTCAGTACACCAGGTTCGAAGGTAACATTCCATTCCAGATGCCGGTTTACAGGCATATCCTTGATCCCCTGGCTTTTGCCATTGATGAAGAGCTCAACTTTATCCGCATTGCTGAACACCCAGACATTGACCTGCTGCCCGGGCTGCCAGTTCCAGTGTGGCAAAACATGGATCACATCCTGATCGCTCCACCAGCTTTTGTAGTAATAATACAGGTTTTTTGGAAAACCGCAAACATCCATGACGCCAAAATGTGAATTGATATTGGGCCATTGGAAAGGAGTGGGTTCTCCGCGATAGTCAAATCCTGTCCATATATATCCACCCAGCCAATAGTCATTTTCAGCAGCCATCGGCCACCATTTTTCTGCAGTACTTGCCCACCAGGGTGCCGTCAGGTCTTTATCCGGCAAATAACAATTGACCGAATCCGTTGCATAAATACCCCGGGTGGTCACCGTACTACCCATTTCTGTACCTATGATGGGCATGAATGGTTTCGTTTTGTGATGTGATTCTACCGCATCTTCCCGGTAGTTGAAACCCCGGACAGGGATGACTTCCAGTACACCGCTATAAATATTGGGCATATATCCTCTTTGCGGAACATCTGAGGCATAGACTGAAATCCTGGTCGGATCCATTTCCCGCTGCATGGCCAGCATGGTTTCACCTATGCGCTTTCCGTATGGCGTGGTCTGGATCCAGAATTCTTCATTGCCGATGGACCACATGAAAACAGAGGTTCTGCTTCTGTCCCTTTTAAGCAGCCTTCTGAACTGATCCAGATACTCTTTGCTACTGTTGAGCAATCTGGTTTCATCCAGAACAAGCATTCCAAGGCTGTCACAGGCATCGAGCAATTCCGGTGTCGGAGGATTGTGTGAGGTACGATAGGAATTGCTGCCCATTTCTTTCAGTCTTTTAACCCTGAAATACTGAAGATAATCCGGTAAAGCTGAACCGACGCCGGCATGATCCTGATGGTTGTTGGTGCCTTTCAGTTTGATGTGCTCTCCGTTCAGAAAAACACCGTTCGGTTGAATATCTATGGTCCGTATACCCAAACGATGGATGCATTTATCGATGAGCTTTCCGTTTTGGCTGAGCTCAATGACGATGCGATACAAATAAGGGTCTTCAAGTGTCCAGAGCCTTGGGTTTTTAATGGTCAGTTCCTGCTTTACCAGCCCAATCTGCTTAGCCTGGATCTCCAATTTATTTTTAGGTGAAGATGCCAGTTTTTGGCCATTTCTGTCCAGAAAATGTATTTGAACAGCGATTTTTTCCGATTTAAGGCTACTGTTTTCCACTTCAATTTCTGAAAAAATTCTTGCTCCGTTGGCAGATACTCTGGTGTAATTGAAAATGCCGTCCTCAGCAATGTGTATTTTGGGTGTTTTCCTGTGCCAGACATGCCGGTAAATGCCTGCCCCTTCATAAAACCAGCCTTCATATTGAGTAGCGTCGACACGTACAACGATGATATTTTCTCCTCCATAATTGAGAAAATCGGTTATATCAAAACTGATCCCGATATATCCGCTTTTATTGTTTCCCATATAAAAGCCATTAACCCAGAAATCCGCGTCTCTGAATACACCGTCAAAACGAAGAAAATGCTGGTAAACAGAATCCGTCGCCTCCAGATTGAATTTCTTACGATACCAGCCGATACTGGTTTCAGGAAATAAGCCACCGACCGGTTTGTATCCATGACCGGCAACATCAGGATTCTCCGAATTCACGAATGGCAGTTCAACCACCCAGTCATGTGGTAAATCCAGGTTTCGCCAGTCTGAATCATCAAATTTCAAATCAATGGCCGTACCTCTGTCAGACATGGTTTTCCAGAATACATTGCCTATTCCGTAATTAAAATCTTTTGACGGATCTGAGGAACTACCAAGGTGAAACTTCCAGTTTTCGTCGATGTTGATCAGTGCGGACTGACCAAAAGACGTGATCAGATAACACAACACCAGGCCAAAGGAGATAAAGTATTTTTGCATAAAGCTTGGATTATTTTCTACAACAATGGATCAAAATTTTTGAAGGCTAAAAATACGGAATTTTTATTTCCGGTTTCAATTAACCTGCAAAACTGTTCAACAGCTGAATTGAAATGGGAAAAAATACCGAAAAAATTGTCAGTGTACAGGTGATTTCTCTCTGATCCGGGCAAAAATCCGTTCTGATCTTGCAAATAATTCATGATGCATTATAATTAAGGCAAATCCGGTTCAAATTGACAGGGCAAGATTGGTTTAAAGGGTAATATTTTCCAAAAAAAAATCGAAAAATTATGATAACCAGGTCAGTTTCATCTGAAGATATATATAATTGATCTTATAAGACCTTATGGGATGAATAGCTCATAAAATGTTAGGAAAAACCTGAATGATGGTATATTTTTATGAAAGTAATAAACAAGTTATGTAGGATGAAAAAAATCACAAAAAACACTTGATAGCTATACCAAATATTGGTATCTTTGTACATAAAAAGTAAAAATGTCAAAGAACACATCTGTAACTTTAGGTGTACATTTTGAGCAAATCATCCAAAAAAGCATAGAATCCGGTAGGTATTCTTCCGCAAGTGAAGTCATTAGAGAAGGACTAAGACTTGTTGATGAAAGGGAACAGAAAATTAAGATTCTAAGGGATGCAATCGAAGCGGGAGAAAAAAGTGGATATGTAAAAAATTTTGACCCAGTGAAACACTTAGAAAAACTTAATCAAAGTTACAAAAAATGAAACTTAAGTTTGAAATAAGTGAATTAGCATTAGAAGATTTAGATAATATATGGGAATATACGGTTGAACAGTGGTCTAATGAACAAGCGAACAAATATTACAATGAAATATTTTCGGTAATTGGTAAAATTTGTGAAAACTTTGATATTGGTAAACCTATCGACGACGTTAAAAAAGGACACCGAAGGACTAATGTGAAATCTCATATGATTATATATAAAGTAAAAGGAACAACAGTCTATATAGACAGAATATTGCATCAAAAAATGGATATCGAAAAACATTTGGATGAATAAATCACCCTACATAACAATGCACTGGACGTTCCTACGAGGTTAATTTCACCAAACTAAAAAAAATCCCGCAACCCCAAATCCTTCAAAATTTCTCCGGATTTGAAATTGCAGGAAGATCTGATTATACCATTTTGAATTCTACTTAATAAGAGAATGCTCATTGTAAAATCCGTTTCAAATTGACCAGAGCAAGCCTGAAAATATCTATGGGATCAAGCACTTCATCAATAGAAATTATTGAATAGAAAATAAAATGGTGAAAGTGTCTCCCCTTTGAATATTTAATTGTTTGAGAATTCCGGAGCTAATTGAACTACCCATTCCTAAGTGATTTGTTCTGTCCACAATAATTCATAGATTCGTTTGAAGTGATAAATACTATTAAAAGAATAAGAAATCCTGCTCTCGGTAAATCTCTAAATACAGCAGCTTACCTTTAAGAAAACTGATCAAATATTTTCAAATAATTATATTTTTTGTATACTTACAATCAGTTTTACAAAGATTGGTTTGGGCGAGTGGAAATGGTGTGTAGTTAAGCATATTGGCCGATATGGGAGTATTTGCTTAACGTATTTTATAAAAACCTGAAGTTTGATATTTTTTTATAGTGACAATAAACAAGTTATGCCTCATGCTAAAACGACATAAACCATGGATAAAATAAGAAATTTAGAAACACAATTAGAAGAAACAAGAAACAGCTTATCGACAGATAGACTTGATATGTCTTTTGGCGAAATCATGAGCATGTATGAACGAGAAGAAATAATTATCGACCCTGACTTTCAAAGACTCTTTCGTTGGGACATCTATCAAAGGACACGTTTTATTGAATCAATACTAATTGGAATCCCAATTCCTCCAATATTCGTTGCAGAAGACGAGAATGGCAGATGGGAACTTGTGGATGGGTTACAAAGAATTTCAACGATTTTTTCGTTTTTCGGAATTCTAAGAACCATACCCGAAAAGAATAGCTGGATAATGTGCAAGGGTGACATTGCTAAGGATTTAGAAAATCTGGCATGTAAAGACTTGCCTTTAAAATTCCAACTCAACATCAAAAGAGCTTCATGTAGGGTCGAAATAATCAAGTGGAATAGTGCATTTGATATGCGTTATGAACTTTTTAATCGACTCAATACGGGTGGTTCAGAATTAACTGACCAAGAGATTCGAAATGCTATATTTAGGGGAGTTAGTAAAGAATTCAATGCATTTTTAAGAAGATGTGCAGAAATACAAGAGTTTGTGTCACTAGTTCAACCTACTGAAAGGCAGTTGGAGCAGTTATATATGGACGAACTTGTTCTTCGCTTTGCATCACTTTACGACTTTAAGGAAGAACTATCTGACAACATTTCTCAGCACATGACCAATTACATGAGAATAGCCGTTACTAGACCTGAAAAAATTCAGGAATTAGAAAGTGTGTTTAGAGAAACTGTTAGAATTCTTTCACCAATCGGAAGGGAAACTTTTAGGGGGTCAAACAATGTATTTTCGACAAGTTTATTTGATTGTGTGACCATTGGCATATCAAAATATTTACCACGTTATTCTACCGAAAGAACTGACATAATAATCCAAAAGATTGACGACTTAAAACAATCAGAAAACTTTAGAAAAGCTTCAGGCTCCGCTTCTGCTAGTAAGTCAAGAATCATTAAACGAATTGAAGTTGCGGACGAAATATTTGGAAATTAATATGGCTACTTTTATTGATGAAATATTAGCAGACATTGATTGGAGAGTCTCTGAATTAGCGACTCTAAAAAGTATTCCTATACGCTACAGTTTCAGACCTGAACACAAAGAACTTCAAATTAAATATACAATTCCGGCTATCTATGCGATTTGGGAAGGCTTTGTAAAAAGTTGTTTTGTAATATATTCCAACCACTTAAATTCACTTTCAATCAGCCGTTCAGATATTGCAATCCCTTTACTTACTCACCAACTTGATAGCGAATGTGACTTTAATAATCCGAGAACAGGTTTTGAAGCGAAACAAAGAATGGTTAGTTTAATTAACTCCTTATTGACTGATGTAGTTACTATCAAACCACGTGTTCCAACTGAATCAAATGTGAACTTTAGGGTGCTAAATAAAATTCTTGAACGATTTTGCATTGACAGAGTTCCTGACCATTACGACTCAAAACTAAACAAGTTGTTGCTTTTTAGAAACAAGGTGGCCCATGGTGACAATTCAATTAGCGTTAACATGACTCATGTGACGGAGTTCATTTCGACAGTAGAAAACTTGATGTTAGACGTTGCAATAAATGTTGAGCAAAATGAAAAAGTTGGGACATATAGAAAATAAAGCACGAAGGCATAACAGGCGTTTGGCTCAATGGCGGGTGACGTGGTTAATTGAACATTCTACCTCGCATCAACTTTTGTGGTTAAATGAAAGTTTTGTACTCCGAAATCCGCCACTGCGCCAAGCGCCAGACCGTTAATCCCACATAAAAAAATCCCGCAGATCAAAATCCTTCAAAATAAATCCGGATTCTAACCTGCGGGAAGCATACTTTATACCAATAATACCATCATTCCGATTTTATAGGGTATAAAGCAACCATTTCAATGTGCAGTCAAAAATCAACCTGTCCTGCAACGATCTACCAGAAACTACATGCTTTTGATCAAAGCAAATTCTTTGGAATTCGTGCCATACTGCCCTTTTACATAGGCTTTGATCCTTTGGATTCGTGAACCAAGTTCGTCGAACTGTAATTTCCGATGGTCAATAGCCGCTTTCAATTCCTGAATTTTCTTTGCAACTTCAGAATTGAAAATTCCAATTTTCAACGTTGTTTCCTTTAATGACTGGAGCTTGACTCTTTCATTAGATGAATCATACGATTCAAACTTTTCCATTGTAGAAACAATGTCATTGAAAAAATAAGTCATGGAGGCATAAGACCTTTCGTATCTCCTTATTTTTCTCTCGTTATCATATTTAAACAGTAGGGATACAATTCCCAAAGAGATAAACAACATATACGCACGCATGTGCACAAGTTACACACGCATGTGCACAAGTTACACACGCATGTGCACAAGTTACACACGCATGTGTACAAGTTACTCACGCATGTGCACAAGTTACACACGCATGTGCACAAGTTACTCACGCATGTGCGCAAGTTACTCACGCATGTGCACAAGTTACTCACGCGTGTGCACAAGTTACACACGCATGTGCACAAGTTACGCACGCATGTGCACAAGTTACTCACGCATGTGCACAAGTTACGCACGCATGTGCACAAGTTACTCACGCATGTGTACAAGTTACGCACGCATGTGCACAAGTTGCGCACGCATGTGCACAAGTTACGCACGCATGTGCACAAGTTATTTTATACTCTCCTCACAAAATAATTTATACTCTCCTCAAATCCTGCCAACAAATCATCATTCTGATTTCTAAAACACTTAAAAGCTAAAAGCTATATGACTAAAAGACTAAAAAACTACAGACCACAACCATTGTTCAAACTAAATTTCCTCAGACTTTAACCTATAAAACTTCATGGCAATATTCCATGTTCCGGTTCATAGGTGAACATTAAAAAAATCAGCTGTCTCCGAGTTGACACGAACAATTTTATTTCACCGAATACCCGTATTTTGTTCCGAAATGATTAAAAGTATTACCTTTAGGCCAACAAAACAATGATTTCTGAAATGAAGCAATTTCCTTTCTTATTTGCAATTTTTTTTGTGGTCCTTTCGTGCAATGGCAACGGGGATGATCCGACCGGTGAACCCGTCAATAAACTGGAAATCAAAGGAGCAGACATGTCATATCTGCCTGAGATCAGGGAATCAGGCCTGACATTTTTCAACGAACAGGATAAGCCTGAAGAAATGTTGCTAACCCTCAAAAATGCCGGAGTGAATGTCATACGGCTTCGGCTTTGGCACAATCCGATTGCCCCGAACTCAGATTTTGGCACGGTTAAAACCCTTGCTGAAGAAATCCGTTCAAAAGGTTTCAAATTGTTGCTTTCCGTTCAATACTCCGACACCTGGGCAGATCCCGGACACCAGACCAAGCCCGGCAAATGGAACAACCTGAATTTTGCCCAATTAAAAGACAGCGTATACCATTACACAAAAAAAATCGTGGAGGAAATCCAGCCTGAATACATTCAGATCGGCAATGAGATCAACGGCGGCTTTCTCTGGCCCGAAGGCAGGATTGCAAATCTTTCACAATTCACTCAATTGCTTCAGTCTGGAATTCAGGCAGTCAGAGATCATGGAAAAGGAACTAAAATCATGATCCATTACGCCGGATTTCAGCATGCTGACTGGTTCTATACCCAATTAGCTGAACTGGATTACGACATCATCGGGTTAAGCTATTACCCGGTCTGGCATGGCAAAGATCTGGAAATCCTTAAAACGAATCTGACCCAACTGCCAGTAAAGTTCAGTAAGAAAATTATGATCGCAGAAACGTCTTATCCATGGACTTTTAGCTGGAATGATGCCACGACCAATATCATCGGATCAGCTGAACAGATCCTGCCCGAATTTCCAGCCAGTTTTCAGGGACAAAAAAATTTTTTGCAAAAAATATCTGATATGCTCAATGCCAATCCAAATGCCATCGGTTTTTGTTATTGGGGTAGCGAATGGGTGAGTTACAAAGGAAAAGATGCAACCAATGGTTCCAGCTATGAAAACCAGGCATTCTGGGATTTCACCAATTCGAGTCTTCCGGTATTGGAAGTGTATAAATGATGATCGGGATCGGCATTTTATTTGAATGAATACCCTTCTTTTCCTGATAAAGTGTTGAGTCTGCTCCGATAAGTCTTTACCCATATATTGCCATAAAAGCCTACTTTTAATTAGTTGGTTTTCAATCGCATCCATTTAATCTTGTCCTGATCTTAGATGTCAGTAGGGTGGGGAAAAAAACGATTGAAAACCAGCAAATCAGACTTTTCGGAGTAGACTCAATGTTACAATGTTTCTTTCAGCCACCTGAAAAACTCTCGTTGCCAGGTCAATCCGTTCTGTGGTTTCAGCACAAAATGGTTTTCATCCGGAAAGCTCAGCAACCTGCTCCTGATCCCTCTCAATTGTGCTGCCTGAAAAGCTTCCATGCCCTGGCCCACCGGAACCCTGTAATCCAGTTCATTCTGAATGATCATGATCGGTGTATTCCAGTTCTGCACAAAATTGACAGGATTAAAATCAGTATAAACCCGCCTGGTTTCTTTATTCCAGTAAGGGCCTCCAAAATCAAAATTCGGAAAAAACACTTCTTCAGTAGTGCCGTACATACTTTGCAGGTTAAATACACCATTGTGAGAAATAAAGGTTTTAAACCTGTTCTGGTGAATGCCTGCCAGGTAAAAAACGGAATATCCTCCATAACTTGCTCCGACGGCGCCAATACGTTTTGCATCTATCCAGGGTTCCTTTGCCAGGGCATCGATCGCAGAGAGGTAATCTTTCATATTCTGTCCGCCCCAGTCACCGCTGATCTGTTTATTCCATTCCACACCGAATCCGGGCATTCCTCTCCGGCTGGGCGCCACGACGATGTAACCTTGCCCGGCCATCACCTGAAAATTCCAACGGAAGGAATAAAACTGTGATAATGCAGACTGTGGACCACCCTGACAATACAGCAAAGTCGGGTATTTTTTATCGGGGTCAAAATCCGGCGGGTAGATCACCCAAACCAGCATTTCCTTCCCATCGGTGGTGGTGACATACCGCCGTTCCACCTTGCTTAAGCGGATGGAATCATAATGTTTTTTATTGACAAAAGTCAACTGGTTCCACAACTTGTTTTTCAAATCATAAGTGAACAATTCAGCTGCGGTATTCATATCTGTCCGGGTGACGATCAGCATGCCTTCTGTTTCGCCGATGATGGAAGTGACATCGAATTCACCTTTGGTCAGTTGCTGCACTACCGGATTTTTTTTGGTGATACCTGGAAAATCCACTTCAAATAATTGAATGGTACCATCTACCGGAGCCGTAAAAAAGAGCCGCTTCCCGTCCTTTGCCCAGATATATTGTTCCACCGTGCCATCCCATTGTCCGGTCAGATTATATGGTATATTATTGAAAAGTACTTTCAGGTTTTGCTTGTCCGCTTCATAACCATCGGTCACCATGGAAAGGTAAGCCAGATCACCGTTTTGGTTGAATGAAGGGTACAGATCATAGCCGGGATTGTTTTCTGTCAGATTAAAAGTTTGTTGGGAATAGATATCATAAAGATAAAGGTCGGTATTGGTGCTTATCGCGGCATCTGTACCCGTCATTTTTTTACATACATAAACGATGCTTCTGGCATCCGGGCTCCAGCTGTAATCCTGATCGTCTCCCCAGGTTTTTCTGGGGCAATCGAATGGTTCACCTACCATGATATCGACCTCAGCCAGCGATGTATCCTTCAAAGATTTCAGGAAGATATGGCGGAAAGCTCCGTCACTCCAGCTGTCCCAATGCCGGTAACTTAGTTCGTTGTATACCCTTGCAGTGGATTGAGTCAATTCAGGATACAGATCTTTACCCAAAATTTTCTGAAGCTTAACCGTTTTGTCGTAGATTTTGTACTGTCCATCCCTGGAAATATTCTTATCCTTCACCAATGTCTCAGGCTGCTCTATCTGTTTGCTTTCACCACCCTTTACACTCACCAAATAATAAGTTGTATTGAATTTGTTCGAATCCAGATCCGGAACTGATACCGCATAAACTACAGATTTCCCGTCTTTTGTCAGCCCTACGGCAGATACACGTCCCAGCTTCCACAACAGTTCAGGATGCATGACATCCGTGCGGTGGTCGGATGTATAATTCAGGGTTCCGTTTTGTCCGAAAGCAAAAGAAAGACTGAACAACATTAGAATCAATGTTAAATAGAATAATTTTTTCATGATGTCTTTTTTTTATTGAAAAACAAAAATAACAAAAAAACGATTTCAGCCAATCTGCCAAATAGTATTCTGCATAAATGAATATATTTCTAAGAACAAAAATGAGGACAAAGGTCGGACTTTAAAAAAATACTGATTTTTCACCAAATTTTATGTTGTTTTTCTTTATTTTTATGCAAATATGTTATTTGATCAAAAATTTTATTATTTTTGACGGTAAAATATAATTTGGGTATTTTCAAGTTTTGTACTCTTTTTTTGATAAATATTTTAATTTAAACGGTTATGAAAAAACATAATTTTTTTGCAGGACCTTCTGTACTTCCTGATGTTGCCATTCAAAACAGCATTAAAGCCATTGACAATTTCAGCGATACAGGCATTTCACTGTTGAGTATTTCTCACAGAAGTAAAGAGTTTCAGGCAGTCATGGATGAAGCGCAGGCTTTATTCAAAAAATTGTTGGACATTCCTGAAGGTTATCACGTTTTATTCCTTGGCGGTGGCGCCAGTACGCAATTCTATATGGTTCCTTTCAACCTGCTAGAAAAAAAAGCAGGCTATCTGGTAACCGGCGAATGGGCGGGAAAAGCATTCAAGGAAGCGAAGATCTTTGGTGAAGCCATCGAAGTTGCTTCTTCCAAAGACAGGAATTTCAATTATATTCCACAAGGATATGTTATTCCTTCTGACGCAGATTATTTCCATATCACGACGAATAACACCATTTACGGAACAGAGATCAAAGAAGACATCGATTCTCCTGTTACATTGGTTGCCGACATGTCTTCTGACATTTTCTCCAGACCGGTAGATGTTTCCAAATATGGCCTGATCTATGGCGGTGCGCAGAAAAATCTGGCTCCATCCGGCGTCACTTTCGTGATTGTACGTGAAGATATCCTGGGAAAAGTGAGTCGTCCGATCCCGACCATGATCAATTATAACACGCACATCACCAAAGGTTCCATGTTCAATACACCTCCGGTATTACCCATTTTCACAGCGCTTGAAACTCTGAGATGGCTTGACAACCTTGGCGGAGTCAGCCAAATGCAGAAAATCAATAACGAAAAAGCCACATTGCTGTACGATGAGATCGAACGCAATAAATTGTTCATGCCTACCGTACCGGATGCGAAAGACAGATCCATCATGAACATTTGTTTCGTGATGAATGAAAATTATGCTGAGCTCAATGACACCTTCCTCAAATTCGCTTCCGAGCGCGGCATGGTTGGCCTTAAAGGACACAGATCTGTGGGCGGTTTCCGTGCTTCCACTTACAACGCACTTCCAAAAGAAAGCGTGGAAGCTTTGGTAAGCTGTATGAAGGATTTTGAAGCAATGCATTGATTCATTCACAAAAAAATAATCTGTAACATGAAAGTTTTAGTAGCCACAGACAAACCATTCGCTAAAGTTGCGGTGGACGGCATCCGGGAGATCATCGAATCCAGGGGTTTTGAATTTGCCCTGCTGGAAAAATATACGACCGTTGAAGAATTGTACGAAGCAGTGAAAGATGTACATGCACTCATCATCCGAAGCGACAAAGTGACGGCTGAGGTGATGGATCATGCACCAGAATTGAAGATCGTTGTGCGTGCAGGCGCCGGGTATGACAACGTCGATCTGGCAGCAGCGTCCGCAAAAAATATCGTGGTGATGAACACACCCGGTCAAAACTCCAATGCAGTCGCTGAACTCGCCCTTGGTATGATGGTTTTTCTGGCAAGGAAAAAATTCAACGGCGCTTCCGGAACAGAATTGCGCGGCAAAAAACTCGGTATCCATGCTTTTGGCAATGTGGGAAGGTATGTCGCTGAAATCGCAAAAGGATTTGGTATGGAAGTGTATGCTTTTGATCCGTTTGTCGATACAGCAGACATTGAAAAAGCCGGTGTACATGCCGTGAACAGCGTCGAAAGTCTTTACGACACCTGTCAATACATTTCGCTGCACATTCCTGCCAATGAAAAGACTAAAAAAAGCATCAATTTTGAACTCCTGAAAAGGCTGCCAAAAAATGCGACCATAGTCAATACAGCAAGAAAAGAAGTCATTCACGAAGAGGACCTGCTGAAGATCATGGAGGAAAGGGCTGACATCAGTTATATTTCTGACATCACTCCGGATGCGAAAGATGCTTTTGAAACCAATTTCGCAGACAGGATATTCTTCACGCCCAAAAAAGCCGGTGCGCAGACTGCAGAGGCGAACATCAATGCCGGTCTGGCGGCAGCAAGGCAGATCGCAGATTATTTTTTAACGGGAAATACCACTTTTAAAGTTAACTGATCATGGCAAAAATAAAACCTTTCAAAGGCATCAGGCCTCCAAAAAAAATTGTGGAGCAACTCGCCTGTCTGCCTTATGACGTGATGAATTCGAACGAAGCCAGGAAAATGGCCGAAGGCAATCCTTATACTTTGCTCCACATTACCAAGGCAGAGATCGATTTTCCGGAAGGAACTGACGAGCATTCTGAAGAGGTTTATCAAAAATCACTCTCCAATTTCAAGGCTTTCCAAAAAGAAGGCTATCTCGTACAGGACGAGGAGGAGATGTATTATATTTATGCCCAGACCATGGACGGAAAAACCCAATACGGTCTGGTAGCCGGCGCAGCCACGGAGGATTATCTCAAAGGTATCATCAAAAAACACGAATTGACAAGACCTGACAAGGAAGAAGACAGAATGGTCAATATCCGTGTCAATAAAGCCAATATTGAACCTGTGTTTTTTGCTTATCCTGCTGTGCACGACATCGATAAAATAGTGCATTCTGTAGTGCATGGGAAAGCGCCTGAGTATGATTTTGTTTCCGAAGATGGTTTCGGACATCATTTTTGGGTCATTGACGACCGGAATATGATCGAGCGGATCACGGATTTGTTTGAAACCAAAGTTCCGTATACCTATGTTGCAGACGGACATCACAGAACTGCAGCCGCGGCATTGGTAGGTAAGGAATTCAGGGAAAACAATCCCAACCACACAGGTCAGGAGGAATACAATTATTTCCTTGCTGTGCATTTTCCTGACAATCAGCTCCGAATCATTGACTATAACCGCGTCGTGAAGGATCTGAACGGCATGGGCAAAGAGTCTTTCCTCGAAAAGATCAGGGAACATTTCGATGTGGAATGCAAAGGCGCTGAATTGTTCAAACCAACCGAATTGCACGAATTCAGCATGTATCTCGACGGAGAATGGTACTGCTTACATGCCAAACCACATACTTATGACGATAACGATCCGATCGGTGTGCTGGATGTAACGATATTGACCAATACCATTCTGGCGCCTATACTGGACATCCAGGATCTGAGAAGATCCAAAAGGATCGACTTTGTCGGTGGTATCAGAGGCGTGGGCGAACTGAAGAAAAGGGTAGACAGCGGTGACCACAAGGTAGCTTTCGCTTTGTTCCCTGTTTCCATGTCGCAACTGATCGCCATCGCAGACTCAGGCAATATCATGCCACCAAAAACAACCTGGTTCGAACCTAAATTAAGGAGCGGACTGGTCATCCATAGTCTGGAGGATTAGTAAAAAAAAGCAGCTTTCGGGCTGCTTTTTTTATGTTTTCTTTTGCTTGGTTCATTCGGATCAATTGCCAGATATGAGGATCCTTCCGGTGTCCAGAATATGATTGTGTTGATCTCTCAGCAAAATGGTGTAAACGCCGGTGGGGAGACCCGCTACTGAACATTGCACACGGTTTTCACCGGGAGAAAAATTAGTGCCGGTTATGCTATGCACAAGTCTGCCATCGGGATGGATGAGGTCAAACCGGACCACTTCAGGCTTCAACAAAAAGAAATCCACAGTTAAAAAGTCCATTACCGGATTCGGAAAACATGAGATCAAATGAGATTTTGACGATTCCAAAAACTGTTCGGTGACCACTTCTGAAACCATATCTTCGCAAATACTCATATCACAATTGACCTGATGATAGCTGGTAAGCGGAAACATTCTGCTTTCAACCGGATTAGAAAGACAACCCGTCTCATAGTCAGTAAACAAATAAAACTTAAAATCCAGACTTCCGGTTTCTTCACATGGCAATGTTTCAACTGCTTCCTTCACCTTCAGTTTAAACTGGAAAGAGAAGGTGCTGACCGTATGGCAAATTTGTGGCATTCCCAGGCCTTTATTGGGATGCTCCTCAAATCCGCAGGCCGCCGCAGGTATGGTGACGAACCAACCCGGAGGCAACAACGCACCTTCCGGCAATCCTCCATTGCAGGGACAATCGGGTTCGTAGAGTGTATGACACAGCCGGGTCTTTCCATCCGGTATAGACAAAACACATAAGTCCGGATTCCGGGCTGTTGTTTGGACATCTGAATGGTATTCAAAAGCCTTTCCATTGCCTGTTATCAACCTGGGATTTTCCAAAAATAAGAACTCCTGATCCCATCCTGAGCCCAATTTGGGAATGATGCCATGAAGTTTTTGACAATCTCTGGATTCAAACCTGATCTTTCCGATAAAAGTGATGACCTCACCAGGACAATATGGCCCATTCATGGAAATTGTGTCATTGCCCGAAAGAGAGGAAAACCTTTGAATCGGCCTGAATTCAAAATGCCGGATACATGAACTTTCACCATAAGGATCTTCCAGAAGGTAAAACGAAGAACTGCTGCAGGATTCAGCAAAATGATTTCCGTTGAATGGTGTGATCGTGATGTAAACCCGGAGTCCGCTGGTGTCGATGTCCACATACTCATCCGAAAAAGCATCTGTCGTTATACTTGCAATGTCATTGCAAAATGCGCAACTGCCGATATCAATCCGATAACCCAAAGCATTTGATACAGGTTCCCATCGGATATAAGACAACCTGGAAATACTGTCCTGAGTCATCGGAAAACTCAATGAGGTGCATTCCAGCGGCTCGCTGATGCTCATCGTCCGGAAACTGTATATCTGGCATTCTGTCTGGATGCCTGCCATATTATATGGTCTGAGCGTCGTATATATGAGTGTGTTTTGAGGCAGATTGAAAGACATTGGATAAGTGTCGGCGCCCCGGATATCTGTCAGTTCTAAAATATCATCACAACCGGGACAAGTCCCGATAGAAAGCTGCATTCCGGCGGTTTCCAGTGGTTGAGACCAACTCAGGACAGGATTTAACGGTGCCTGGATACTGTTGGGCACTGGAAAAAGTAACGCTGCACAATCCGGTGTGTTGCAATTATAACTGTAAATGACTCCCGATCCGTCAAAATTTCCTTTAGCCTTGGATGCAGCTGCCACTATAACGCCATTTTGCATAGCAAGTGTCTGACTGAACCCATCTTCCTTTTTAATTCCTGCCGGAAAAATCTTTTTGGTTTCTTTCCAGGAACCGTCGTATTGGAATAAATAAAATGCAGTTTCACCTCCGATGATGACTTGTTCACCTGATACGGAGACTGCAGATTTCGCCCAGTTCAGGGAGGAATTATCCGACGTCAATACATATCCATCTGTCATTACCCATTGGTCGCCCCTGAGTTCATATATAAAAATTTCACCTTTATTATATCCGGTGAAAAGCGAAGGGCTGGTGACCACAGCAAAGCGTTCAGAGATGGCGACTGAAGTTCCAAAATGCTGATTGGCTGAAAAATTTCCCGGAGTGAGTTTCTGGTGTAAATTCCATTTCTTCCCGGTTCTTTTATAGATGTATGCAGCGCCATTCGTATAATGCCATGTAGCCGAAATGATCATAAAATCACCATGAATGGCTACTGAACTGCCAAAATAATCATTCACACCAATATCTGCCGGACACAATATGGTATCCTGAACCCACAAATTTCCTTCCAGCCTGAAAATATAGGCCGAACCACCGCTGTGCCAGATCGTATCGTCTCCCGGGCATCCAACTACCATATATTCCCCAAACAAGTCAACTGCCCGGCCGAAGTAATCGGCACTTCTACCGTCATCACCAAGGATCTTTTGCGTTTGTTCCCATCCGTTTTCGTTTTTCCGGTAGATATACGCTGCACCGGCATACACCCCGTTTCCCCAATCATTTTCATCCGTCACGGCGGCATATTCTCCGTCAACAGCCACATCGGTCCCAAAAGAAAATCCGTTTTCAGGAAATACCGTATTCAATTCCCTCCAGTCACTTCCCTGTCGCTGATAAAACGTGGCCGCACCTGAAGCATAGCCGGGAGAACTCACCACCAAATGATTTTCGGTCAGGTCAACTGCAGAACCAAAACCAGCCTGCTGTTCTGACAACAGCGGAAAGATCTTTTCTCCATCCTTATAACTGCATATTTCCGAGGCAAACCGGTCATTCAAAGTCACGAAAAATGCCTCCTGGCATTCAGAGGCCATACCGCCATCGTTGAAAGGAATGATTCGGACAAATATTGTGTCATTGCCGGGCAAAATGCCCGGATCCACAAAATCCACATCTCCCACCAACAGACTGTCCAGGATATTATTGCACCCTGAGCAGTTGCCAACCGTGATCTGGTAACCTGTGGCATCCGGTATTTTCTCCCATTGCAGATCAGTATAAACTGAAATGCCTGTTGCTTCACTTATCGGAGAAAGCAGATCAGTACAGGCAGGCGGAGCCGGAAAATCTTCAGTTACAAACCAGACAGACTGACATTCAGTAGCAAAGCCTGATGTGTTGTAGGGAACTATTTTGAGATATACTGTATCCCTGTAAGGCAGGTTTTCCAGGACATATTCATTTGTTTGCCCGGCATCCAGGCTGTCTGTCAGGTCAGTACATCCCGGACAGCTGCCTGCAAAGATCATATATCCGCTTGCCTTGTCTGCGCTGTTCCATGTGATGCTCAGATCTGTTTCCACATCAGCCAGTCCGTTTACAGGAAAGGTGATCTCAGCGCAGGCAGGTTTTTCTTCACAGGTATAGTAATAAACAAATCCCCTTGTGTAACCCTTGTTGTAATCGCTGTATCCGCCGATGAAAATTTCATTTTCCTGCATATCCAGACCTGTGCCGAATACATGATAGAATGATGGAAAATCCATTCCTTTAATAGCTATCCGGTTCCAATTCTCACCGTTATGCTGAAATATATGAGCAAAACCCGAATTATTAGGATTTAATGTCGTAACGACCGCTGTATTTCCATGAACATCCACTTTATACCCAAAATCATCATCTTTCTGGCATCCTGAACTGTCGAAAAAACCATTTTGTTTCCATTCCACACCATCAAAGTGATACATAAAAACAGCGCCCTGCTTGAAAAAAACACCCGGATAATCCATTGCACCTACCAGCGCATGATGACCATGTATGGAAACGGAAAAACCGAAGTTGACTGCTTTTGTTATGTCCGGCGGTAAAAGTTTTTGATGCTCTACCCATCCGTTAGCTGAATTTTTAAAAATGTAAGCTGCACCTGTTTTTACCCCATTCGTAAAATGATTGCCTGCTCCGGCTATGGCAAAATCGCCATGCAGGCTGATCGTCCTGGCAAATTGATCTCCTGCTGCACCGTCAGAGGCCATGACTTTTTGTACTACTTCCCATACGTCGCCTTGTCGCTCCAGAATATACATCGCGCCGGCAAGCGCACCATTGGCGGCATCGTTGTAATCACCGATCAAAATATGATCACCTCCCAGAGCAACCGTGCCAAAAATCGCTGTCGGATCAATGCCCGGGGTATGCCTGTCGATCATACTGTGCAATTTCCAGGTATCGCCTTGAATGTGATAAATATAGAGTGAAGCCTTCTCATTATTTTTATTTTTATCTTCTCTGACAAATGCAAAATCACCGCTTATGCCAACTTCAACTCCGAAATAACGGAAAATCCCGCCTTCTGCAGGGATCAGTTTTTGATATTCCTTCCATTGTCCGTTGATCCTTTTATAGATGTATGCCGCCCCGGAATTCAGGGCATAAACCTTTTCATCAGACGCTCCTACGATCATATAATCACCGGAAACGCTTATAGAACGACCGAAAAAATTATAATCACTGATAGAATCCGGGTCAATGCGGGTTTTGATCTGAAAATTGCAGTCTTCCGGATCAGGATTGATAAATGCTTGATCTTTGGGGTTGCCAATAAATATGCCCGTTCTTTCACCGGAGGATGTATCCTGATTACAGGAAGGATCCCAAAATTCAACCGGGGAAAAAATGAAGAACCGGATCATCAGAAAAACAGACATTGGTATGATCATGAATGCAATTTTTTGAAGCAAAACGCCAAATATAAAAAAATTGTTTGCAAGGGATCACATTATTGGGTGCGGTGTCCATTTTTTGACAATGCGTGCACCTGTGGGTATAAAAACTTTTGGTTCCAATCTGACTTATACAAACCATTCAGATGTCTGGCATAGAAAAAACAAACTTCAAAGACCAAGGGTTTACCGCAGAAATTGCATTTCTCTTTGTACCTGCTTTGAGCCCTTTGTGGAACCCAAAAAAAATACAAAAGTTTTGCAAGATCTGTTTTTGTCCGAACACAAACTTCAAATTCTGCAGGGTTTACCGCAGATCTCGCAGATCAGCGCAGATTTAATGGAATATCACGAAAAAAATCTACAATAACCACCTGGATAACCATTATCAACCTGCGTAAACCTTCGAATTTTCAAATTTTCAAATTTTCAAATTTTCAAATCATCATATTGCCCGCTATTTTCAAAGCTGCCTATAAAGACTTTTCAAAAAACTGTGTCAATATAAAATAGACATTTACATTTGAGACCCGAAAATGAAACGAAGGCAAACAGAGTGGGATCATAGGGCTGTCAGTCGCATTCCGGCCATGCTGACCGATTAACGATCCGGCAGACCTACTCAAAAAATGGATCTTTAATGTGGTGACCATCAGAAGTTGGCGCCACAAAGGAATCATACAGATGACCTGCCGTGGATAAAAAACTTTCAGACGAATTTCAGGTCATAAGCCTGAAAAACATTTTTATCATGCTGGCAGGGACAGTGCATAATGCATTATTATTCAATGATCCCACTATGTCAGAAAAATACTAAAAAACATACACATGCTACCGATGATCAGTATACAAGGGATCAAAAAAATGTATGGCGATTTTACAGCAGTAGATGGATTGAGTTTTCAGATCCACAAAAATGAAATATTTGGCATCCTCGGACCCAACGGCGCCGGTAAAACGACCACCATCAACATGCTCTGCGGACTTTTGCCCCTGACAGAAGGAAAAATCGTGTTTGAACAAACGGGCAACAGGGAAGCCAGATCCCTCATCGGCTATTGCCCGCAGGAAAACATCTTTTACCCCAAACTGACCTGTATGGAACAGCTCATATTCACCGGCAACATGTATGGCATTTCCACATCCATCCTACGGCCCAGAGCCGCTGAGCTGCTCGACAAACTGGGCCTCACTGAAAAATCGGATGTCCTCGCTTCAAAACTGTCCGGCGGGATGAAGCGCCGGCTCAATATCTGCCTGGCGCTTATTCACGACCCCGGGATCCTGGTTCTGGATGAACCCGAAGCAGGCCTGGACCCGCAAAGCAGGTTGCTCGTGCGTGATTTTATAAAAGACTTCGGCAGGGAACGCACGGTGGTGCTCACCACCCACAACATGGATGAAGCCGACCGCCTCTCCGACAGGATCGCCATCATCGATCAGGGCAAACTTTTACTGGTCGATACGCCCGAAAAATTAAAAAGCACCGTCGGTGACGGAGATACCCTCGAACTGGTATTTGAGCATACGGATGAAAACGCCCTGCAGGCTTTGAAACAAGCCATGCATGCTGAAGGACTGGAACTGTGCCGGGAGGACGATGTGGCCTGGGTCAAACATGCCAACATTCTGGATAAACTGCATTACATATCTCAGTGTGCTTCAACCTGCCAGGTGAAAATCGTTGAATTCAAACTGAGAAAAAACACCCTCGAAGATGTATTCATCCATCTGACGGGCAAACATCTGCGGCAGCAATGACAGGGCAACTAAAATGCATTCAGAGACGAAAGATCATCAAATGAACGTTCATAAAAAAAACATCAAGCTTCCGGCCATTATCCATATCCTGCAGTTAGTATGCGAGATGTACACCACAAAACATGGTTTAAATGAACAAAAGTAATCACAGGATCATACATTATTCAGAAAGGCCATCACGCACCTCGTCTCTATTCCGTCATACTCCGGCTAAAAGCTACATAACGACAGCATCAATGCCTGGATCATTAAAATAACAGATCAATATGAGAGTATTCAGCATCATCATCAAATCCGTTAAAGAGCAGTTAAGAAACTTTTGGGTACTGCTGCTCACCCTGGCCATGGGTCCCTTCTTCATTTTGGTATATTACCTCATCACAGAATCGTACAAGCTGGATTATACGGTGCTGATCGTCAATGAAGATATTGAAGTTCCTTATAGGGAAAACACTGTAAACCTGGGTAGTTCACTGATAGATTTTGCCAAAGCCTACCACGCAGACACCATGGGCATCCCACTGACCATAGTTGAGGCATTAGACCAGTCAACAGGGATCGATCAGGTAAAGCAGAAAAAAGCCGATGCCCTCGTAGTGATCCGTAAAGGCTTTACTGCGGCATTGGCCAACGCAGCCAACCCTGCAAATGCTGAAATGCCTGAAGTCGAATTTTTCGGAGACCTGACCAATACGAGTTATCTGATCAGCGCTGTATGGGCCAACGAGATCATGTACGAATTTACCCGGCAGGTCACGAACACCCCGCGCACCCTGAAAATAACGGAAAGCCCGTTGGGCGTGACCGGTTCAGCTGATGAATTTGACCTGATGGTACCCGGTTTGCTGATCATATCGCTCATCATGTTGATGTTCACTGCCAGCATCGCCTTTGTGTCAGAAGTAGAACATAAAACCATGCTCAGGCTGAAATTATCCGGCCTCAAAGCCTACGAGTTCCTCACGGGCATCAGCCTGGTAGAGGGCATCATCGGCATCCTGTCCGTATTCCTGACTTTGCTGACCGCCGTTTCCCTGGGTTTTCAGTTCAGCGGTGCTATGAACGTCCTGATCCTCTTATTGGTAGCCGGGCTGACCTCCCTGTCCATCATCGGTTTCAGTCTGATCATTGCGGCCGTCACCCGTTCAGCCAATGAAGTGCTGGTGGTGGGCAACTTTCCTATGTTCCTGTTCATGTTTTTTACAGGTGGAGCCTTTCCTTTACAGAGCGATCCCCTTTTTGACATCGGCGGGTATCCCCTCAGCCTGCAGAGCCTCATGTCCCCAACCCACGCCATCTCTGCGCTGAATAAGACCCTGATCCTGGGGCTGGAGATCGGCGACATCGTGCCGGAACTGATCTCGTTGGGCTTATTGACCATCGTGTATTTCATCATCGGCGGCCTGGCATTTCGCCGGAGACACCTCCGCATGTCCAACTGATCCCCGTGATCAGCTGGCACCCGACATGCCCTACGCATCCCATTCTGGCATCCGCGGTTCCAGCAGGCACCATCCGCGGGATCGTACAGCAGCATAAAAAGTTCCACAGGAAAATGCAGCCATCAGTACAACCGATCTATACCAACCGGCAATATATGGAACATGCACTGAACCACAGAACTGTCGTCTGCACCAAAACCGGATGCATAACGTATATCATCAGCAGAAAAAGCAGCAGGATAATCCATGAACCGGGGGAAAGTTGAAAAATGTCGGGTTGACAGGATTTGAACCTGCGACCCCTACGTCCCGAACGTAGTGCGCTACCGGACTGCGCTACAACCCGAATGGCTGCAAATTTGAGGAAAATTTGTAATATATTGACAATTGCAAGACTACTTTTTTCTGTTTTTGGTGAAAAAGGGTGAAAGGAGAGAAGGTCACGTGTAGCTTGTGTATGGGTAGAAAAATTGAAAATAATTGAGTCTTTGACCAGATAATTATCTATAAGTCAAATAGGAATCATTTTAATCAGTAAAAACTTGAAGTGTCATTTATATTCGTAAACTCGGCTAAATGTAAATTTCCTGACTCAACACTTTACTAATAAGAAAACTAACTAAAAATTTTCAAATAATTATATTTTTTGTATACTTACAGTCAGGTTTACAAAGATTGGTTTGGGCGAG
>DDTL01000121.1 GCA_002344345.1 Saprospiraceae bacterium UBA2365
AACCCTTGATTCGCATTAATAGTTATTTATTATTTCTCCAGTTTTTCCAGATGTTCAGCACCATCTACGTTGATGGATTCGCTCAGTTTGGAGATCTTTTTAAGGTCGATTTTTCCTGTAAAGCTCATGACTGTGAAAGAGTTGTCACCACCAACCAATAATATGAGTTCATCTACCACTGGTCCGTCATCCCTGACAAAGAACCGGACATTTTCGGTTTTGTCCCTGACTTGCATAAGCAAATCGAATTTGTTGGTTTCCAAAGATTTAAGCGCTTCCTGGAAAAAAGCTTTTGGAGTTGTTTCGGTAGACAGGATCCGGATACCTTTAAGATTGGTCAACACTTCGGTAAGTTCCTTATCTTTAACCTGCTGTTCTTTAGTCAAGGTTGAGATCATGTCGAAGACCTTGGGACTTATATACACCGCGGTGAATCTCGTATCATCTACATATTTGCCAAAGAGGCGGGTAATGGCATCTTGTTGCGCATTTGCCTGTATTGCGACAACCGTAGCAATCACGATGAAAAAAATATTTATTGTTTTCATAAATTTGATTTAAGTATTTTGGTATTTAGTTTAAAAAATATATATCTGAAATAATTATTTCCTGAATATCAATGTATTATATCGGATATCAAGTAGTTGTCTGTCGGGATTGTCAACTATTTGATAGGAATTTTATCAAGGGCTTTCATACTTTCCCGGATGCTTTGTTCCCCTTTTTGAAAGTGGCTTGAAGCCAGATTCAATGCTTCTGTGGCGTAGGCAAGACCTTCTTCAGTATCCTGCACTTCGTATTTTGCCCAAATATCCACTTCCTTGGGTGCTTGACGGTTGAGCAGGTTGTATCCTGTTACCCCGACACCTGCGAGCAGGATAAAAGAGGCTGCCACCCACATCCATTTGAACCCTGGTTGTTTTTTATCAACTGGCTTCATTTCAACCACTTTACCCGGGTAGGTGATTTTTGCCTGTTCGTCAAAGAAAACAAAAAGATCTTTATACGCCAGATGATCATCATGTACCTGATCGCTGAGAAAATAGGATTTTAGCAATTTTTCATCATCAAGGTCAGTTTCGCCTTCCCAGTATGCATCCAGCAATTGATCTATATAAGCTTTATTCGCATCCATTTTTATTTCATTCATTTGTTTTCTAAATTGACTTTCCAATCATTTGGGAATATAACTTTTCTGATTCCCCGAACTGTATGTGGTTTTTAATTAAACATTGTAGATTCATGCCTAAGCAACTTTTTGCTTTCTTCCAGACTTTTTTCGAGCAGGGCTTTAAGCGCAAGTCTTCCTCTGAAAATATTGCTTTTTACCTGTTCCAGACTCATTTTGGTAATATCTGCTATTTCTTTATACGTCATACCTTCTATCTCTCTCAGGTGAAGCGCTTCTCTTTGATTTTCAGGAAGCTTACTCAACCAATTTGCAAGCATTTCCTTCGTGTCGTCATGTGCCAGTTGTTCATAAGGATTTCTTTCCTTATCTGAAATGGCTGTTGCGCCGGACAGTTCAGTATACTGTCTTTTTTTACTATTCCGGATGCTGTCTATTGCCAGGTTTCTGGTCACTGTCATGCACCAGGCTTCTTTGTTTTCAAGGGTATCAAACATATCCTTTCTTTTCCAGATCCTGATATATAGTTCCTGAAGGATGTCTTCGGCATCCATTTCATCACCTACCAGCCGGAGTGCGTACCGGTAAATTTTATCTTTAAAAGGAAGTATGATTGTTCCCATATTTTTGTATTCTTTTGTGAGACGGATTTCGGCTGGAAATGTTACGAAAGTATGTGCTTGCAAATGTTAAAATCAGGAATTTTAACATTTCGGGAAAATATTTTCTGATCACAAAGCCTGATCTGAATGCAGATTTGTTAAATTATTCCATGGTTGATTCGAATTAAAAAGTTCAGGCCATCTTGTGCCTGCGCGATAAAATTCCAATCGGATTAATTTTGAAATACCATAATTATCAAACCTTTATCTCCAATCGCACCTCGGTTCCGGTTTTAGCTGTCAGGATATTCAGTCTGGCACTCAGGAGTTCGGCCCTGGAGTTCATGTTCAGCAGGCCGTTACCCCTTTTGATGAGGAATGGATCAAACCCGGTTCCGTTATCCTGTATGCTGATGATGATGTTTTGCTGGTCTTTCCAGACTTTTAATTCCACACGATCTGCCGAAGCATATTTGGCAATGTTGGTAATGGCTTCCTTGAAGATCAGGTACAGATGCCGCCTTTTGCCAAGATCAAAGTTTAAACCCGTAGCTTGTTGATCTATGGTAAATAAAAGATTGATATTCAGAGGTTCCAGGGTTTCTATCGCAAACTCCTGTATTCTGCTGATGACATCAGTGAGACGTGAATTTTTGGGATTGATGCTCCAGACTATTTCGGAGAGGTTGCTCATCACCGCAGTCAAAGATGTATTGATCCGTTCAAAAACTTCGGGATCTTTTGCTTTCCAGGATTCGATCTCGCTCAATATTTTGATCTGTGACAAATGACTGCCTATGTCATCGTGTAAATCTCTGGCAATATGCAACCGTAACATCTCCAGTTTCCTGTTCTGAGCCAACCGGTAACGGTACAATCCGTAAAAGAATCCAGCGATCCCAAAGAAAACCATACTGAAAAACCACCAGGTATTCCAGAACGGTGGTCTGATCTCAAAATTTATCAAACGATTGTTTTTACCCGGTATCCCTAAAAAATTGACCGAAGAAACTTCAAGGATATAATGCCCGGGTTTGAGATTGAGAAAATGTATGGTATTGTTTCGGGCTTTTAACCATTCTGTTTTTGGGTCAATTTTGTTTCCTATTCTGTAATAATAAGTATTTAGTTGGGCATGGGTGAAACTAAAATTGGAGAATTCAAAAGTTAAAGAGTTTTTATTATAAGGTAGTGAAAAATGATGACCTAATGAATCTATATGTTGCACCTTTTGGTTATTGATAAATAAATTAGTGATGTAAGGTTCCGATGAAGGATTTTCATCCAGATCCTGTTCCCTGATTGTCGAAACCTGGTTGATAGAGAAAATATAGAGTCTGTCAGTTGCTTTTGAGTATTTTATATAGGGCGCAATATGTGGCACCGAAATATTGGAATTGTAATAATTATATTCGCTTCCAATCCTGAAATCCTTTTTCCTGCCATGCAATACACCGCCTAAGGTACTGATCCAGAATCCATTAGGAGTTTCTGCAACATTGAAGACTTTGTCATTTATCCTTAAACAACCGGATGGATCAGAAGAAGAAACAGGTTTTTTTGAGGGAATTTTCAACAGGAATTTGTTGGTGAATAAATATACATGATCATGAAAACCGCATTGTATACCTTCAATTGGATTGGTTGTACAGTATGGTTCAAAGTTCAGTTTCCGTTTTACTGAAACTATAGCAGCATCCTGGTCGTACACCACTACCTGTTTTTGATTTCGGGCATCCACCAGAAGCATCCAAATTTTATTTTGCCTGTCAATGGCCATATCATGAACATATGGGTGAAAACCTTTCTTCTTTAGCCAGTTGGAAAGCGGTCGGAATCGGCCGATCTTCATCTTTCCTTCTTCTAAAGTGTATAATCCGCTGAAACTGGTCAGCCAGAGTTTGCCTTTCCGGTCCAGGATCAAATTCAGGTATGGCTCATGTTCGGATGGGTCAGAGATAAATACTGTTTTATCACTTTTCAGGTCATAACCGATCAGTCCTTTTTTATAGTTGGCTATCCAGACAGTGTCGTTTCTGAGTGCAAAATCTGAGGCCATTGAATCAGCGAAAGAATCCAATGTTTTAGGGAGTACATGGTTTTTCCCGGATTTCATATCGTATCTGAAAATGCCGTTGTACCTTGAAAATATCCATGCGATCCGGTCATCCTGAAACGATCCGTCAAATTCAACTTTGGTCACTTCAGCATCTTTTTTGCGAAGAAAGTTCAGGTTTACATTCTTAAAAATATTTTTTTTCAGATCATATAAACCGAGGCCCCTGGTTGCACCGATCCAGATTTCCCGGTTTTCAATTTGCTTGACAACATAGATATTTCCCTGAAATCCGGTAGTTGAGGTGAAAAAATCCATATTGACTTTCTGTATCTTTAATGTGTTTTTATCCAGAACATATAATCCGGAGCTTGTTCCGAGCAACAAAAAATGGTCAATGCCGGGATATTGTTCAATGGAAAAAACTGCGTTCAGGCCTCTTTCATTAAAGTAAACAGTTCCGTTATAGTTTTTTCTCCTGATATAAAGCCCATCCATGTATGTGCCGGCATAGACCGAATTCGGGTCTTCAAAAAAACTGATAAAGCCCTGCTTATCTTTATCATTCTTTTTATTCACAATGATCTCCCTGATTTGATATTTTTCATCCAGACGGAAAATTCCGGCATTGGTCAACAGGCAGATATTTTGGTTTTTATCCAAAGAAAATTCACCGTAAAAGGGAATTCTTTCATCCAGTTTTTGAAAAACCGGACGTATGTCTTTACCGGATGAGGTAAATATGCCAACTGAAGTGTAAATCCAGACTTTATTATCCTTTGGGTTGAACAAAACGCTGAAGGCTTCATATTTTGAAACTGCTCCTTTTGAGGTCATCAATCGGGGATGATAAAACCTGTTGGTTCGTTGATCCAGTACATTGACCTGGTTGGATGCCACCATCCAGATCCTGTCGTGGTCGTCCTCACATAATGCATCTACATAATCTCCTGAAATGGTTGTTTTAGTCCCCGTATCATCCGATTGGTAAAACACGAAGTTGTGCCCGTCAAACCGTCCCAATCCGTTATTTGTTCCGACCCACAGATAGCCCCGGGAGGATTTTGTAATGGCAAATATTTCTCTTTGTCTGAAGCCGACTTCAGGTCCGAAGATTTCCAATTCAGGCAGATCTACAAGGCTGGAAGCCTGCGAAACCAGCAAAAACGGGAATAAGATCAAACAAAGAATTTTAATCAACCTCATTTTGGATTAAGCGGTATAAAATTTACGGATTTTTATTCAGGAAATACCTGTTGACAGCTTCTGTAGCTGAATTGACCTGCAATTTATCATAAATTTTTTTAATGTGGGCTCTGACGGTGTCAATGCTCAGGTTTGTGGCTGCAGCGACCATTTTGTAACTGAATCCCTGGGCCAGGAATTCCAGGATCTCAAATTCCCGTTTTGATAAAGTATTTTCGATTTTCTCCCTGTTGACCGGTTTGGCAAAGGGCATGGATAATACTTTTCTGGCGATGGCCGGTGACATGGGAGCGCCGCCATTTTTAACCTCTTTGATACTGGAAATGATCTGGGAAATGGAACTTTTTTTGAGCAGATATCCGGTTGCACCTGCCTGTATCGCAAGGAAAATTCTTTCGTCATCATCAAAAACGGTGTTCATGATGATCTCCACTTCCGGAAATTGGGCTTTAACCTCCTTTACAGCTTCGATCCCTGATTTTTGCGGCATTTCGATATCCATCAGGATGACATCCGGCTTGAAGGCGGTAGTATTTCGGATCACATCCAGGCAATGACCGAATTCACCGGCCAATTCGGTTTCTTCCGATTCACGGATGATGGTCGCCAGCACTTCACGCAGGCCCGTGTTGTCTTCATAAATCGCAACTTTTATCACTCCTGAAGATTTGAAAAATGATCGATCCAATTTGAATGCAGCAAAATGCAAAAATAATCGGAAACTGCAAATGATACAAATGGAATAAATCACATAATGATGTAATGTCAGATGAATTGAGAAATAAAAAGCATACAATCAAGGCTTTAAACGGTTAGTTAGATTAATAGGGGAAAAATTTAACATATTTTTATTACTTTAATACAAAAATATAAATATCAGAAAAACAGTTATATATATATAT
>DDTL01000086.1 GCA_002344345.1 Saprospiraceae bacterium UBA2365
AATTGTATATCAAATACATAGAAGCCAGATACTTCGATCTGATAAACGGGTATTTGCGGGTATAATTATCTCTGGTCATATAAAAGTTTTAAAAAACTTCAGACTTTTCATTAAGAACGGGTATTTATAAGATACCGGACTTTCAAAAAACGCTGCAAAGGACTGAGTTCATTCATTTTTTATGCATTGTGATTGAAAATCGGATAATGATAGAACGAAATAGTATGGGAAATCGTATCCTGAAAAATGATTTTCAGATGCATAATGACTGGGCGAAAGGAAAAGGTCAGCTTAGATTTTCCTGATATGCACAACCAGGAAAAAACATTAAAGGATTCAACATTCCATTGAGTTTTTCCGTATCTTTGCAAGGTGTAATTTAGAATTAGACTAAATAATTATAGTATGCATTTATTGCAATTGAAGAAGAACGAATCTGCCAGAATCGTGGACTATCTCGACAAGGAACTGGCCAGCAGATTGCTCACTTTGGGACTTCTGCCTGAGACAAAACTGACCTATATCAGAAAAGCGCCTTTCGGAGGTGCGCATTACATCAAGTTCAACGGGCATGCCATCGCCCTTCGTGAAAATGAAGCTTTAAGTATAATCATAGAAAAAATATGAGCCTGAAATCCCAGATCAAAGCAGGACTGATCGGAAACCCGAACTCCGGAAAGTCGAGTTTGTTCAACAATCTGACCGGACTCAACCAGCATGTGAGCAATTTCCCGGGCATTACCGTGGACAAAAAAACGGGTATTGTCAAATTACCGCACAGCACCTATATCGAGATCATTGATTTTCCGGGATGTTATAGTTTGTACCCCAATTCAGGAGAGGAAAAACTGGTGGTTGAGATCCTTTCCAATCCGGATCATCCGGATTATCCGGACTTTATCATCTTTGTTGTGGATGCAACCGATGTCCGGCGTCAATTGCTCTTAGCGACCCAGATCCGCGACCTTGGATTGCCCGTTTTGATGGTGATGACCATGAAAGATCTCGCAGACAAACGGGGAATGCAATATGACACCAAAGGTATGTCGATGGAGTTGGGTTTTCCCACGCTTTTGACCAGCAATATCAGCGGAGAAGGTTTGGATGAATTGAAGGATTATCTGTTTGCCTTTCGCAAAGTCCTGATCAAAGGTGAAAAAGCCATTCTGGTGGATAAAAGTTGGGGTGAAGATTTTCATTTAAAGCCCGGCGAATCCCACCATAAACCGGAACTTCAACAACTCATCATCAAACAGACAGACAAAACAAGCAGTGAGGAAAGAAATAATGCTGTTTTCTACAGTTTGAATGCACCTGAAAAAGCGATTGTGGAACCATTACGCCACAGGCTGAGTGCGTCCACCGATTACCAGGCTTTGATCCAGATACATCACAGTGAATGGCTTGAACATCTTACTCCGGAAGTAAAAGCTGAAATTGCGGAGTCAAAACGACAGCTTGGGTTCAAAAGTATTCCGTTACAGATCGATGAAACCCTTCAACGATATAACCTGTTTTCTCCCTTAGTCAACAGTTTCCTGACGCTCAAGACACAAAAAGGGCCCGGCAAAACAGACTTTTTGGATCGTGTGATCACCCACAAGGTATTTGGCCCTTTGATCTTTTTCATGATCATGTTACTTGTTTTCCAGATCATTTTTTCATGGGCGGAATTGCCGATGACATGGATCGAAAGCGCTTTCGGAAGCCTTGGCGCATGGACAGAAAGTGTATTGCCGGCAGGATGGTTTTCTGACCTGATCGTTCAGGGTGTCATTCCCGGTGTTGGAGGTGTGATGGTGTTTATTCCCCAGATTTTCCTGCTTTTCCTGATGATCGGTATTATGGAAGAGATCGGATATATGTCGAGAGTGGTTTACATGTTTGACCAGATCATGAAGCAGTTTGGTCTCAATGGAAGGAGCCTGATCTCGCTCATTTCAGGCGGCGCCTGTGCCATTCCCGCGATCATGTCTACGCGTACCATCAGCCAGCAAAAAGAGCGGTTGATCACCATTTTGATCACTCCGCTGATCAGTTGTTCTGCACGGATCCCGGTTTATACGCTGCTGATCGGCTTTGCGGTTCCGGATGTGCAGGTGTATATTTTCAATGCCAGGGGATTGGCGTTTATGGGATTGTATGTTCTTGGAATTCTGATGGCTTTTATTTCTGCTATCGTAATGAAATATGTGATCAAAGCTAAAGAAAGGTCATTTCTGATGCTTTCCCTGCCGGAATATAAAAGACCGAGGATCAAAAATATCAGTCTTTTTGTCAGGGAAAAAGTTGGAGCTTTTATCATACAAGCCGGAAAGATCATTCTGTTGATTTCCATAGTTTTGTGGGCGTTGGCGAGTTATGGTCCAACAGAAAAAATGGATCAGGCTGAGAAGCTTGCCATCAGTTATGGTAAGGTCAACGGGTTCGATGAAGCCGAAACCGGCAATCTGATCGCTGCAAAAAAAATAGAGGCATCTTATGCCGGGCACCTGGGGAAATTTATTGAACCTGCTATCAAGCCGTTGGGTTTTGACTGGAAGATCGGAATAGCTTTGATCACTTCCTTTGCCGCCAGAGAGGTGTTTGTGGGGACGATGGCAACCATTTACGCCATCGGTTCAGAATCGGAAAACCTGTCCGTTTCCCAAAAAATGGCAGCCGATGTCAACCTGACCACCGGAGAAAAAGTATATTCTCCAGCCACTTCCTGGTCCTTGCTCATCTTTTATGTTTTTGCGTTACAATGCCTCAGCACAATAGCCATTACCAGAAGAGAAACAGGGAGTTGGAAATGGCCGATTGTTCAGTTTTTGTATATGGGTGTGCTGGCGTATGCGGGCAGTTATTTTGTTTTTCAATTACTTAGTTTGTGAGCAGTGATCAGTGAACAGAAATCAGTGACCAGTGATTTGATTAATAGAAATTTGAGGTAATAGTATAGCATCAGATTCCTGACGATGAATGTCAGGATTTTCAACATTTGAAAATCAGCTTTTGATCACGAAGTAACCGATCAGCTTGTCATAATAAGCGCCGAATTCGCGGATGTAGACCAGTACGTAGTAGTCGTTTTCGGTTTCATGCCAACTGCCTTCCAGGGCTTCCAGGTTATATTGACCATTCTGGTCCACCAGAGCATAATAATAGTCGTAGAAACCCTGTTTGAACAAAACATCCGCAACATAGAATGCATTTTCAGCATCATAGCGCATTTTATTGTTTTCATACAGTTGCCAGTCTGAAAAACCTCCAATAATGTAAACATCATGCTTTTCAAATGGCTGAAGAGCCTCCAGTGTAAATCCTACATTGACATATTCTGCGCCTCTGTCACCATACATGCTGCCAGTGGTACCGATGATGAAATTGCCGTTGGCATCCAGTTCGGTGAGGTAGTTGGCGCCGTTCCGGTTCCGTGTTTTTTCCAGCAGTACATCAATGCGTCTGGGTTTGATGTTGATCGAATATACATTCCGGTTGGTATATTGGAGTGAACGGATATCGAAGGATCTGAAATCCTTGTATCCTTTGAAGCTGAACGGGGTAAACACATCAAAATTCAGCCTGCTGCCGGCTATGAATTTAGGGCTGACATTGAATATTCCATCCATCCACCTGAAATTTTGTAATACGCTGATTTTCACTTCATTCAGCGGGTCCCTGATGTAGAGGTCGTTGGTTTCAACGGATAAAACCAGAGATTGATGCGTGTAAAGTGTAGTAACATCCTTTGGTCTTTCAAAGACGGCATTCACAGACACCTTCGGATCCACGACCAGAAAACGTTTTGTGATCACCGGGTTCTTATCTTCATCCCGGATCACCAGGAGATAATTGCCGGAAAGCTTCCAGCTGATGTACTCATTGGGCAGTATCAGGTCATAGTGAACATAGGGAATACGCGTTTGCACCGAATGACCAGATCCGGTCAGTTCTTCCCCGTTGAATCCCTGAAGGTAATCGGATTCAACCAGGTCAGAGAGTTTCCAGTTCATATCGCAGTGATAAATGCTGTAGGAGTATCTTTTATCCACGGCATCCAGGTCATCAAAACTGAAGTGCAGAGGCGTGTTGTCCCCCATTTTATACACCGGGTACCTGGGCGGATCGTTCACCGGATGGAATTTGACAGATTTGATCTGCTCCACGTACACATAATCCTCAAAATAAAAATCATTCTGCGCCTGAAGGGAAATTCCTACAAGACACAGTACAAAAACAACCATTATCCGAACCATCTTTTTTATTTTACCCGGCAAAATTATTCACCTGATCACTTCCCTGACAATTTGTTGACCAAATAAAACAAATAAAAAAAATGCAATTAAAAATATCACCATAACATACACATTAAATATAAATTTAATATCAAAAATCCGGCCAAAATCTGAAAACAGTAAACCCTGATGCATGTAATGAATGATTTTTATTATTTTTAATCCTTTGCTTTTCTTACTGATTTTTAAAAATGTCTTTGATCAGTAGGTTAAATGATCCATACCAATAAAAAACTAAAAATTTGCTAAAAAATTGTACCTCAAAGCAAAACTTTCGTCTACTTTTAAAGTCTTTTTAGTGAAAACACTTTTTTTAGAGGGGAATCGTGCCTGAGTGGTTTTCCGAATATCAAATCAGGGTTTTTTAATAATGAAATATTGAGTCTGCTCCGAAAAG
>DDTL01000149.1 GCA_002344345.1 Saprospiraceae bacterium UBA2365
TTAAATAACCTTACTTTAAGTTAAAATTATATTCAGATATAATCATCCACTTTTTTTATTCTTTTTTTTTGATTGAATACAGCGTATTAAAGTTTGCAATCGGAGATGATTTTGATCAGAGAGCGAAATTAACCCACTGAAAAACTTAAAAATTCTCTATATGAACTACATGGATCTTGACAACCTGAAATTCCTGCTTTTTGATGTTGTTAACCTGCAGGATGTATTAAAATTTGAAAAGCATAAGGATTTTGATCTCGAAGGTGCGGATATTTTCCTGGATGGTATGAAAGATTTGGCCGATCAGGCATTGTATCCGAGTTTTAAGGAGATGGATGAAAAACCGGCGATGTTTCGGGAAGGACGTGTTGTGATTCATCCACAATTGGGCGAGATTTTCAGACAAGTAGCCGAATCTGGTCTGATTGGTTCCCATTTTGATCCTAAACATGGCGGAATGAACATGCCTCATGTCCTGGTCGCAGCAGCAGAACATATATTGCATTGCGCCAATAACAACGCCGGACCTTATCTGGCACTTACGACAGGAGCTGCGAATCTGCTGACTTCATTTGGTTCGGATGAGCTGATAGAGACTTATGTACCTAAAATGCTGGAGGGAAAATGGATGGGAACGATGTCTTTGACAGAACCTGAAGCTGGAAGCTCTCTTGGAGACCTTACCACGACTGCTGTTCCGACTGATGAAGGCTATTTCCTGATCAAAGGACAGAAAATTTTTATTTCCGGAGGAGACCACCAGTTTGGAGAAAATTTCATCCACATGGTCATAGCCCGGATACAGGGCGCTCCCGAAGGTGCCAAAGGAATCTCCTTGTTTGTTGTGCCAAAACACCGGATCACGGCACATGGATTTGAGCCGAATGATGTGATCACAGCAGGTGATTATCAAAAACTGGGTCAAAGAGGTTATTGCACCACACACCTGATGTTCGGCGAGCACAATGATTGTCGGGGCTGGCTGGTTGGCGAACCCAACAAAGGTTTGAAATATATGTTCCAGCTTATGAATCAGGCCAGACTTGAGGTTGGCAATCTGGCAGTGTCTATTGCAACAGCTGCTTATCACGCTTCTTTAGCCTATGCAAAGGAAAGATCCCAGGGCAGGCGAATGACCAAGGAAGGTATGGAAGCCAAAGAACAAACATTGATCATCAATCATCCAGATGTGCGCAGGATGTTGCTCAAACAAAAATCCATCACGGAAGGTGCTGTTGCTTTGCTTTTGGAGACATATAAGTATTATGATCTGGTTCATTGTACTGAAGGTGAAGCGCAGCAAAAAGCACAGATGATGCTTGATTTGATGACGCCTGTCGCCAAAACTTACCCTTCGGACATGGGAATAGAATCAGTCAGCAATGGTGTTCAGGTTTTGGGCGGTTACGGGTATACCAAAGACTTTTTATTAGAGCAATATTTCAGGGATATACGTATCACATCCATATATGAGGGCACATCCGGAATTCAATCTCTTGATTTGCTGAGCAGGAAGATCACAGCCAACAATGGACAGGCGATGATGGTATTACTGGAAGTGTTGAACGAAACCATTGCTGCAGCCAAAGGAAAGGAAACTTTGCAGCCATATGCACAAAAACTGGAGGAGGCTATTGGTGAAGTTCAGAAAGTCATGGAGCATTTGCTGCCTTATGCCTTCCAGAAACAATACGAACGATTTTTGGCCAATGCATCACTATTTATGGAGATGACCGGACATATTTTGATCAGCTGGCAATGGTTGCGGATCGGATTGGCCGCTACTGAAAAGCTGGAATCAGGAGAAATGAGATGGCCTGCAGCTTTTTATAGGGAAAAGATCCATACAATGAAATATTATTTTGTATATGAATTGCCAAGGATCAAAGGCTTGGCTGAAACGATCCGGACGAAAGAGGAATTGACGATTAAAAAAGAGGAACTTTCAATTTTCGATTAAAATTTGATTTTACAGCAAAATAATATTGATTTTTTGGAACTATTTTGGTAATTATTGAATTAGTCTATTTAACTGGAGGCTTAAAAAAAAATATTAAAAAATTCAGGACGTTTTCCTTCCTACTCAAATGACCCCAAATGACAGGTTGGTTCGACTTTTTTGTTAATAATGCAATTTTGATCTTTTAAAAATTAATTCAGTGCTTATAATCAGGTAATTAGAGTGTGAGGTGTAAGATCATTGTAATTTGGTTCAATCACGTATAAACGGAACATTTTATTTAGTTTGAGCCTAAATTAAATAAATAAGGATTTTTTTGAACAAAATAGATGAATAATTCTTTCATATTAAATAAAAAATTATGAACTTTCACGAAATATTGGACGGGATCAAAAATCAGGCTGCTAAAACTTCTCCGTTAGGCGGGACTGTAAAGTTTTTGTTGGGAGAACAGATCATTTACATCGATGGTAGCGGAGAAGAAAATATAGTTTCTGAGGATGATGTTGAAGCAAATTGCGTCATTAGTACATCTTTAGAAGATATGGGTAAAATGATGTCTGGCGATCTCAATCCGATGATGGCGACGATGATGGGCAAAATGAAGATCAAAGGCGATATGGGATTGGCAATGAAATTACAATCGCTGATCTGAAAGATAAAAGACTTTTTCCGGTTGGATTTTATTCAGGAAAAAGTTAAAGAGAAAGGTTATTTTAGATGATCGTGGAGGTACTTCTAAAGAGAAGTATCTCCTGTTTTATTTGGTTCATTTTACACACTTAACCTAAGGTCCATTTCACCAAAAGAATCTTCATCATATATTTAAAACTATCATTTAAATGAGTGCTGTTTAATTTTTACAAACAGTTCAGGATATTAAATTTTTCAGGCTTAAGGGTATTTTGTGTGGAAAAAACTACCTTGAAGGATGTAGAGGGAAAATGATCAAAACTAATCAATGTTTTTTTCTATGTTATTTTTCAGGCATGGTTCTGACTTTTTGCACCATCTAAAAAACCTGATTTCCTGTTTTGAACCCGTTGAATCCAGGCTACAACAATAGGTGGTCCAGGCTTTAATTATAAGTAATGATTGTTAAATCGTAATTGTTTAGCTCAATAGTCTTTTAGTCTTAAGTCTATTAGCTAATGATCTATGCAGTAGGTTAAAACCTTTGATTCCAGGAC
>DDTL01000042.1 GCA_002344345.1 Saprospiraceae bacterium UBA2365
GTAATAGGATACTACCAAATTATATTCTGAATAAATTAGCTTTTTTTAAAGTATTACTATCTATATTGAATATAAATTATAGATAAATGAGCTAATTTTTAGCTTTCTGCATAATTTTTGCATCATTGTTTTAGTATAAACTATAAAGTATTTTGTCGATAAGTTTTTATTTTTTAACTTTGAAATAATGTTATTATGACCAAGCACCACGCCACAAGATTAGTTTAGTAATCATTTTTCTCGTGATGACTTGCGGAGTATTGCTTACAGTGAATTCTTGTACAAACGATGCGGAACTATTTGAAAACGACTACAGTTTAGAACCTAGGAATGACAGGAATCAGGTTCAATATTTTGAACCCGGTAACACAGTAAACCCAGTCATTTTAGGAGCAAAGATTACTAAAAATCCTTTTTCAGTGGAAAACATGACCATAGCATGGAATATGCTATACCCTGACTGTAGGGTGACAAAGCTGAACCCAACAGACAATTACATCAAATTTGAGCCAAACAGCGCAGAGCAAGTCTATGAATTGAAAAAGGATATCACCCTGACGTTATTCGATTTTCCTTTGGACTATCAAGTGGTTCAGATGGGAGATTATTACGATGAGCCCGGAGCAGGAGAATTTCCAAATTATTATGGAATTGTCAGTTCACAGCAAAGTATGCCTGCCAATGTTGATAGAGAAATTCTTTCAGAATTGTACCTCGATGATTCCGACCCTCTGTTGAATGCAGTTGCTATGATTAATGAGGGATACCCATTAAACGTAGTTTCAGATTATATCGGGCCAATAGACAGAAGTAATATAGATGATTGTGCATCAATTGTTTTACCTCCGGTTATCGATTGTGATCCTCCTTGTGTTCCAATGCTCAGGATCAGAGACGATGTGCCTCCTGTAAATGGAAAACCTCAGATGGAGTGGTACTGCGATTGTAGTAGTGGTGATCCCGGATCAGGTGGTGGTGGAGGTGGTACAGGTCCTTACACTACAAATGGATGCGGTTGCGAAGTATTTGCTGATCGACTTAAACCAGGTGGCTGTGTAACAGTTTGGGATGAAAACTTAGGAAGAATTGTTGGTGTTAGGAATGCCAAAATAATTGTGAAGAATACTTCGGGATATGATGTTGATTATCCATGGACTTGGGTTCGTACTACATTCACCGATGACAACGGATGCTGGAAAATCGACAAACGATGTAGCAAAAAGAACAATATTCATGTTTGGGTGGAATTCAATAACGAAAAAGCATCTATCAGAGGTCCTCTGGGCACCAACCTGTTTAGATACACTATACCCGTGGCCGATTATGTGGGAGAAATTGATGGGCCTGTATATAATAATATATCAGTCCATTATCCGGTCTGGACTACAACCGAAACCCAGGTACAAAGATACTGGGTATCGGCCATTGCATTGAACACCATTGACCAAATGCACATAAATTGTATTGCAGAAGGCTTAAATGTCCCACCCTATCTTGATATATATCATGAAAATCAAAATATCGGCAATGCTGCCTGGATGGCACATTATGGAGGATTATTGTCAAACGTGGCAGTAAGTTTATTGCATCTCCATGGTACTTCCATGGTAATTCTGCCGGATATAGTTTTACATAGAGGAATGCGAAGGGACAGATTAAGAGGAGTTGCCTTTCATGAATTCACTCATGCCAGCCATTTTACAAATGTTGGAGTATGGTGGTACATTGTTCTCACTTACACTGAATTTATGGCAGATGGTCATGGCGATGGGACCGAAAATGGTGCAGGATATGTGGCTGTCGCAGAAAGCTGGGCTGATCATATAGGACATGAATTTCACGGTATTGATGAGGAATGGTTATTTCAGGAAAATGGTAGCCCTCATGTACCTGAAGGATTGCATTTTGACTTATTTGATGTAGTTGATCCTTTACATCCTGAACGCCCTGACGTGAATGATAATGTATCAGGATTCACTAATAGTATGATGTTCAACACGCTGAATTCACAGGTTACAAGCATTCCCCAATATCGTCAGCAGCTTTGGAATAATTTCCATACAGCACCGGGAGTTATTGCAACACAAAATGATTACAACTTATTGTTTAATTCTTATGGCTATTGATTTCTTAACAAAAAACAGGGATACTTTTTTGGTATCCCTGTTTTTAAAATTTATAAATATGAAAAACTTGTCATTACTAATATCCTTATTTGTGATCCTTATTGTTTATGCCACTTCCTGTGTAAGACAAAATCCAGGTTGCGAATATGGGGAGTATCTTTTTTCACTTCCGGTATCTTTTTATCCGACTGATAGTATTATAAAATTAGGTGACACAATTGTTATCACTTCTGAATTTCCCGATACACTAATGGGTGGTCCATATGAATTTGATCCACGTGGTTCTGAATTATTTTATTTTGAAAATGTGGATTTCAGGAATTATTGCCATTTGATAAGGGTCGATACATTAATGAAAAGTAGTAAGGAAAGATTTTATTTTATTGATCATTTCGAATATTTGGCTGATCCTACATATAATTTGACTGTTTTTAGTGGTCATATAGATGTGGACTATGTTTATGATAACCACAAGTACTATTTAAAATTTTTGATTATTCCTAAGTACAAAGGAGTTTATCTATTTGAATTTGGGTCAAGACTTAACATTGATGATAAAGTAGCAAGAGACACAATTCCGGCTTTAGATTCTGATTGTGAAGCTAAAATCTGGTATCCTCGTTTTATTACAAATAATGGACAGACTTATGATGAGTTGAGAAATAAATACAATCCAAACAGTTGGGAATTTAATTTCGCATATCGATCAGACGGTAGTCATTGTTTTAAGGTAGTGGAGTAAAAAAAATCATTATTATTTTTGATGATAAGTTTTTTTTATGGATATCATTTACGTTTTAACCCTGACTGAATTCAATGCAGGAGGTCATGGCGATGGTACCGAACATGGTGCAGGATATGTGGCTGTCGCAGAAAGCTGGGCTGATCATATAGGACATGAATTTCACGGTATTGATGAGGAATGGTTATTTCAGGAAAATGGTAGCCCTCATGTACCTGAAGGATTGCATTTTGACTTATTTGATGTAGTTGATCCTTTACATCCTGAACGCCCTGACGTGAATGATAATGTATCAGGATTCACTAATAGTATGATGTTCAACACGCTGAATTCACAGGTTACAAGCATTCCCCAATATCGTCAGCAGCTTTGGAATAATTTCCACACAGCACCGGGAGTTATTGCAACACAAAATGATTACAACTTATTGTTTAATTCTTATGGCTATTGATTTCTTGACAAAAAACAGGGATACTTTTTGGTATCCCTGTTTTTTAAAATTTATAAATATGAAAAACTTATCAAAACTAATATTCTTATTTGTGATCCTTATTGTTTATGCCACTTCCTGCGTAAGACAAAATCCAGGTTGCGAATATGGGGAGTATCTTTTTTCACTTCCGGTATCTTTTTATCCGACTGATAGTATTATAAAATTAGGTGACACAATTGTTATCACTTCTGAATTTCCCGATACGCTATTGGGTGGTCCATATGAATTTGATCCACGTGGTTCTGAATTATTTTATTTTGATGATGTTGATTTTAAAATTGGATGCCATATGATCAAGGTGGATACTTTGATGGATAAATCTGAAAATAGATGGCATACAATAAATCATTTTGATTTTTTGGCAGATTCAATTTATAAGCTTAAAGTTTACAATACATTTGCGGATTTTGATTATGTTTACAGAGATCACAAATACTTTTTAGAATTTAAAATAGTTCCAAAATTTAAAGGTGTATATATATTTGAATTTAGTTCAGCATTAAATTCACTTTCACATAGTATGCAAAGGGATACCATACCGGCTGTAGATTCTGATTGTGAAGCTAAAATCTGGTATCCTGGTTTTATTACAAATAATGGACAGACTTATGTTGAGTTGAGAAATAAATACAATCCAAACAGTTGGGAATTTAATTTCGCATATCGATCAGACGGTAGTCATTGTTTTAAGGTAGTGGAGTAAAAAAAATCATTATTATTTTTGATGATAAGTTTTTTTTATGGATATCATTTACGTTTTAACCCTGACGGAATTCAATGCAGAAGGTCTTGGCGATGGGACCGAACATGGTGCAGGATATGTGGCTGTCGCAGAAAGCTGGGCTGATCATATAGGACATGAATTTCACGGTATTGATGAGGAATGGTTATTTCAGGAAAATGGTAGTCCTCATGTACCTGAAGGATTGCATTTTGACTTATTTGATGTAGTTGATCCTGAACATCCTGAACGGCCTGGCGTGAATGATAATGTATCAGGATTCACTAATAGTATGATGTTCACCACGCTGAATTCACAGGTTACAAGCATTCCCCAATATCGTCAGCAGCTTTGGAATAATTTCCATTCAACACCGGGAGTTATTGCAACACAAAATGATTACAACTTACTGTTTAGTTCGTATGGATACTGATTTCTAAATTACTGACAGGGATACCAAAAAAGTATCCCTGTTAATAATATTAATTATTGGTGTTCGACAAAATTTAAAAGGATAGAATTTTTTGTTCGAGATTCCTCACTTCGTTC
>DDTL01000106.1 GCA_002344345.1 Saprospiraceae bacterium UBA2365
AGCGGCAAATGAGCTAAAGTCGGGTTGAAAAACAGATCCAGCCGTTTGTTTTCCTTGTCAAGGCCGATCGAATCGGGTTTAAAACTGGTAAAGTTGTTGTATCCGGGAAAAAATCCGGCACTACTTTCCGTCTTCTTCATGAGTTTGTTGACCGCGCGACCGCTGAAAACCGTTTGGGCAGCAGTAAAATGATGAACGGAGATACTCACCAAAAAAAACAAACATAAGGGGATCATTCGTCCGTTATCCTTCAATTTTTGGATACCAGCTGTAAGCAATTGGGTAATAAAATGCATGGATTCTAATATAAATAGTATTTGGAAGAAAATTTTTGAAAGGATTCCACATCCTGCAGAATTATCGGTTCAATGTCCCTGTAGCTGTAATTTGCAAAAAACTTTTCCCTGATCGCGCGTGTTCCATTGACCTTGTCAAACATATCATGCCGCTTCGCACTCAGTTCATACAAGTCCACGTCCGGATAATTTTTGTGAAAAACTTCCATGAATTTGAACTGGATGGACATCAGGGTGACCAACTCAGGGTTTTTGATGTACAACTGCACACCCTGGAGCAATTCATTGGCCGACCCGCCATAAAATGGTTTGTAGGTCATCGGTCGGAATATAGCATGGCCTTTGTAGTATTCATTGAGTTCTGCCGCGATCTTCACAGCATCCATCTTTTTATGTCCCAAAATGCCGAAAGGAAGGGTGTACCCAATGCCGATGTGGATCACGCCCAGTTCTCCCAAAATACCTGTCGAAACATAATGACAGGCTGTTTCTGCCAAAGGCACATGCGGAGACGAAGGCACCCAGGGCAAACCGGTATCTTTAAATTGCATACTTCGCTTCCAGCCCTTCATTTTGATGACCGTCAGTCTGCAGGATTTTCCGTTCTTTAGCCAGACTTCCTTATTGATCATCCTGGACAGTTCACCGGCTGTCAGACCGTATACATAGGGTATGGGAAAAGCGCCTACCAGGGAAAACAACTCCTTTTCAGCGACCGGCCCTTCGATCTTTTCCCCGCCCAACGGATTGGGTCTGTCCAGCACCATGAATTCGATGCCGGCTTCAGCAGCGGCATCCATGGCCAGTCCCATGGTGCTGATGTAGGTATACGAACGGCATCCTATATCCTGTATGTCATAGACCAGTACGTCGATTTCTTTAAGCATTTCAGAAGAAGGCTTGGTGGCAGTTCCGTAGAGCGAGTAAATGGGAATTTTTGTTACCGGATCTATGGCAGATTCAATTTTTTCTCCTGCGGCAAATTCACCCCTGACCCCGTGTTCAGGCCCGAATAATGCGACCAGATTGACTTTATCCGACTCAAACAGGACATCGATGGTGGATTTCAGTTCAGACGTTACCCCGGTAGGATTGGTGATCAGCCCTACCCTTTTGCCATGCAGTGGCTTAAAATCGATGGACATCAGCACCTCCAGACCCGATTTTACTTTATTTGGTTTCACTTCGGCTCCGGCCGGCGGTTGGGTGGAAAATAAAGGAAACACCAGCAAAAAAAAGAGATATCTAAGCATCGCCATTGCCTTTTTTGAGTCCGAAAGCCGGATCGATTTTGATGAAAAAAACAGTGAGAAATCCAGGGATCGTACACAGCAAAATATAAATGAAAAACATTTGATAACCCAGTATCTCCTGCATGTATCCGCTGATCATACCCGGCAGCATCATACCCAACGCCATGAAGCCTGTTGCCAGAGCATAATGCGCCGTTTTGTGTTCGCCCTGTCCTGCAAGGTAAAGCATGTAAAGCATATAAGCGGTAAATCCAAACCCATAGCCAAATTGCTCCAGGGCTATGCATAAATTGATCACTACCAGATTGTCAGGTTGGGCAAAAGCCATATAGACATACACGACATTGGGAACGTTGATTGCCAGTGCCATCCACCAGATCCATTTTTTCAAACCCCATTTTGCAGCGACTATCCCGCCAAGGATACCTCCTGCCAGCAGAGCGATCAACCCGACAGTTCCGTAAGCAAATCCCTTTTCTGTCAGAGTGAGCGCCAATCCGCCATTCTCTACACTGTCAAGCAAAAACGGGGACGCCATTTTGGTGAGTTGTGATTCAGAAAAACGATAGAAAAACAGGAATGCCAGGGATGCGAGTATCCCTTTCTTTTTAAAAAAACTGAGCAATACTGTCCAATAACCTGTTTGCATGGATTTGGAAATGTCCGTTGCCGGCAAAGGCAATATTTTGGAGTGGTAAATGGCGAGCAGCAGGAAAAACACGCCGAGCAGAGCGATCGAAATCGTCCAGCTCAGTGCAATATCACCGGATTGTACTGCAAATTTGGCTTCTGTTATTTCTTGTAAATTGTGGTCAGCCCGTATCACAGCTTTTTGCGGCTGATCCCAATTGCCTTGATCAAATTCAAAGAAGCTCTTTCCAGCTAACATGATGCTCTTGCTGCCTTTTTTATGTCCAAGGTTGATGCGAACGGTTTCTCCCTGTTCCGGTGCAGCCGAAAGCGCGAGGTATATCACAGCAGAATCCACGGCTCCTTCGGTAAATAAAGGAATGACAGGATGCTCGGGAAAAACGAGTATTTCAGGAGTTTCAGTTTCGGAAATGCTGATTTCAGCGGGGTCAATTTCTGGGATTTGAATTCCCGGATCCACGGTTCGGATGATGATCTCACGGTCATCCAATCCGGTTCGTTCGAGGATCAACCCGGTCAGTATAACCAGCAAACCCATTCCTGCGATCATGGCAAGACGATAAAAAGTTCCCCTGATCCCTGAAAAAAAAGTTTGTGTGTGTTGATCCAGCGCAAGCATGTAAAATCCGTCAGCAGCAATGTCGTGTGTGGCTGAAATGATCGCCATCATCCACAGAAAAACCAGACTGAGCACAAACCACCAGGGCAATTGCAAAATGAAAGATATACCAAAAAATGCCAGCGCCAGCGCAAATTGGGTAAAAACTACCCATTTTCTTTTGGTCCAGGCAATGTCCACAAAAGGACTCCACAATGGTTTGATCACCCATGGTAAATACAGGATACTGGTCCAGAAAGCCAGCGCTGCATTGGAAATACCCATGGTTTTGTAGAGATCTGAAGCCACAAACATGACGATGATATACGGTATTCCTTCTGCAAAATACAGGCTGGGAATCCACGACCAGGGCGTTTTGTTCTTTTTATCATTCATCTTAAAAGCTTTAATATAAGGTAGTTAAAAAGGAGCCAGGATAATAATGGCTCAAAATATCCTCAACAGAATATCCATGCAACGACATGCCCAATGCGCCGATCTGACACAAACCTGCGCCATGCCCCCAACCTCCTCCGGTATATCTGAATGATGCAGGAATGCCTTCCTCCATCCCTATCGCGTCAATCAGACAGGCTGAACTATACAAAAATGACGGATGTAAAATATCCCTCACATGGTAATCTTTATATATAGTTATGTGATGTAGGGTACCCGAGTGGTCTGCATAAGTGATGAGCAATTCCAGCATTCTGCCGCTTCCCGCCCTCGAAATCGGCTGCATGGAATGGATGTAAATGGCATTCAGACCCAGTTTTTGATTGATATGACTGGTCAATTCTTCCTGTTGTATGTCTGTTTGCCACCTGAAATAATGTCCTGCTTCATCTACATTACCCAAATATTGCTGCAAATCCTGTTCAGGTATAAAATGCCCGCTGCAAAATACTTCAGGTTGAGCATGGATCCAACGCCGGAATTCTTGTTCATCTGTCAGATCCGGAGCAGGAAAATTTTTGGCATCTGCCAGGTTCTGCATATAGGGCAATCCTGCTCCTTCCCAAAGGTTTTCATACTTTTCCATCACGCCACCGCACGACTTGGAATATCGGGCATCGCAGATCCTGGCTTCATACATCAGCACCATACCTCTCGTTTTTTGGGCCGCTTTGAGTGAATGGTCCGTCATGTGGGTGATTCCCTGGAAACGTTGGCAACAATCGTCATTACAAACATCAAAACCGAGGTTCACATGTTTTTTCTCCACATTCGCTAGCATCCAGGAACGGGCAACAATGGTTTGGGCTTCGATCATGGCTTCAGGACAGGCAGCGCTCATCTCTGACGTTGCAACACTGGCCAGATATTGTTCCAACGGCAATTCATTGATCAGCATGATAAAGCCATCTGATACACTGAATTCAAGTTTTGAAATCAGTTTGACCGTTATATCCTTGCACCAGTGAAAACCACGTCCGGCCACAACGGGCCAGACTTCAGCGTGATCATGTTCATCCTCCGGCGTTACCGAAATATATTTTGCCCGGATCCGGACTCCTCTGTACATAAAAGACAAGCCTTCATCATTTGCATCTATCCCGAAAGGCAATGATTCCACCTGCAGATATTGATCATCTGCCATGATGGTAGCTTTACCATGTATAAAAAAATTAACGGTAGACCTTCTGTCTTCCGGCAAAACAATGCCTACCCGCAAGATGGGTTCTCTGTCAGGTATTTGATCAGGTATCAGCATGTGGATTTTTTTTGGTAATTCAAAAATGCATCTGCTCCGGCGCCTAAAGCAGGCGCTGCTCTCAGGCTTGAAAGCTTTATCAGACCTTTTTTCAGTTTATTTCCGGATAAATAATGTTGTATAAATTCTTCTTCACCCGAGGACAGAATGAAGGTCTCTAATTGTGACTTTAATGGTTCGAGAAGCATTTTTGCACCGGCATCCAAACCCAGCCAGTCACCCAGGCGTTGTCCGATCACGATCCTGTCCAGGAGCGTTCCTTTGAATGGATGTTGCGGATCCAGTGTTTTAGTTTCGTTGATAAATTCAAAGGATGATTGCCAACCGGAATATAAGGTAGACATTCTCTCAAAAAGGAGTTTTGCAAGATGGCCTGAGACCATTGCAATTGTTTCTGCTGCCTTGTGATCACCTTTTTGAGCCATTTCTAGGATTTGCTGACCATAAACCCCTTTTTTATCGAGTTCTTCAGTTGAAATCCCGATGGATTCACCATATAAAAACTGGACGCCTTTTGCAGAAATATACCTCTCCAGGCTGTAACCACCTGAAGATTTAAACTCCCAGGTTTTGGCGATCCAGGGTTTTGCATCATCAAAAGCAAGTAAATGACCATTGAGTACCATCGCATCTGCAACGCCCGTTCCTCCACCGAGGTAGTAAGCATTGTTCACATTCCTGAAACTTCCGTCCAGTGCAAAGGTTTCGCCCATGCCACAGTAATCCGCGTCGCTGCCTAGCTTGTGTACCGGACTGACCAGATGCACATCAAGCTTTTCCAGTTTTTCTTCGAGTAAATCACAAAAATGAGGCATTCTTGGACCATTTGCCAGTGCGGCAATCCCTCTTTTGTCATTTGTTTTCAGCCCGGGCATGCCCATTCCGATGAGTACATGATATTGATTTTCACTTTCGGCAATTTCCCTGATCACATCCGCAAATGCCTGTATATAAGCAGAAGATTGTTTCATTTCCTCATCTGTCGGTTCAAATCCCTTTTGCAAATCAGCGAGTTGGGCGGGCAAAGGAACCGGTTTGAACTGCCTGTCATATCCAGGGTAATCCTGGTACTGCCTCTGCGCAACAGATTTACCCAATTCATAAAATCCTGCTTCATCTACTGTAACCACATGAGCCACTACCTTGGTCGCCCCTCCATCCACACCAATGATCAATATCTTATTTTGCATATTAAATTATTTGAAAGGCACAAGATATATATTTAGCCTGATACATTACAAATATTAATATACTTAATAAGACCAAAAGTACTTGATCCCTGCAATAATGGGATCTGCAACACCCATTCATG